>CAZRHK010000055.1:341-10471 GCA_964599815.1 uncultured Bifidobacterium sp. | reverse complement strand
ACGAGTTCGATGAGTTTGTGGCGGGCGACTACACATATCCAAACTCGAAAGAATTGGTGATCTACGGCGCTTCTCCTGATTTCGAGACTGTCTACAAAGATGAAAGCGGTCGAATGGCGACGTTCTACTCCGTCTTATTTGACGTCACCAAAGCAGTGCCTGTGAAACATGGTTCAACCGGAGGATGGAGGTTAATGAAATGAGCATGACACCACATTCAATTCCTGAATTCTCTCTCGTTGATTCCGTTATTGAGAACCGGCTCACTGTTGAAGCAAGTGCAGGAAGTGGCAAAACCTATTCCGTAGCGGGCGCGGTGTCCCTTCTATTGGCAACACATCCAGATCTTCGAATCTCGGAAATTTTGGTTACCACTTTCACCCGAAATGCCGCCGCCGAACTTCGCGACCGCATTCGCCGACAATTGTTGTCACTCGAGAATTCACTACGAGGCAACAACATTGCCGACAACGACGTTTTGGCAAAGGCGCTCGACGGGCCGAATCGAGAGGCGCACGCTGAACGCCTAGATCGCGCAATTCGCGAGTTTGACTCCGCAACAATCTCCACTATTCACTCTGTTTGCTCTCGCGTCATGGCAATGGCTGGTTTGCCGGTTGTTGGCGAGGGCCGTACCGATGCGGATATCAAAGACCTCATTCAGAATGTTGTTAACTCCGTAGTGATTTCTTACGTTGTCAAGAACGGCGCTGGCAACATCACTGATGTCAAGAGCTTTTCCAGCCGACTGGTTAGCGTGGTGACTGAATCTTTGTCATCACCTCGTTCGTTGCTTCTTGTCAACGGCACCACCGACGAATCTGGTGATGCGACTTCTTCTGACTTTGGCGCACAAACTCGTCACATGGTTCGAACATGTGTCAAGCGCGTTACCGACATCACTCGCGGTGATCCAACATTCAATGACCTTTTGCTGAGAACGGCAGATGTCTTGGGTCCTCACGGAGATGCTGCAATCGCTGATGCATTTCGAACACGTTTCAAAATCGCCATCATTGATGAAGCGCAAGACACTGACCAATTGCAGTGGGAAATATTTAGGGCTGCATTCAACGCTAATGAAACGGAACGAAAGCTTGTGACGGTCGGCGACCCCAAGCAAGCCATCTATCGATTCCGCGGCGCCGATGTTGAGGCCTATCTCTCGAACAGGGACGACACCAAAGTTCAGACGTTGACACGAAACTGGCGAAGTGACGCTCGGTTGATCAAGGCCCTTAATGCGGTCTTTAAAAATGAGACCTTCGGTGATGGCATCTCGTACCTCACGGTGTCCGCAAGAGACGGTGCACCCGATAGCAGCATTGGAGATTATCCGTCTTTGTCAATTGTTGACATTGGAGAGCAGACCAGAGCGCCGTCTGTGACATATCCGGCTGCGGTTCGAGTTCTCGACTTGTTGCAAAACCTAAAGATTCAAGACGGTGAGACATCTCGCGGGTTACGCCCCCAAGACATCTGTGTTCTGGTAACTAGTCGTGCCAATGGAAGCAAGATTGAAACTGCGCTTCGTCGCCTGCACGTCCCTGCAGTGAGTTCGGGTACTGAAAGTGTCATGGCGGGTGTGATGGCCTCGGATGTGAGGCGACTACTGAGGGCAATGGCCGCACCAGGTGATGAGTCAGCATTGAGGCTTGCTGCCGCAACTGTGTTTCTTGGTGCGCAATTGGTGGATGTCGGTTCAATCTCAGAAAAAGATTTGTCGATATATGGTCAGAAGGTATTTGAGTGGGCCACAGTTCTGCGCAGAAAAGGCATCAATGCCTTAGCACATGAGCTTCGACGAGATCCAGAAGTTCTCGGCAGACTTGTTGTCGGTCGAGACGGCGAACGTCGAGAGACAGATTTTGCTCACATTATTGAACTACTGCACGCGGAGACACGCGGTAAGGGCTGTACAGCAGATACCGTTCTTGAAGGTTTTGACCGCCTGGTAGACGTTGACGCCACTGCCGAAACTGTGAGTCGAAGGGTGGAAAGCGACCGTGACGCCGTGCAAATCATGACGGTTCATGCATCTAAAGGGCTCGAATTCCCAGTTGTAGTTGTTGCCGATTTGTGGAAGGTGGAGGGGCGACGAGGAGGTCAATCTGCGCCGGTCTTCCACGCTGCAACATCTGCGGACAGCCCACAGAGAAACAGAACCATTGATGTCGGCTGGATTTTGAATGCCGAAGACTCAACGGGCAAGTCTGTTCGGAAAAATGAGGAAGTCGGCGAAAAGAAGCGTTTGTTCTACGTGGCAATGACTCGAGCCAAGCACCACGTCAGCCTCATGTATGCCCATGGAAAAGGCGAGCGCTTAACTGATCCAGTCGTTGAGCGCATTGCAGACGTTAACGATGGGAAATGCGTTGAAGTCTTGTCGTACAAGCAGCTTCCTCAGTTGCCGTCCTATTCACAAGTGACGAGAACAGACATTGAGTTAACTACAGCCGAGATCAATCGAGTAGTTGACACCACGTATCGTCGTTTGTCTTTCAGCGGTCTCACGAAAAACCATCGGGGGGAATCAGTTTCTCCAGTTGCCGATATTGAATCCACGGGTGGCGGTTCTGGCGATGATGATGACGTGATCACAATTCGTTCTGGGTATTCAGACGAATCAATCAATCCCGGTGTTCCATCAATGCCTATGGGTCGCGTTCCAGGCGGAACTTATTTCGGCACTGTGATGCACAAAGTGTACGAACTCATAGATTTTGCAGCTACCGACATTCGCAACGAAGTACAGCGCGTGGTGAACGATGTTGTAGTTGGTTCACTTGCTGCACATCGTGAAGAAATTATTGATGGTGTTGTCCTTTCGCTAGAGACTCCGATGGGCGGTCAACTTGGCTCCTTGCGGCTACGTGACATCACGCGAGAAAACCGACTCGACGAACTCGGATTCGAAATGGGTCTGGCCAACGGCGATGCAAAAGTTACCGTGTCAGAAATTGGCCGAGTGGTGAAGAGTGCATTAGTTGCTGCCGGCCGCGAGAACGACATCTTGATGGAGTATCTCAATGGCGTGGAACAAACGTTCAACACTCAACTAGTCGGCTTAATGAACGGTTCTATTGACGCATTGTTACGAGTTCAAGACGGCGATGAGCAAAAGTTCTACGTCACTGACTACAAAACAAATCGTCTCGACAGAGATGGTGTTGACACCATGATTGATGGCTATTCACGAACTTCAATGTTGGAAGAGATGGGACATCACGACTATCCACTTCAAGCATTGATTTACGGAGTCAGTGTGTATCGATTCTTGCGTTGGGCACGCCCCCACATGGACGCCGATGCAGCAATTGCTGGATTCGCTTACTTCTTCGTTCGTGGAATGGTAGGTGAGGGGACACCTATAAATGGAGACGACCGTCATGGTGTCTTTACATGGGAGGCACCGTCTGGTCTGTGGCCCGCATTGTCTGATTTGTTTTCTCGAAAGGCGGTGGCGTGATGAGAACTGTTGCAACATCTTTGTCTGTTCCAACGTCTGTGGATCATTACATTTCCATCGGTCTTGTCTCAAAAGACTCTGTTGTTAGTGCGCGACTCATCATGGAATTACACGATGTGTCGGCAGAGGCTCACCCGTGGGTGTGTATTGCGTTGGCGATTGTCTTGGAGAACCCCACTACTGGTAACTCATGTATTCGCGTTGAAGAACTTGCGAAGTGGGATGAGAAAGTTGACGTTGATGTAGAGGTGTGGCTTCGATCTGTTGATGAGTGGTTAAGCGTGTTGCGTGCACATCCTCTCTTAGTGACACAGACTCCAGAAGAATGTCGTGCTCCATTCGTTCTCGATGGTCATGCTCTGTATGCCGAGAATGCTTTTGTTGAAGAGTCCTATGTGGCAGCTCGCCTTCATGACATGTTGTTGAGTGGGAGATTGAAGGTCATCACCGGAGGCCCTGGCTCTGGAAAGACCACCTCGATTGCTGAAATTCTTATTGAGCATTTATCTCAGCCAGAAAATGGTGAGGACACTATTTCATTAGCTGCACCGACCGGTTTGGCGGCTAAGCGCATGAGGTTCGCGCTTGAGAACGCACTTAAGAATCCCAAGATTTCAGTGTTGATTTCAGACGAGGTGCGAACCCGAATCGCCAATCTTCCAAAGAGCACTGTGCACAAGCTGTTGAAGTACAACCCATCAAGTCGACGTCAATATAGAAAGAATGCAGACGACCAATTAGATATTGACGTAATGATTGTTGACGAAGTCTCAATGATGCCGCTGACAATGATGGTTCATTTGCTTGAAGCACTAAAACCAGAGGCCACTCTCATCCTGGTTGGAGATAAGGATCAGTTGGCAAGTGTTGAATCTGGAAGTGTCCTGGCAGATATCTGCTTGGCATCAGAGATGGGGCCATCGTTCGTGCATCACATGCGGGGCAAATATCGATTCCCTGAAGGGTCTCCGGTTGCAGTATTGAGTGATGCCATCAACAAAAACGATAAGGCTGCTCTGCTGCAGTCGTTGAATAGTGAGTATCCAATTGGAGTAGATGCGGATGGCAACGATCTTCCCCGCTTCACATGGGTGAACCCACTTGATGATCCACAAGGATTAAGCGACACCGCAAAGGTTGTTCTGCAGCATGCACGTGACGTGTGTGAGGCAGCTCTAACAGCCACGTCCGATGAGGACATGTTGAACCTGTTAGATCTTCGAGGACAACTGCAACTTGTTTGCGCTCATAAGCGTGGAAAGTTTGGTGTCGCTGGTTGGAATTCAACTATCGAGCGAAAACTAGGAACCCGAGCAAAAGGGCAGTGGTACGTAGGACGTCCGGTAATGGTCCTCGTCAATGATTACGTCAACGACTTGTCGAATGGCGATATCGGTGTCATTTGTCAAGACAACAATCAGCAACGGTTTGCTGTTTTCTCGGGCGAAAATGGAATTCGACGAATTCCTGTCACAAAACTGCCACCAGTGGAAACTGTGCATGCGCTAACGATTCACAAAAGTCAGGGAAGCGAATACGCACATACTGTGGTGGTGTTGCCACTGCAGCCTTCTCGAATCGTTACGCGAGAACTGGTGTACACCGGCATCACACGTGCGAAACCACACCTGACCGTGGTGTCAACACAAGACGTATTGGTGCACGCAGCCTCCACAAACATTCGTCGCGCTACTGGTCTTGCCGACCGGTTGTATGACTTGTTGGAAGCAAACCAAGACCGCTGGCCTTTTGTTGCTGACGAAGACTAAGGAACTATTTCGCTAACCACGCGGGGCGTGATTTTTCGAATTCGCTGATCTTGTCCGCATGCGTCAACGTGATGCCAATGTCATCAAGACCGTTCAAGAAACGGTGCTGAGTTGGTGCGTCCATAGGAAACGATTCGCTAAAACCAGCAGATGGCACTTCCACTAACAGGCGTTCCATGTCGACAGTGATTTCTGTTGCAGGGTTTGTCTCCACGAGTTCCCATAACTTCTCCACCGATGACAAGGGCAAGACAACTGGTGCCAAACCATTCTTTGTGCAGTTGTTACGGAAGATGTCGCTGAAGCTTGGTGCAATCACCGCATCGAAACCGTATTGCTGAATGGCCCACACCGCATGTTCGCGAGAGGAACCGACACCAAAACTTGGACCAGCAATCAAGATGCTTGCACCTGCAAAGCGTTCATCGTTCAACACGAAGTTGCGATCGTCTCGCCACGTGCTGAACAACCCAGCTTCGAAACCGGTGCGCTCAACTCGCTTCAGCCAGTCGGCAGGGATGATTTGGTCGGTGTCAACATCGCTTCGCTTTAGTGGAACACCACGACCGGTGAGTACGCGTACAGATTTCATTTCAAATCTCCTGGGCTTGCGAAATGACCAGCAACAGCGGTTGCTGCTGCGACGGCAGGGGAGACAAGGTGAGTGCGTCCGCCTCGGCCTTGACGTCCTTCAAAGTTTCTATTGCTTGTACTTGCGGCACGCTCGCCGGGTGCAAGCTTGTCTGGGTTCATAGCAAGGCACATACTGCAACCTGGCTCACGGAAGTCAACGCCTGCCTCAATGAGGATCTTGTCAAGGCCTTCAGCAATTGCTTGTGCGCGCACTGCGTGACTACCAGGAACCACCATGGCGCGCTTCACAGTGACTTTGCGTCCCTTCAACACTGCGGCTGCGGCACGAATGTCTTCAATGCGGCCGTTGGTGCACGAACCAATAAAGACGGTGTCGACAGGAACATCTCGCATGTTGGTTCCGGGTGTGAGACCCATGTACTCAAGTGCGCGTTGAATGGTGTCTGCTGCGGTGTCGTCTGCAGCATCTGATGGCGATGGAATGACACCATCAATGGGAAGAACTTGCGCAGGGTTTGTTCCCCAGCTGACATATGGCGTCAATGTGGAAGCGTCAATAAAGACTTCCTTATCCCACTTGGCACCATCATCTGTCTTCAATTCTTTCCACGCTGCAACTGCTGCGTCCCAATCGGCACCTTTTGGTGCGTGCTCGCGACCCTTCAGGTATTCAAACGTTGTTTCGTCTGGTGCAATCAAGCCAGCCTTCGCTCCGGCCTCGATGCTCATGTTGCACACTGTCATACGGCCTTCCATTGACAACGCACGAATAGCAGAACCGCGATATTCAATAACGTGGCCGATTCCGCCGCCGGTTCCAATCTTGCCGATGATGGCAAGGATGATGTCCTTTGCTGTGACACCTTCTGGAACATCGCCATCAACCGTGACAGACATCCACTTCGGACGTGACTGCGGCAGTGTCTGCGTTGCAAGAACGTGTTCTACTTCGCTGGTTCCAATGCCGAATGCCAGCGAACCGAATGCACCGTGTGTTGCTGTGTGGCTGTCACCGCAGACAATGGTCATTCCAGGAAGCGTGCGACCTTGCTCTGGTCCAATGACGTGCACGATTCCTTGACGATCATTTCCCATGGGGAAGTGAGTGAAACCAAACTCCTTTGCGTTATCGCGAAGTACTTGCACTTGACGAGCAGAGATGGGGTCGGCAATTGGAAGATGAATGTCTGCCGTTGGAACGTTGTGGTCTTCGGTTGCAACAGTGAGGTCGGGACGACGAAGTGGTCGACCGGTTAAACGCAGACCATCAAATGCTTGTGGACTGGTGACTTCATGCACCAGGTGCAAGTCAATGTAGAGAAGGTCAGCTTCGCCATCTGCGCGGTGAACGACGTGCTGGTCCCACACCTTCTGAGGAAGTGTTAATGGTGTCGACATATGGATCCTTTCGGAATCGCAGTGTGCGTTGTCTCAATATATGGGATATGCTTCCCACACAATGGACAGCGTATCAGGGGTCGGAGTTCTTGACAAAGCGTTTCTTGTAATGAACGCACTTGTCACACGACCCCTTTCTCTCAACGAAGCAGTCGATGCAACGGGAATCCCGCGTGCAACATGCCATCGTTTGCTGGCTGCGTTAGAGCACCACGGTGCAGTTCGACGAAACGATGCTGGTCTGTATTGCGTGGGTCCAACATTGGCTGGTCTTGGCCGTGCAGCAACTTTGCAGTTTCCATTTCTTGAGCGGGCGAGAGAAGTGGCAACAGAAGTTCGGGATAAAACCGGCGAGAGCGTTCAAGTATTTGTTCCTGAAACAGATGGGCGCCGTTGCGTGGTGTCGTTGGAATCTCCCAACGGACTGCGATGGATTGTTCCTGAAGGCGCATTGTTCCCTTTAACTCGTGGCTCAGCGGGCAAAGCACTCGCTGGTGCAAAAACGTCTTCTGCTGGCTGGATTGATTCAGTAGAAGAACGCGTCAAAGGTGTGGCATCGGTGAGTTCACCAATCACGAATTCAAACGGTGAGATAGTCGCTGCATTCTCTGTGTCGGGTCCGTTAGAACGAATGACGCGCACTCCTGGCGCAAAATACGGCTCAGTGGTTGCCAAAGCTGCACGAACTCTTTCTGATTACGTTCAAACTGCGTTTCCTGCACATTCGTAAACAAGCGCACATGGCGGCATGAATGAAGACATGCCACAACCTCCAACAGTTCTCGCAGACATCATGGATATTGCTCAAGGCGTTGAAGGAAAACTCCACGAATTGTTGGACACCTTCGAATTGCCGGGAGCACGTTTGTACGGAATCAACTGTGCAGATAGACCAGCGACGCAACCCAATCTCTGTTCGCTAGCTCAGCACCCAGACGTCTATGAATTGTTAGACTCTCCATCAAGCGCATTGGCGCGTATGTTCGACGCAGCCGCAATTGTGACTACAGGGTGGGCGGCCCCACTCGGGCCAGATGGGTCAGTGGACGGCGCGCCAAGCGAGCATGCATTACGGCGACGGGTTCGATTGGTTGTTGTCGTTGCCGATCATGGAGTGGCCAGCGTGTTGCGATTTGCAGATCAGCCAGACGATGTTGTGACAGACCCAGGTTCTGCCACTGGTTCGTTGGCCGATGCGATTACCTCGTTCTGGTTCGACCCGCCCATCAATTTGCCTGCGCCTACTGAATAAGTGATGTGCATCTGTTCACAAAGTAGAAGAGGCTTGTGTGCAGTTTCACAATGGCGCAAATGGGAAAAATCGCTCCTAGCCTTTTTTATGTGACATCAACTCTCGACCCACAGTGGTCATCGCGCATTCGCGCACTCGCTGAAGAAAAAGACGCAGTCATCCTTGCGCACAACTATCAGGTGCCCGAGATTCAAGACGTAGCGCATCATGTTGGCGACTCGCTAGCCCTCTCACGAATTGCGGCCAGTGTTCCGCAGTCCACCATCATTTTCTGTGGCGTTCACTTCATGGCTGAAACCGCCAAGATTCTGTCGTACGACAAAACAGTCATCATTCCCGACGAACGTGCCGGTTGTTCATTGGCCGACACCATCACAGCAGATCAACTTCGTGAATGGAAAGCGCAACACCCTGGTGCAGTTGTAGTTAGTTATGTCAACACAACTGCAGCAGTGAAAGCTGAAACAGACATTTGTTGCACCAGTTCAAATGCAGTGGAAGTTGTCCAGTCAATTCCTGCCGACACTGAAATTCTGTTTTGCCCAGATCAGTTCCTTGGCGCCCATGTTCAACGCATGACGAAGCGCAACAACATGCACATCTGGATGGGCGAATGCCACGTTCACGCTGGCATTAACGGATCTGAACTAAAGGCCATGGTGGCAGCAGAACCCGAAGCAGAACTTTTCGTTCATCCCGAATGTGGATGTGCGACAAGTGCGTTGTATTTGGCATCTGAAGGTGTTGTGCCAAAAGAGCGCACTCACATTCTTTCCACTGGCGGAATGTTAGATGCGGCTCGCGCAACCAAGGCGAAGAAGGTTCTCGTTGCAACAGAAACCGGAATGATTCATCAGTTGCGCAAAGTGAATGTGACTACAGATTTCCAGCCAGTTAATCGTGCTGCTGTGTGTAAGTACATGAAGATGATTACGCCTGAAAAGTTAGAGCATGCACTTTTGCACGGCACAGATGTGGTTGATGTGCCGCGAGACATTGCAGACCGTGCGCGTCAATCTGTTGAACGAATGATTGCAATCGGTACTCCATCTCGTGTCGGCGAATAATCACGTTCCGCGTGCTCTGGCTGCTCCCGAACCAACGTGGACGGTAGAAACAGACGTCGTCATTCTCGGTTCAGGTGCAGCAGGTTTGTCTGCTGCTCTCGCATTGCGCCCCGTGCGCGAAGTTGTTCTTGTCACGAAAGACACGTTGGATGCGGGAAGCACCAACTGGGCGCAAGGTGGACTTGCTGCAGTTCTCGATCCCAATGACTCATTAGAAAATCATGTCTCGGACACATTGGAAGCCGGTGCAGGTCTGTGTGATGAAGAGTCGGTGAGAACATTGGTGCGAGAGGCGCCAACGGCAATTCGTTACCTCATGGAGTTGGGTGCGGCATTCGACCCAAGCGAAATCACTGGTGAAATTGCATTAACCCGAGAAGGCGGACACTCGCATCGTCGAATTGTGCACGCAGGTGGTGACCAATCTGGGGCGGAAGTGCAACGAACTCTTGATGAGTCGGTTCGACACTCTGGCGTTCACGTTGTGGAGCGTGCGTTTGCTCTCGATGTGGTTGTTGGTAAAACCGCCTCTGGTCAACGTGCGGTCGCTGGCGTAAAAGTAGCCATGTTGGATCAGTCTG
>CAZRHK010000055.1:0-309 GCA_964599815.1 uncultured Bifidobacterium sp. | reverse complement strand
ATGGCCAGGTGTACGCATCTACTTCAAATCCTCCTGCGGTCACTGGCGACGGAATCGCTTTGGCATTACGAGCTGGCGTAGAAGCGCAAGATCTTGAGTTCATTCAATTTCATCCCACAGTGTTGTGGTGCGGACCCGATGCAACAGGTCAACAAGCACTCATCAGCGAAGCAGTACGTGGCGAAGGAGCAATTCTTCTCGACGCAGCTGGCCAGCGCGTGATGAAGGGTGTGCATCCACAAGAAGACCTTGCCCCTCGAGATGTAGTGGCGTCTGCAATTAGTCAACGAATGTCAGAGTCGCCTGCAG
>CAZRHK010000054.1:0-10667 GCA_964599815.1 uncultured Bifidobacterium sp. | reverse complement strand
AGTTCTTTCGCTGGTTCAGCGAAGAGGCAGTGCGCGTAGATGGAGATTTGCGCAAAGCCCCAAATGGGTCTCATTGGTTTGCAATTACGCGAGAACCAGTAGGCGTGGCCTTATGCATCACGCCGTGGAATTTTCCAGCAGCTATGGCAACGCGCAAAATTGGCCCTGCATTAGCGGCCGGATGCACAGTTGTTTTGAAACCTGCGTCGGAGACGCCACTTACTGCAATTGCGGTGGTGGATATTTTGCATCGGTGCGGAGTTCCAAAAGATGTTGTGCAGGTGATAACACCCGACCCACCGGGAGAAGCTGTGCAAGCTCTGTTGGAGTCTGGCTATGTGAAGAAATTGTCGTTCACGGGGAGTACTCGAGTTGGGTCGTTGTTGTTGTCGCAAGCCGCTCAGCGAATTGTGAATTGCTCAATGGAGTTGGGTGGTAACGCACCATTCATTGTGTGTGACGACGCAGATATTGATGCAGCCATTGATGGCGCAATGATTGCCAAGATGCGCAACGGCGGGGCTGCGTGTACCGCAGCAAATCGTTTCTATGTTCACTCGTCTGTGCATGACGAATTCGTCGACAAGTTCGTGACACGTATGTCTGCACTTCGTTTGGGTAGTGGTTTAGAAGATGGCGTGACCTTGGGACCTCTTGTGAGCTTTGCTCAACAACAACGAGTGCAACAGTTGATTCGCGTTGCTGTAGACCACGGAGCAGTTGTTGCGTGTGGCGGTGGTATCTCACCATCTCCCATGCACGGAGTTGACGCAACTGTTCTCACGAATGTGGCGCCAGATAACCCGATCCTTGCGGAGGAAATATTTGGTCCGGTTGCGCCAATTGTTCGCATCAACTCAGTAGAGGAGTCGATGCCCTTGTTCAATGGCGTTCAGCACGGATTGGTGTCGTATCTCTACACACGCGACATTGGGCGTGGCATGCGGTTGGCGCAGCAATTAGAGACAGGCATGGTGGGTCTGAATAGGGGACTGGTATCTGACCCCGCTGCACCCTTTGGTGGCGTGAAGGAATCGGGTCTTGGTCGCGAGGGCGCCCACGAAGGCCTTCTGGCATTCCTCGAGACCAAATACGTATCAACAGAGTGGTGAAAATCGCATAGTAATCTCGGCGGGAATGAGCGAGCAGACCGACACCCAACACGCCTGGTTGAACCCAGAAGACATCCAGGCCGTTCGTAACCAGGTCCCGTTGGTGTATGTAGATGCAGTGCCCGTTCGCACCGATCCCGATGGCAAAGTCACCCACGTGGGCATGCTGCTTCGCCAAGCTGCAGACGGCACCATTAGCCGCATGGTGGTATCTGGTCGAGTTCTCCTGAACGAGCGAATTCGCGACGCCCTCATGCGACATCTGGAAAAAGATTTGGGCCCCATGGCATTCCCGCGGATTCCGCCAGAACCATCGCCGTTTACCGTGGTGGAGTATTTCCAAGATCCATCAATTTCTGGCTTTTACGACCCACGTCATCATGCGGTCAGCCTTGCGTTTGTGGTGCCGGTCACTGGCGAGTGTCACCCCACACAACAAGCTCTCGATCTTGCATGGTTCACGCCAGAACAAGCAGTGAGTACAGAAGTCATTCGTGAAATGACAAGTGGTCACGATCGCTTGATTCGCTTGGCTCTTGCATCTGTCGGCCAGCTTCCCTGAACTACTCTGTCGGTGTGCCCGAGGGAGACACCATCTATCGCGCAGCCGCAGCGTTGCGAACAGCGTTAGTTGGGAGAACTGTCTCTTCATTCACGGCTCCACGATTAGTTGGTCCTTCACCGCGACCAGGCGCCGCCGTAGAGAGAGTGGAAAGCCACGGCAAGCATCTCGAAATCTTTTTTGACGATGGAATCATTCTGCATACACACATGCGAATGACAGGGTCATGGCACTTGTATCACCCTGGTGAGAAATGGCGTAAGCGTCGTCATCAAGCACGAGTCATCATTGAAACCGATGAATGGGTTGCGGTGTGCTTTAACGCACCAATCGTGGAGACGTATCGCGAGTTCGATCAAACACGACATCCACGGTCTGGTCGTTTAGGTCCAGATTTGTGTAACGAAAATGCAGACTTGCATGAATGTGCTGCACGCTTGTTTCACTACGACAATCCCGACGCAACTATTGCTGAAGCTTTGCTAGACCAACGCGTGATGAGTGGTGTTGGCAATGTCTTTCGTTGCGAGGTGTTGTGGGCATGCGGAATTCATCCGTGGGCAAAAGTGTCGAATGTTCCGCAATCAACATGTCTCGACTTGGTTCTTACATCTGCAACTCAACTGCGCGCCAACTTAAACTCGCCCGTTCGTGTGACGGCTCCAGATGTTCCTGGCGGCCTTGCTGTTTATGGACGCAATGGTCAGAAATGTGTTCGTTGTGGAGACGTCATTCGCCTTACAAAAATGGGCGAAATGGCACGCTTGCTGTATTGGTGCCCTGGTTGTCAGGTTGGATGTGAGCCCTACCCAGAACGCGACGATAGTGACCCCATTGCTCGCACCATCGACCCGCATCCGGCTGGTTCACAATTCGTCAGCGACATTTTGCGTTCACGACCTGCGTCGTAAACCGTCAACACTTTCTGCGCTTATGCGCGACCCATGATGCGATCAACAGCAATCTCTATTGCTACGCGGTCTTCGCGTTCACCTGGCTGTCTGTAACGCGCGGCGTAACCATTGACTGCGGCCGCAACTCGTACTGGGTCATCGGTTCCACTCACTGCGCCTTCCAGTGTGAGCCACCGTCCGCCATCAACCTGGCTGACAACAGCTCTGCCGCCACGCAGTGCATTCTTGTATTTCAGTGACGATGCAAACGTGATGACTCGAACCGTGTGTGATTCATGGTCGTATGAGAAACCAACGGGCACCACATGCGGGCTTCCGTCGGCACGCATAGTTGTGAGAGATGCCAAGTGATATTCCTGTAGAAACGCCAGCATCTCAGGCGTGATGTCGCGCGGTGTTTTCATGTCAGTTGGTGTTCAAAGCATCAAGCATGTCTACTTTGGTGGCGCGCCATGCCGGATACACCGCGGCAAGAACTCCGACAACAAATGACATCACCATGATGAAGATGGTGGAATTCACTGGAATTTGGAACGATGTGAGCCCTTGGTCGCGCAATGCGTACACAATGACCCAGCCAAGTCCGATACCGAGAACGATTCCAAGCACCGCACCAAGTAAAGACGTAATGACGCTTTCCCAGCGAACAGTAGTGCGTACCTGTGATCGAGTCATTCCTACTGCACGTAACAAACCAATTTCGCGTTGACGTTCAAACACTGACAACAACAACGTGATGATGATGCCCACGATGGCGATGATGACCGACAATGCAAGCAGACCATAAATCAAACCGAGTAGCTGGTTGACCTGTCCTGCTTGTTCATCGATGTATTCATCTTTCGACAACAGTTTTCCTTGGCCATATTCGTCTATTGCTTTTTGGAGCGCAGCTCTCACTTTTGCGCTGTCCGCATCTTTCTCAAGCGTGACGTAAACAGAGAAGTCAAAACTAGACACCGTGGTTCCAGCAAACGTCTCGCGACTGACAACACGATTACCGGCAAGGTCATCATGCGTGTACAACGCACGAACCGTGAGATCTCTAGTGACGCCATCGCCGAACGTGACAGGAATGGTGGAACCAATTGTCAATCCGTCTCTCTCTGCCAATGATTCAGAGATAAAAATGCCGTTTTTGTCCAGCGCCGAGTAGTCAGCATTGACAAGACCAATGTCGTAATTACCCTCAATGGTGGCTGGCGTAATCACTGTGAGTGTGCGCCCCTTGCCATCAATTTTTGTGAGCACGGTGCCAATTCCGGTGGCATCGTCGACGCCATCAATCTCTGACAACGAGGTAGCAAGGTCTGGGCTGAGACCACCGAATCCCTGGGCACTGGTGCTGATGGCGTAATCACCTTTGAACTGCTCGGTGAAGATGTCGGAAATTTGTCCGTTAATGCTGGCAGCAAGAGCCGATACGGCAGTCACTAGCGCAACGCCAATGAGAACGGGTGCAGATGTGCGGGAAGTTCTCTTTGGATTACGTGCGGCATTCTGACGAGCCATTTGCCCAGTGACACCTCGTAAGGCCTCAGCTGGACGGCCCAAGAACATTGCAACAGGACGCGCAATGGATGGTCCAATCACGATGGTTCCAATGAACACCAACAACACGCCGAGGCCGAGGAAGTTATTGGATGCTCCGCCAATAACCGCACCAATTGTGACGAACCCAAGGACAATGAATCCAAGGGCCCAGAACAAACGGACGCGTCCAGGTCCTGCAGTTTCAATAGCAGTTGCACGCATGGCTGCAAGCGGCGGTACTTTGCCAGCACGACGTGCAGGAAGCACTGCGGACAACACGGTGACAACGAGGCCGACAACAACGGTGTTGATGAGAATGGACGATGTGACCACAAGCCCACCGCTTGGAAGATCTATTCCTAACGCTGGGAGTGCAACGGACAGCAGTTTTGAAATTCCCAGACCACCGACGAAACCAAGAAGCGAGCCAACAAGGCCGACCACGATGGATTCAATCAGCATTGAACGAGTGATTTGGCTTCTGTTTGCACCAAGGGCACGAAGTAGTGCGTTCTCTCTCTGACGCTGAGCAGCACTAATGGAGAACACGTTGTAGATCACGAAGCTTCCAACGCCCAAAGCAATGAAGCTGAAGAAGGTGAGGAAGATGCTGAAGAACGACAGTGCTTCACCAATATCGTCCTGCGTTTCTTTCGTGATTTCGGCACCAGTCAAGGTTTCAATCTTTTGATTTGGTTCAAAGATTGCGTCAATGTCTGTCGCAAGTTCTTCATCTGAGCGTGTTCCATCGCCCACAACAAGAATTGCGTCAACAAAACCAGGCTTGCCAAGGAACTCTGCAGCAGTGTCAACATCGAAGAGTGCAAATGTTGCACCACCTGGCGAGCGAACATCGCCATAGGACGCAATACCCACCATGGTGAAGGAACGACTACCAGACTGCGCAACAACCTTGACGGTGTCACCAATGACATAGCCAGCTTTTTTGGCTGAACCTTCATCTAGTGCAACTTCGTTAGGTCCCTTGGGAAATTTTCCTTCGGCGATAGTCCAAAGCGCACCTTCAAACTCAACAGCAACACTGCCAAATGTTGGTGGGCCGGCACCTTCTGTACCGATTGGCTTGCCATCTTTTCCAACTATGCGTGCAAAGGCTTGGATGTCTGGAACGGCGTCGCTGACGCCGGGAACAGCAAGAACCTTGTCGACCACGTCGGCCGGAATGCGTTGACGTTCAATAAGCCCGAAGTCGCCTTCCACTACTTGGGTGGAACGCACATAGCCATCAATGTTCTTAAAGACGTCTTCAAACAAGTTGTTGAACGTGCGGTCAAGCGTTGCCGAAAACACAGATGTTCCGGACAAGAACGCCGTTCCCAAGATGACGGCAAGAGAGGTGAGCACCAATCGGGCCTTGCGACCCAAGATGCTTTTCAATGCAATACGAAACATGTGATTAGTTGCCGAGGCTCTTCATACGGTCGAGAACTTTTTCAGCCGTTGGCTCCAGCATCTCGCCAGCGATTTTTCCGTCTGCCAAGAACACAATGCGATCCGCGTATGCAGCAGCAACGGGGTCGTGTGTGACCATGACAATTGTTTGACCCAATTCATCAACAGCCTTGCGCATGAATTTCAAGATTTCAGTGCCAGTGGTGGAGTCCAGGTTTCCCGTTGGTTCATCAGCCAAAATGATGCGCGGTTGGCTTGCAAGTGCGCGTGCAACGGCGACACGTTGTTGCTGTCCGCCAGACAACTCACTAGGGCGATGCGAGAGGCGATCGTTCAAGTGAACTGTGGAGATGACTTTTTGAATCCACTGCTCGTCGCCTTTGTTGTTGCCAAGCATGAGAGGCAGGCGAATGTTCTCGTCTGCTGTGAGTGTTGGTACCAAGTTGAATGACTGAAAGATAAAACCAATCTTCTCTCGACGCAGCTGGGTCAAGCTCTTGTCATTCAATTCTGACAACTCCACATTGTCAATGACTGCTGTGCCCTCGGTGAGTTCGTCGAGACCGGCGATGCAATGCATCAACGTGGATTTTCCAGAACCACTTGGCCCCATGATGGCGGTGAACTGCCCGCTATAGAAGTCAACGGAGACATCATTGAGGGCGTACACCACACCTTCATCTTTTCCGTATTTCTTGGTGGCGTTCTTTGCCGATGCGGCAATCGTGAGGGTGGGGGAGGTCATAAAACAAGTCTGTCGGAGTCAGGTCATAGACCCAACTCCGACAGCACTAAAAGTCAATAAAAATGCAGGTTATTTAGGTTGTGGCAAGACGCGAAGGTACGGCTTTACTGTCTTCCAACCCTGTGGGAAGAGTGTCTTTGCTTCATCGTCGGACACAGCTGCACCAATGATGACGTCGTCACCATCTGTCCAGTTGGCTGGCGTTGCAACTTTGAATTTTGCGGTCAATTGCAGTGAGTCAATGACGCGAAGAATTTCTTCAAAGTTGCGACCGGTAGACGCTGGGTAGGTGATGCTCAACTTGATCTTTTTGTCCGGACCAATGATGAATACCGAGCGAACGGTCATGGTGTCGCTGGCATTTGGGTGAATCATGTCGTACAGGTTCGACACGTTCTTGTCTGAGTCACCGATCATTGGGAAATTCACTGGTGTTCCCTGTGTTTCAGCAATGTCAGCTTCCCACTTTTCGTGTGAATCAACTGGGTCAACAGACAATCCGATGACCTTTACATTGCGCTTGTCGAACTCTGGCTTGATGCGAGCAACGTAACCAAGTTCGGTGGTGCATACCGGTGTGAAGTCTTTCGGGTGGCTGAACAACACGCCCCATGAATCGCCAAGCCATTCATGAAAATTGATTGTTCCCTGAGTTGTTGCAGCAGTGAAATCTGGTGCGGTATCGCCAAGACGAACGGTCATGGGAGTCTCCTTCTGTGGGGGATTAGTGACCACAGCATAAGGGGAAATCTGTCAATTCCCGACACAAATAGTCGGGAATTAGATACGCCTGTATTTATTGGTTAATTGGCATCCAATTACCGTGGAAACCGTTGGGAACTCGAACAGGGAGATGAACGACTGCCACCGGCTCGTCGGTGAAAGCACGGGCGTCAAAGATGGCCAATTCAGAGAGTTCAGTCTCAATGTTCTGACGCAGTGCCATGACATAGCCGTCGTCTTCGTTTGCTGCTGTCACAGTGTCGTCTGTGCGAGGAATGAACACCGGTTCGCCATATCCAAACTTGTTTGCATCTGTTCGCGCAATAAAGCTCTTTTTGTCGAGATCGGCCTTAATAAGTACGTCTTGAGCGAAACCTTCTGCAATTCCTGCTGAGTAGCCGAAGCGATTCTGCAGACCAACGAGTGATTCGTTGATGCGAGGGAACTCTTGCGGTCTGTCGTCTAAGACTTCTTCGGTGGATTGACCCGTGACGGGATCAAGAATCCATCGCACCAATGTGGATGGACCTTCGCTTGGTCCACGACGTTCGCGATCGAACATTTTCGGATGTCGCGCAGCATCCAGCACAACACGACCATCGGGAAGGTCGTATGAGTTCATTGGATGAAAGATGTAACACGGATTAATAGACACCCATGAAATATCGGCGGCAGTTCCATTGCGCGGTAGCAATCCGATTCGCGCCTCGTAATTATTGTCCCAGTAGTAGGGGAGGCTCGCGCCGTTCATTGCGGCGTCAATGTTGAACACGCACGGCAAGTCAAACACCAAGATGTATTTCCCGGTGATGGATGTGTCGTGAATCATGGGTCCACCAGGAAGTGGAATATCAACTGTCTGAGAAACGTTCCCGGTTGCATCAACTTTCACGTATTGCACCTGATTGCCCCAACCCCACCAATAGGTCATGACATGCAATTCATTTGTCTGTGCATCGCGTTTTGGGTGCGCAGAAAATGCCATGGGGAGCGTTCCGTTGAGGTTGGAGATCTTCACGGTGTCTAAGTCGAAACTCAACTCAACTGGCGGAGAGCCTGCTTCAACAATTGCGAAGGTCTTTCCAGCGTGTTGAATCACGTTGGTGTTTGCGGCGAACGTGTTGTGATCTGCAGGCCAATCTGATGGGGGAGCAGGTTCTCCCATACGGTCGGCAAGCTTTACATCGCGCACCCAACGATTGCGATACCACTCCGCTTTTCCATCACGCAATCGAATGCCGTGCACCATTCCGTCACCTGTGAACCAGTGGTACTTCTTTTCATTAACGGGACCGAATGGGTTTGGTCCGTTGCGCACGTAGCGACCATCTAGTTGTGGCGGAATTGTTCCAGTCACACGCAAGTTGGTTTCCGTGACTTCTTCCAGAACTGGCGCCAAATTTCCAGACAGGAATGGATTAGGACTTGTTTTCATTTTTGCTCCACGTTGTGAGTTGGGCGACGGCGCTGATGAGTTCGTCGATGTCTGAGTTAGGGGGCAGTTTGTCCAGAAGAGGACTATCAATAATCAGTGTTGCTAGACCGTGCGCTTGTGCCCACAGAGCAATTGGTAGTGGCATTGCATTTGCGGGGTCTCGCTCTGGATCAACTGCTTCGGCCAAATCAAGCAATGAGAGAAACGCTTCGTCGGCGGCGCTCATGGTGTTGTCATGAGTACGAATGCCACAAATGTCTGAACGGAACATCACGCGGTAGTGCCCTTTGTGGGTCACCGCAAACGAGACGTAGGCACGTAAACAATTTGATGCAATATCTCCAGGCAGATCAAGTGCAGTGCGAAATTCATTCGTGAAGTTGCGAAAACCTTCTTCCGAAATTGCAGCAAAAATTCCGGCGCGATCTCCAAAGTAGTGATACGGAGCTTGGTGGCTAACGCCTGCACGTCTGGCAACCTCGCGCATAGAGACAGCTTCGGGGCCTTCTGTGGCGATGATGTCAAGGGCTCCGTCGAGAACGGCACGCCGAACATCGATTCCATCCCCCTCGGACTCGCTTTTGCTCCGTTTCGTTGCCATGAATGAGGACTTTACAAGACATCTTGACATTGTCAAGCAGTTTTGTTAGACAATGTCAAGTATGAATTCTGCACTCCCTTCCGAACAGGTCTATGCCCGCCGCTGGCTCATCCTGGCCATCCTCAGCGTCAGCGTTTTCCTTGTTGTTGTCGACAACCTCATCATCAATGTGGCGTTGCCAACGTTGCAACGAGAATTGAATGCATCCACCACATCACTGCAGTGGATTGTTGATTCATATGCATTGGTCTTCGCCGGGCTGTTACTAGCTGGTGGAGGCATCGGTGATCGATACGGCCGCAAGCCGGTTCTGCAAATCGGTCTTGTGTTGTTTGCCATCTGTAGTGGCATCGCAGCATTTACAGATTCATCTGGATCACTCATTTTCTGGCGTGGCGCTATGGGTATTGGTGCCGCACTTGTGTTCCCTGCAACTCTCGCCATCATCACAAACATCTTCATTGATCCCATTGAGCGCGCAAAGGCCATCGGTTTGTGGTCTGCAGTCTCTGGCATGGCAGTGGCATTCGGGCCCGTCGCTGGTGGATTCATGTTGGAACACTTCTGGTGGGGTTCGGTCTTTCTCATCAACATTCCCATTGTTGCAATCGCGTTGCTAATTGGCTCGCGCATTATTCCCAACTCAAAAAATGAGAACGCTCATTCACTAGACAAAACTGGTTTCTTGTTGTCGGTGATTGCAATTTCCGCTTTGGTGTTCACAGTTATTGAGTCACCACACTGGGGCTGGGGGAGCCTTGAATCAAATGCCGGTTTTGTAATTGCGGCACTTGCATTAGTGCTGTTTGTACGTGTGGAAATGTCGAAAGATGAACCACTTCTTGAGGTGTCGTTCTTCAAGAGTGCACGATTTAGTGCGGCCACGGGAAGCATTGGAATCGCATTCTTTTGTCTCTTTGGATTCACATTCCTTGTGACGCAGTACTTCCAATTCGTCCGCGGTTACGACACCCTGAGCGCAGGTATTCACACCATTCCATTTGCTGTTGGTGCTGGTGTCACTGCACCATTTGCCGCACGTGCAGCCTTGAAGTTTGGAACAAAACGAGTAGTTGCTCTCGGGTTATTGAACATGTGTATTGGTTTCATCGTTGCGTCGCGAATGGATGCAGACAGTTCTTACTGGGGTCACGTTGTTATCGGCATGGTGCTCATGGCCAACGGACTATCTCTTGTGACATCGCCATCAACTGAATCGGTCATGGGATCATTGCCACGCGAAAAAGCTGGTGTTGGATCCGCAGTGAATGACATTGCACGAGAAGTTGGTGGAACACTCGGAGTTGCGGTGGTGGGTTCGGTGTTCGTCAGCTTGTACACACCAAAGTTGATTGAGCGATTTACAGCACTTCCCGGATTGGTCAATGCATTGCCAAATGGAGCGTATGAAGCGGCACAAGAGTCGGTTGGTGCTGCGTATTTCGTTGCGCAACAGTCGCCAGCAGAGGCGCAATCGGCGGTGCTCACCGCAGTCAGCGATTCGTTTATGCATGGTTTTTCCACTGCTTGTTTGGTGACAGCAGGAATGGCCCTCGTGGGTTCACTTTTTGCGCTGAAATTCCTGCCAGCACGCGCAGATTCCCAACAGGTTTAAGCAATTCTTTACTT
>CAZRHK010000053.1:0-10897 GCA_964599815.1 uncultured Bifidobacterium sp. | reverse complement strand
TTGTCGTGGGGCTGGGCGTTGTGGGTGGTGACGGCCGTGGCACTACTTGTTCCGTCTCCGCTGTCACTCACAGTTATGAGATGCATCTCTCCAATCGCAGTGGTGGGCTCATTTGTTGCTGTCTCCCCCGTCGCGGTCTTTGCATCACTTGTTGCGCTCATTATTGGATTCTCACCACTCTTTGCAGATCTCATGGTGCAAGGCGGTGCATACGGTGAGGAAAAACGATTCGCTTTGAAAACTCCAGTACCCCAAATGCTGCCCACTGCCATCGCGTGGAGCATCTTGAGTTTCTCGCTGATCGGCGGAACGCTGTATACAACAAATGAACAGTTTGTTGTTGGTGTACCACTTCTTGTTGTAGGTGCTGTTCTTGCTACACGAGTTCCGAAACTTCTTCATCGTCACTCACGTCGCTGGCTGGTCATTGTTCCAGCAGGAATTGTTGTGCATGATCACCTCGTTCTCGCAGAGACGGTGATGTCCCCGCGCTCGAAAATTTCTTCTCTCACCACAGTCGCAGAAGCCGGCGAATCAGCAGACTTCACTGGTGGAGTTGCCGGACCGCGACTTGCAGTGCAACTACGTGAGGCAGACAAAATTGTGTTGTCTCGCATTACCGCAAAGATTCTCGGAACAACCGAGGCGCTTCACGTAACAACGTTCAGTGTTGCTCCACGCAGACTTCATGCTGCGCGTGATGCAATCACGCTATAACGATGCCGCCACCCAAAACAACAGTGTCACTGCTGTCGTAGAACACCACTGTTTGCCCTGGTGCAATTCGACGAGTTGGACGAGCCCACATCAACGAATATCCGTTGCCTGTTTTACGCACCTGTGCTGATGAACGTTCGCCATGCGCACTGCCTTGCACCAGCACGTCGTGAGACAACACATATTCCTCGTCGTCGGCGTGCGGCCATACCAGCGAACCAATCTGAGTTTCGGATACAAACAGTTGCGCTTCATCGCCCACTGTGACTCGACGCGATGGCACATCTACTGCCACCACATATCGCTTGTCGCCGCCACCAAGACCAAGTCCGCGGCGCTGACCCAACGTCACCAATTCCACCGCAGGCACTTCACCCACTTTGTTTCCATCGCCGTCAACAACATCTGCGGTGTTGAACGTGAGTCGCGGCTCTAGAAATCCGGCGCGGCCAATGGTGGAACCAATGAAGCACACGTCTTGACTGTCAGGCTTTGACGCGGTGCGCAAACCCGCACGCGCAGCTTCTTTGCGTACCTCTGACTTTTCCATGTTGCCCACGGGGAACAACACGTAGTCAAGATCTGCGCCTGCCAGCATGTGCACGACATAGCTTTGGTCTTTTTGTGCATCTTCACCACGAGCAAGTCGTGGACGACCATTGAATTCAACAATGCGCGCATGGTGCCCTGTTGCAACCGCATCAAACCCAAGAGTGCGTCCACGTTCAATAAGGCGGTCGAACTTCAGGTGGCGATTGCACTCAATGCACGGGTTTGGCGTTGTGCCTGCAACGTGCGAGGCAACATATGGCTCAACAACATGCTGATTGAAGTCTTCTGAGAAATTAAAGACCAAGTGATCAACACCAACTTGTTGCGCAACGCGACGAGCATCGTCTACATCTGAGACAGAACAGCATCCGGTGTCGCTCTCGCCGCCCCACAAACGCATTGTGACACCAACAACTTCGTGACCCTGTTCTTTGAGAATGAGCGCAGCAGCAGATGAGTCGACTCCGCCAGACATGGCCACCAAGATTTTCATTTCTTTACCGCCAACAATCTCTCTGCAGCCATCACCGTTGCATCAACCGCCTTGGCAATATCGCTATCGGTTGTTGTGTGACCCAAACTAAACCTCAATGACCCTTTGATTCGTGACGCCGGCACACCCATAGCTTCCAACACGTGCGATGGTTCCATAGCCCCACTTGCACATGCCGATGCCGCAGACACACAGACACCAGCTGTGTCCAATAGGTACAGCAGCGATTCACTCTCTAATCCATCAAGACACACATGTGCGGTTCCAGCGCTACCAGTTCCTTCTGGAAGTGTTGCGACTGCACAGTCGATGCGTGATGTGAGTTGCTGAACTAACGAGTCACGCAACTGACGCACACGACGTACTTCATCTGAACGTTGCTCATCGGTGACACGTAACGCGACCGCAGTGCCAACGATTCCCGCCACGTTGTGAGTTCCGCTTCGGCGATCACGTTCTTGTCCGCCACCCAGAATTAACGGCTCTAACGTGACACCTTCGCGTACCACCATGATTCCAACACCTTTGGGTCCGCCAAATTTGTGCGCTGACAATGTCATGACATCTACATGTGGCCACACAGTGCGCAAGTCAATCCAACATGCGGCTTGCACTGCGTCTGTGTGCAAGATGGCGCCTTCAGCACGGCCACGGACGGCGTGCGATACGGCTTCAATGTCGTTGATGGCGCCCGTTTCATTGTTGACAGCCATCACCGACACCACCGACACATTTTGCGTGTCTGCAAGAACTTGACGTAACACTGCGGGATCAACCGGACCCTCTGCAGTAACAGGCACAACAACACCGCCAACATGTTCAACACAGTGCAACACCGCATGGTGTTCGCTTGCGGTGCACACTGCTACACCACCAACGCGACGAACAGTTCCAAGAATTGCTGAGTTGGCGCCCTCTGTTCCACCACTGGTGAACACCACTTCGCCAGGCTTGCGACCAATGCCAGCCGCCACTATGTCTCGTGCTTCATCAATTGCCCTGCGAGCTTCGCGTGCAAACTTGTGCGAACCAGATGGGTTTGCATACAACACATCGCCGAATGGCTCCATTGCGTCGCGAGCCTCGGGTCGAAGCGGAGACGTGGCGGCATGATCGAGATAGATGTATGTCATCTGCTCGGACCCTTGTGCCATAACCATGAGGCTACCGATGCCTCATCATGACAGTGGGCGTGGTGGACTATGACAGTGCCAGACAAGCCGTTACCTTCCGCATACGGAGACGCCTTTGCCGACATTTACGACGAGTGGTACGGCACTATCACTGATGACGACTTTGTCGCAGCGCTAGCTGGCCATCTTCCCTCCCGCTCCGCACGCGTGCTGGAACTTGGAGTTGGCACAGGTCGCCTCATTCGAAAACTCATGACACATCGCGCACCTGTTCTCGATTCTTTTGTGGGAACCGATGCATCCGAGAAGATGCTGGACGTTGCACGAGCCAATGGCATCCATGAGATTGCCACTCTTGAATGCAGTGACTTCTCGCAGCAGTTACCTGCCGGACCATTCGATGCCGTATTTGTTGGTTACAACACGCTGTTCAATCTTCCCGATGAGGAATCGCTGTTGTCGTGCCTCTCCTTGATAGCTGGCTCTCTTGCATCGGACGGATTCTTCATGTGCGATCTTGTGATTCCACGTGGCGAGAGCGACGAAGAATTCAGCGAAGAGCGCATCATGGCGAACGGCGATCGCGTCACAAGCACTAGTCGCCATCATCCAACAACGCGCACTATCTCGGGTGCTTTCACTCACACCACCAGCGACGGCGAGTCCGTTATTCGGCCCTGGAACGTTCACTACGTCTTGCCCCATCACCTAGACGAACTTGCACAACGCGCTGGACTTCAACTTGTTGAACGAACAGCCGATGGCAATGGGCATCCGTTTACGAGCGATTCATCTCGGCACATCAGTACGTACATCCTGGGGTAAACGTCACCTGAATACCGCTAGGGCTCCACAAAAACGAGCCCAATCCGACCTATCCTGAAAGCACCGTGAGTCAACTACGCCTCAATCTCCTCACCGGCCGCTGGGTAACAGTGGTTCCTAACCGGGCAAAGCGCGCAACCGACTTTGCGCCTCGTGCACCACAGGTTGAAACAGACACAGACAGCGAGTGCCCGTTCTGCCCAGGTTCTTCTCGTCCCGACGCTCCGTTGTTTGAACAACTCGGTACCGATGGCAACTGGAAGATGCGAGTGGTGCCAAACCGCTACCCCGCATTCGAAGGCGATGAATCGCTCGCAGTGCGCAACATGGGTCCTGTACATGTGATGGCCGAAGCAAGTGGCACACATGAAGTGTTTGTGTTTGCTCCAGATCACTCTGTTCGACTCGACATGTTCTCAGACGACAAGATCAAAGAACTAATGGCTGCGCTAAAGAGTCGCTTCGTTGCACACGCCAACACACCAAACATTCGCTACACACAAGCAATTGTCAACCATGGTCGTGAAGCAGGCGCATCACTTGCTCACCCACATGGTCAACTTCTTGGCCTTCCATTTGTTCCAGGCGAAATCCTTGAAGAAGAAAAAGCCTTCGAACGCTTCAAGGGTGGCTGCATTGTGTGCACCACAGTGGAAGCCGAAACAGACTCTGAGCGTTTTGTTCTCGATAACGAACATGCCGTTGTTATCTGCCCGTTCTGGAGCTCTAGCCCATTTGAACTTCTCATCATGCCGAAGGCGCATCATCAGCACCTCACCGATGCATCAGATGAAGCGCTCACCGCAGTGGGAATTGCTATTCGCGATTCACTTGCTCACCTTGTGCGCGCACTTGGAGACATTGCATTCAACTTGGTCTTCCATACAGCGCCATCACATCACGAGGGCATGTACCACTGGCACGCACACTTGTGGCCAAAGCTCACTACTGCCGCCGGCTTTGAACGTGGCACCGGAGTCATGATCAATATCGTGGCACCAGAAACTGCAGCTGCCGAGTTGCGCAATGTATCGGTGCAGGCATAACCCGTGGGCAAAATTCGAGTCTCTATTGACATCAATGCGACACCTGCAAAGGTGTGGGAAATTGTTGAACCAGTAGAACGTCACATCGACTGGATGGCCGACGCAGTTGCCATTCGTTTTCAAACAGAACAAACACGCGGAACAGGCACAAAGTTTTTCTGTGACACCAAAGTTGGTCCCATCAAATTGGTCGATGTCATGACCATCACCGCATGGGAACCAGAAAAAGTCATGGGCGTCACACACACCGGCGTTGTCACCGGCACAGGCGAATTCACCTTGGAACCAATTGGAACCACAGGAACGCGTTTCACCTGGACAGAATCACTCGATTTTCCATGGTGGCTCGGCGGGCCGTTGGGCGCACTAGTGGGCGGTCAAATTGTGATGAAAGCCATTTGGCGTCGCAACTTGCGCGAATTAAAGAAACTCGTTGAAGCGGCTTAGGCAAACAAGCGAATAAGGGCTGTTGTTCCAACGCCCAACACAATGATCACTGCAAATGGCAGTTTCTTCCACGTAGCAAGCGCAGCCACTACAAGACCCGCAGCACGAGCGTCCAACCCGATTGTCTGACCAGTAGTGAATGTGTCTTTGGCGATGAGCCCCGCCAACAACGCAGCAGGGATGAGAAGCAAGCATCGCTCTAACGCGGGCGGCATGGTGCGCTGACCAATGATGACGGCACCCAGCAACTTAAACCCATACGACGCAGCGGCAAGCAGAAAAATAAAACTCCAACTCATGGCGCACCGTCACTCACTGGCGCAGGCGTTGTTTCAGTTGGCGCTACACCAAAGAACATGCCAAGCGCCGAAACAAGAATGGGCAAACCAATTGGCATAAACGGCGCCAGCACCACTGCTGCAAGTGCACCAAAAAGTGCGGCCCTCTTGCCGGCCTTGGTTCGAAGGTGCGGGGCAAGCATGGCAATGAACATCACCGGGAATGCGGCATCGAGTCCGAAATCATTTGGATCAATGTTTGAACCAATGACAGCACCAACAAAGGTGCCGCCACACCAGCTGGCATACAAGATTGGTGCAGAGATCCAAAAAGCGGTTCGTCGTGAAAGCTCATTATCTTCGGCCGTTACCAACGCAGTGGTTTCGTCAATCACCCATTGAGCACCAATTAAACGCAACGGTAACGAACTGCGCCGCAACACAGGCGAGAGTGCCAAACCGTACACAGCGTTACGTCCCGCCAGAAGAACAGCACCGCCAAAAGCGCTTGCAGCAGTTCCACCAGCAGCAATCACACTGACCGCAGACATTTGTGATGCTCCGGTGAACACCAGCAGTGACATCACCGTTGCCTGGGCAATTGATGCATCTGCGGTCACCGCAAGCACGCCAAACGACATTCCGAAGATGACGAAAGCAACACCGATGATGAGCGATGCACTCACAAATCGACGCGCATCGGGTGCGCGGAACATGTTCACCTTATGAACCAGTGAACGTGGCTTTTCCTGGACCGTTCTCTAGGAAGCTCTTCACACCAACCTGGCTGTCATGAGTTCCGAACACCTCAACAAAACCATCTAGTTCCAGGCGAAGTCCCTGTTCAAGAGTGGTGTTCATACCAGCGTCTACAACGCGCTTAATGATGCGCGATGCTTGTGCTGCTCCACCAGCAATTGCTTGAGCTAATTCGTTCGCACGCACCATGAGTTGATCTGGTTCCACAACTTCATCGGCAAGCCCAATAGACAAAGCTTCGTCGGCTTTCACTTGACGACCGGTCATCATGAGTTCTTTGGCCCGACTTGCACCCACCAAACGTGGCAATCGCTGAGTACCGCCGCCACCAGGGATGATGCCCAACAAAATTTCTGGTTGACCAAATACGGCCTTTGTGGAAGCAATGCGATAGTCGCACGCCATTGCCAATTCACAACCACCACCAAGCGCGTAGCCACTGATTGCTGCGATGGTAAAGCCGGGCAAGGCAGCAACTGCATTCAATGTTTTGTGAAACTGCTGACCAATGGTGTCTGCTTCAGATGGACCACCAAATTCTGAAATCTCAGCTCCAGCAGCAAACAAACGATCTCCACCAGTGAAGATGACGGTGTGTGCCGACAACAACGTGAGGTCGGTGACTACGTCGTAGATGCGCTGCAACATTGCGGTGGATAACGCGTTTACCTTTGGCGAATTCAAGGTGAGAACAAAGACGCCATTGCTTGGGCTTTCAACAAGCACCAAATCAGTATTCGACATTTACGCACCAACGCCTTTCAACATTTCATCTGCAGCAGACCACGGGTCGATTGATCGATTCAAGACACCGTCTTGCAAGGAATCCCACCGTTCGCCAGTGCAAATATCTCGCGCACGCTGTTCGAGGCGACGCGCAACAATTTCTCGCAACTCTTCACGCAAACGAAACTGACGACGTTTGATTAATTCGCCCGACTGTTCAATTGTGGTGCGATGTTCAACAATTGCATCCCACAGTGACGGCACACCTTCGCCGGTGCTTCCGATGGTTGCGATGATTGGTGGGCGCCATGCTTCGTGCGGCAAATCGCTGAGTTCCAACATTTGTTCAATGTCGCGACGAGTTTCTTCCACACCTTTACGGTCTGCTTTGTTGATGACAAAGATGTCTGCAATCTCCATAAGGCCCGCTTTATTGGCCTGCACCGAGTCACCCCAACCTGGGTTCAACACAACAACAGTGGTGTCTGCTTTGCCAGCAATCTCCACTTCCACTTGTCCAACTCCAACGGTCTCCACCAAGATCCATTCGCGACCAACCGCGTCGAGCATGCGAATTGCTTCGGGCGTAGATAACGACAAACCACCAAGGTGACCACGCGTTGCCATAGAACGAATGAAAACACCAGTGTCGGTTGCATGATCTTGCATGCGCACGCGGTCGCCAAGAATGGCTCCACCAGTGAATGGTGACGACGGGTCAATGGCCAGCACGGCAACTTCCAGTTGCATGGCTCGCAGATGTTTAATGACGGCACTGGTCAACGTGCTCTTGCCGGCCCCAGGTGCGCCGGTGATACCAACGGTGTATCCCTTGCCGCCACGCTGATAGGCAAGACGACCAACTTCGCGAGCAACCACATCGCCGCGTTCCAACAACGACAGCACACGAGCCAAAGCGGCGCGGTCACCTGCACATGCGGCATCAAAAAGTGCTTGAGGACTTAGGTTGCGACGACTCACTTACGCGACCTGCACTACCTCGGTGACGCCGTCAATTCGATCACGCATAATGCGCTCGATGCCGGCCTTCAAGGTTTGATCGGATGCTGGACATGTGGTGCATGCGCCAGTCAACGTGACTGTGACAACGCCTGTTGCTTCATCGACCTCGCGCAAGATGATGTCTCCACCATCGGCTTGCAGTGCTGGCCTAATGACCTCGATTGTCTCTTCGACCTGTTGACGCATTGTCATGCAGTCCTCCAATTCACTGCAAACGATACCGAACCTCATGCCCTGCTCGCCTACGCTCATGGACATGTTCGGTCACCAGGGCGGCTGGGATGAGTTCCTCTACGCCGCAGTCCCCATTGCCCTCATTGCTGGGCTATTGCGACTTGCCACCACACGTGCTCGAAAACTGCCACCGCCTGTGGACAACGCGGTAGGTAACGAATCAGCTACTGACGAATCCGATTAATTGACGCCCCGAGACCCGCCAGACGCCCCACAATGTCGTCGTAGCCACGGTCAATGTGGAAGACATCGTGAATTTCAGTAATTCCTGGGGCTGCAAGACCGGCCACCACTAGGGCTGCACCGGCACGAATATCTGGGGCCACTACCGTTGCACCCTGCAAATGTTCAACACCGCGAACAACGGCGTGGTGGCCATCGATAGTGATATCGGCTCCAAGTTTGCGTAGTTCTTCCACGTAACGGAAACGGCCGGGATAAAGATTCTCCGTCACGATTCCCACTCCATCTGCAATGGACAACATTGCAACCACTAGTGGCTTGTAGTCGGTGGCAACGCCTGGATACGGAAGCGTTGACACGTCGATGGAATGCAGACGCTCTGGCGCAGTTGCCGTGATGCCGTCTGTGTCGATGTGAAATGCAATTCCCATGTCTGCAAAGCGCGACAACATCATGCCCATGTGTTCAGCAACAGCTCGTGCAACACGCACTGTGCCGCCACACATTGCAACAGCAGCAATGTACGTGGCAGCCTGCACACGATCTGTCACCACTTCGTGCGTGACCGCCTGCAACGACGATGGTGCAACACCGCTAACCGTAAGAGTTGAAGTTCCAACACCATCGATTCGCGCGCCCATCTTCTTCAACATCTCGCAAAGATCAACAATCTCGGGTTCGCGTGCGGCGTTTCGAATAGTGGTTGTTCCCTCAGCAAGAACTGACGCCATCAGGATGTTTTCGGTTGCGCCAACACTTGGAAAATCAAATTCAATGTCTGCGCCCTGCAGTCGTGAACATCGACCAACAATTCCATCTGACGTCACGTCAAACGTGGCGCCCATTGCCTCTAGTCCACGAAGGTGCATATCAATGGGGCGACCGCCAAAGTCATCTCCACCGGGAAGTGCAATATCAATCTCACCAAATCGTGCAAGTAGCGGCCCCACCAAATTCACTGAGGCTCTAATGCGGTCGGCGAGCTCAAATGGAGCAACGGGCGTGATGTTGCCAGAGTTACGAATAACCACGTGCTGCCCAACTTCGCCAGAAGGAGCTGGAACAAAGCGAATCTCTAGCCCGACTGCCGTCAAGAGGTCGGCCATGATGACCACGTCATCAATCACGGGGACATTTGTGAGCAGGTATTGACCGTCGGCCATCAACGTGGCGGCCATCAACTTCAATACCGAATTCTTGGCACCAGGCACGACAACTTCGCCAGATAAGGGACCGCTCTGGCTGGCAACGATGATGTCGGTGTGGTTGCTCGACTCATCTGACATACGTATCAGTATGCTCCCGCCGTGGCCCCCAAAGGGAGTACTCCCCGAAATCGCTTGCCCCAATGGGCCTCCCCCAGCGATTCCTTCACGCCTCGACAGAAGCAAATTCTCATCCTCATGGCACTGGCGTCCATGTCATCGGCTTTTGTCAACACGCTCTTCACACAAACAGTCGCCTACGCAGCTGACGAATTCAACATCAACAATTCAGGTCAAGGTATTGGCGCAGCCATTGTTCGATGGGGAATCATTATCTGTCTTCCCATTGTTGCCTTTGCAGATCGACATGGACGCCGGCCAACAATGATTGCAATGGCATGGGTGGCTCCACTTGTGTGTGCACTGGGCGCACTGTCGCCGTCTTTTCCATTTCTTGTGGCCACACAAACTGTAGGGCGTCCACTTGGCCTAACGCTTGACATTCTGATTGGCGTTGTTGCTATTGAAGAGATGCCGCGGAATGCTCGCGCATACGCCACCGGATTTCTTGCAGTGCTTAGCGGGCTCGGCGCTGGCATTGCAGTGGCATCATTACCACTTGCAGACATCAGCGAATCATCATGGCGCTACGTGTATCTAGTGACGTTGGTATGGCTTGTTGTTGCTATTGCATTAATGAAATGGTTGCCCGAATCACAGCGATTTGAAAAACACCACAATGTGAGTCGTGACGCTGTGTTAGCAGCACGATCTGCTTTGCGAACATCTATTGGCCGCATTTGCACCGTGGTATTTCTCACCAACCTGTACATCGCAACTGCGTCCATATTTCAGAACAGATACCTAAAAGAAGACCGTGGTTATTCAGCTGCACTAGTTGCCGTTTTCACTATTGCCACCAGCGCACCCGCCTCGCTTGGACTCATTGTGGGTGGACGCATCGCAGACGAACGTGGACGTCGCGTTCTCGGCGCCACCATGGTTCCACTTGGAGCGTTTTTGTTGGCCATGTCGTTCAACACATCCGGCGCCACCATGTGGATTGTTGCCATCGCTGGCGGGCTTGCATTTGGCGTGTCATATCCAGCTATGGCGGTCTATCGCGGAGAACTGTTCCCCACCGCCGTTCGCAGCATTGCGGGCGGCATCATCATGACGTCCGCGCTCATTGGTGGAAGCATCGGGCTTATTGCTGGTGGACAAATTATTGATTCAGGCATTGCATACGGAACCGTGATGCTGTGGCTTGTGATTG
>CAZRHK010000052.1:10045-11093 GCA_964599815.1 uncultured Bifidobacterium sp. | reverse complement strand
TAGTGAGATGCGGCGCCGAGGCCGCCAGCAGCAGACAAGCGAGCATGCGCACGGCGCAAGTCGGCCTCAACTTCAGTGGAGTGCTCGGTACGCAACTGCTCTTCAGCGCGAGCCTTAGCGGCGCGTGCACGCTCGACGTCGATATCTGCTTCAAGCTCGGCAGCGTCGGAGAGGATGGTGACATGATCTGCACCAACTTCAACGAAGCCGAGGTGAATCGCCAAGTTCTGAATGGTTCCATCGGCAAGGTAGATGCGTGTGTGGTTCTCGGAAAGAGCTCCGAGAAAAGCCGCGTGACCAGGAAGGAAGGCAACTTCGCCTCCTTCACGGGTGCGGGTGATCACCTGAGTGGCTTCTCCAGAAAAGAGAATCCGCTCGGGTGATACAACTTCCACACGCATTGCGCCGTTGGACTCAGCCATTATGCGTTCTCCTGCAGAGCCTTTGCCTTCGCGAGCACTTGCTCAACTGAACCAACGTTGAGGAATGCCTGTTCTGGCACTTCGTCGAGTTCGCCGTTGATGAGTGATTCGAATGACTCCACTGTTTCAGCAACTGGAACGTACTCACCCTTAACACCGGTGAAGACTTCCGCAACATAGAACGGCTGCGACAAGAAGCGCTGCACCTTACGTGCACGAGACACGATGAGGCGGTCCTCTTCAGACAATTCGTCGAGACCGAGAATTGCAATGATGTCTTGCAGTTCCTTGTAGCGCTGCAGAATTTCCTGCACGCGACGTGCCACTGCGTAGTGACGATCGCCAACGGTCTCTGGTGTGAGAATTGTCGATGTTGATGCAAGTGGGTCCACTGCTGGGTAAATACCGAGTGATGCAATTGAACGTGAAAGTTCTGTAGTTGCATCCAAGAAGGTAAACGTGGTGAACGGTGCGGGGTCGGTGTAGTCGTCCGCAGGAACGTATACAGCCTGCAATGACGTAATTGAACGTCCGCGGGTTGAAGTAATGCGCTCTTGCAACTGTCCCATTTCGTCAGCGAGTGTTGGCTGGTAACCCACAGCTGATGGCATACGACCAAGAAGTGT
>CAZRHK010000052.1:7559-10035 GCA_964599815.1 uncultured Bifidobacterium sp. | reverse complement strand
ACGAAACGGAAGATGTTGTCGATGAACAACAACACGTCCTGGTTCTGTACGTCACGGAAGTACTCAGCCATTGTCAAAGCTGACAATGCAACGCGAAGGCGCACGCCTGGTGGTTCGTCCATCTGGCCGAACACAAGTGCGGCTTTCTCGAACACTCCAGACTCTTCCATTTCAAGACGAAGGTCTGTTCCTTCACGTGTGCGCTCGCCCACTCCGGCGAACACAGACACACCACCGTGCTTTGACGCCACGCGGTTAATCATTTCGGTAATGAGAACGGTCTTACCCACTCCTGCACCACCGAACAGACCAATCTTTCCACCAGCGAGGTACGGGGTGAGAAGGTCGATGACCTTAATGCCTGTTTCGAACATGCGCTTTGAAGGCTCGAGTGTGTCGAATGCAGGTGCTGCGCGGTGAATGTCCCAACGCTCGATGTCGTTGAAGTCTGCGTTGTTGCCGTCGAGCACTTCGCCCCACACGTTCCATACGTGGCCGAGTGTGCGGTTACCGACTGGCACCTGAATGCCGTGTCCAGTGTTGCGCACTGGTGTGCCACGACGAAGACCGTCGGTTGGCTTCAAACACACGGCACGCACGCGGCTGTCGCCAAGCTGCTGTGCAACTTCGGCGAGCACCTTTGTGGTGACTCCGTCGACAACGATGTCGAACTCAATTGCTGAGTTCAACTCGGGCAGTGCGCCACGGGGGAACTCAACGTCGATAACGGGACCGGCAATTGCCACTACCCGACCGTCTTGCTGTGTCTCTGTCATGCTCATCTGGATTTCTCCTACTTGTTCGCTCTTAGTTTCCGGCCGACATGGCTTCGGCGCCGCCGACGATTTCCATGATTTCGGTCGTGATCGAGTCCTGGCGGGCTCGGTTCATGATTCGTGAAAGGTTCTTGATTAATTCTTCGGCGTTGTCTGTTGCAGACTTCATGGCGCGCTGACGGAATGCATGTTCCGACGCTGCGGCATTGAGAAGTGCTGCATACACACGAGCTTCCACATAGCGAGGAAGCAACGACTCAAGAATGGCCTCGGGTGATGGTTCAAATTCGTAGTCGCGGCCGGCTTCGTTCTTTCCATCGCCACCTTCTGCAGTTGCAGTGTCAAGTGGAACGAGCGGACGCTGAACAACTTCTTGATTTCCTGCGGAAATAAAGCGTGTGTACACCAGTTCAACGCGATCGACGTCGCCAGCTTCGTACAAACCTGTGACGTACTCGCCAATTTCCTTGGCAATGGAGTACGACGGATTGTCGGTGAAGCCGGTGTATGAACGACCAACGTTGTAACCGCGGAAACGGAAGTAATTCTCTGCCTTACGACCGATTGCAATGATGGTGTGTCCACGACCTTGCACGGCGTCTTGCTTGATTTCGCCTTCAGTTGCGCGCATGACACCAGAGTTGTAACCGCCACACAGACCACGGTCTGCAGTGAGCACCACGTAACACACGTTCTTCACGCTGTCGCGGCCGGCCAACAACGGCGCATCGGAACCAGCACCTGCAGCTGACAAATCACGAACAACTTCAGTGATCATGTCGCTATAGGGCACAGCGGCGGCGACGCGTTGCTGCGCCTTCACAATGCGTGATGCAGCAATGAGCTCCATAGCGCGTGTGATTTTCTTCGTCGCCTGCACGGAACGAATACGTCCGCGCAGAATGCGTTCCTGACCGCCAGCCACTTACTTACTCCGTTGCGAGGGTTTTGTCGCTTGCTGCGTCACCGAGTGCTTCAGCACTGGTTGCAGTTGGATCTACGGAACCAGCCTTCGGGCCGGTGACCTTGAACTGTGCTTTGAAGGTGGACACGATGTCACCAAGATCTGATGGAACGTCTGCCTTGCCGTTGGTGCGCAACTCAGCGAGCATTGCACCGTGGCGTGCGCGAACGTATGCCAACAGTTCTTCTTCAAAGCGACGAACGTCTGCAACTGGAATGTCGTCGAGGTAGCCCTTTGTTCCCGCAAAGATGGAAACAACTTGCTCTTCCACTGGCATTGGTGAGTTCAAACCTTGCTTCAGCAATTCCACCAAGCGGTAACCACGCTCGAGCTGTGCCTTTGACACTGCGTCGAGTTCGGATCCGAATGTTGCGAATGCTTCAAGTTCACGGAACTGTGCGAGGTCAAGCTTCAGTGTTCCTGACACGCTCTTCATTGCCTTGGTCTGTGCTGCGCCACCTACTCGTGACACCGACACACCTACGTCAACTGCTGGACGAACACCTGACTTAAAGAGGTTGTCCTGCAAGTACACCTGACCGTCGGTAATTGAAATCACGTTGGTAGGAATGTATGCAGACACGTCGCCTGCCTTGGTTTCAATCACTGGCAATGCAGTGAGTGAACCTGCGCCCTTTTCGTCGCTGAGCTTTGCAGCACGCTCGAGAAGACGGCTGTGGAGATAGAACACGTCACCTGGGTATGCCTCACGGCCTGGTGGACGACGAAGAAGAAG
>CAZRHK010000052.1:0-7549 GCA_964599815.1 uncultured Bifidobacterium sp. | reverse complement strand
AACAGCGACATCTGGCGGTAGGCCTCGGCCTGCTTTGACAAGTCGTCGTACACGATGAGCGCGTGCTCACCGTTTTCCATCCAGTGCTGACCGATTGCACAGCCAGAGTATGGCGCGAGGTATTTGAACGGTGCTGGCTCTGATGCAGGTGCAGCAACAACAACGGTGTATTCAAGTGCGCCGTACTGACGAAGTGTTTCCACTGTTTGTGCAACGGTGGATCCCTTCTGGCCAATTGCAACGTAGATGCACTTCACACCAAGACCACGCTGGTTGATGATGGTGTCGATTGCAACAGTTGTCTTGCCGGTCTTACGGTCACCAATGATGAGCTCGCGCTGACCACGACCAATTGGGGTCATTGCGTCAATTGACTTGATACCCGTCTGCAGCGGCTCGTGCACTGGCTTGCGACCCATGATTCCTGGCGCCTGAATTTCAACGCGGCGGTCGATTCCACCAACGATGTCACCCTTGCCGTCAATTGGCTCACCAAGTGCGTTAACAACGCGACCAAGAAGTGCGTCACCAACTGGCACCGACAAAATGCGTCCGGTTGCCTTTACTGGTTGACCTTCTTCAATGGCATCTGCATCACCAAGAACAACAGCACCAATCTGTGCTTCGTCGAGGTTAAGTGCAATACCAACGGTGCCGTCTTCGAATTCAAGCAACTCGTTAACAGCGCAATCTGGCAAGCCAGTCACGCGTGCAATACCGTCACCAACTTCAGCAACGCGACCAACGGTCTGTGCTTCTAATGACTGTGAGTAACCAGCGAGACCGCTGGTAATCGCAGATGCGATGTCATTGGCGGAAAATGTGATGTCTGCCATGTCTTCCTTCTTTTTCGCGATTCTTTACAACCGGCTCTTCAGCTGGTCGAGTGAGTGACGGACGGAACCATCGATGACCTTGTCGCCGACAGTGGCAACCAAGCCACCAACGACAGACGGATCAACAACGACTTTGAGGTTCACTTCGGAACCAGTTGCTTTTGCGAGTGCAGCAGCAAGACGTGTTTGCTGGTCTTCGGACAGTGCAACTGCACTGCGAACTTCAGCAACTTGACGACCTTGTCCCTTGGCAACACCGGCAGAAATCTTCTCTGCAATGTCGCGAAGGCTGCGTGCCTGACCGGCGCCGATAACAAGAGCAAGGCTCTGTGCAGTGACGCGGTGTCCTTTGCCTTCCAACAGTTGTTCAACGATTTGTTGACGTACTGCAATTGGAAGAAGTTCGTCGTTCAACTTGCTGCGCAATGAATCGTTTGCATCGATTGCGCGCACGACTGCTGAAAACTCTGCTTCAACCTGCGGCAGAACACCTTCTGCATTTGCAATTTCGTTAATGGCGCTGACGTATGCGTCCACTTTTGATGAGCTCATCGTCCTGTCCCCACTTTCGAAATAAAGCCTTCAATGAGGTCTTGACGTGCTTTGTCGCTCATGGTTTGCGCAACCACACGGTCAATTGCGATTGCTGACAAGCGTGAGATTTCTGCACGAAGTTCATCGTTGACACGTGACGCTGCGTTAGCAATGTCTGCCATTGCTTTTGCTTCAATGTCTGCCATCTCGGCTGATACTCGTGCGCGACCCTCGGAGAGTAGGGCTGCTGCTTGAGCATCTGCTTCGGCAAGAGCACGAGAGCGCTCTGACGCAATGTCGCCAAGTGATGAACGGATGCCATCTGCTTCTTGCTGTGCTGCGGCTTTCGCTGAGCGTGCAGAGTCGATGTCGTTTTGAATACGAGCGGTGCGATCAGCAAGTGCCTTCTTTGCAAGTGGACCAGCGAACTTGATGAGTGCGCTAATCACAAATACAGATGACAATCCGCCGTAAATGATTTCAAAGTTCTCTGGCAATAACCAGTGATGCGATTCGTATGCACCTTCTGCAGCAAGAACGCTGGAAAGAAGAGAAATGCTCATCGTGTGACCGCACTTTCCATGACTGACTTCACTGTTGCATCAACAGTGGAAGCATCGGGCTTTTGTCCGGTAGCCAACTCGGCAGCACGAGTAACAACGGTTGCTACAGCGGACGCAATTTGTCCTTGTGCTGCAGCTTTCGCTTGAGCGGTTGCGGCCTCGGAGGCTGCGCGAGCTGAAGCGACTCGTTCGTTTACTTGTGCCAACTGCGCAGTGCGCTCGTTATCGAGTGTTTGACGGGCTGCATCAATTCGCGCGGCTGCTTCAGACTGAATCGCTGCGCGAGCAGCTTCGTATTCAGCCACGGCAGTGCGTGCGCTTGACTTCACTTCGTCTGCACCTTCGATGTCGGCACGAATTGCGTCGTAACGAGCATCGGTTGCCTTCTTGAGTTTTGGAAACAAGAAGTAACGCATCACAATCAACAACACGAAGAACGCACCTGCAGTCCATGCAAGTTCGGCCGGCGAGGTGGCAATTGGGTTTGGCGGTGACTTCACTTCAGCAGTGGTTTCCTCACTGGCAGCGCCAGTAGTAGCCATTACTTCAGCTTCGACAACAGTGTCCTCTGTTCCCTCTGCGGGAACGAGTTGAACACGTGTGACCTGTCCATTCGATTGGGTGACTATCGCAGTCGGCATTTCAGCTCCTGGACTCCGCACATGCGGAGATCGATGGTTGACTCGGACTCAGTTCGCGAATTAGGCGAACTTGAGAAGAATGAAGACCACGAAGCCGATGAGGGCGAGTGCTTCGGTAAATGCAATACCGAGGAACATGGTGGTACGCACCATGCCAGCTGCCTCTGGCTGACGGGCCATTGCCTCAACGGACTTACCGACGAGGTTGCCGATACCAAGTGCTGGTCCGATGGCTGCGAAGCCATATGCCAGACCTGCACCAAGCGCGGTGAGACCGTCGCCTGTGCTGGTTGCCTCGGTTGTGGCTGCAGCCTCAGCTGCAATGAGCCTTGCAATTGCTTCCATTGTTTTTCTCTCCTATTGAGTGGTTTGGGTTGGGAGACCTGTTGGCCTAGTGCTCCGGGTGAGCCGCTCCGCTGATGTACACGGCGGCAAGCATGGCGAAAATGTACGCCTGCAAGAACGCAACGAGTACCTCGAACGACGTGAGGAACACGAGCATGAAGAAGGGCAAGATTCCAACTGGAATCAAGACCTTGTCTTTTGCCTGAAAGAGTGCTTCAGACAAGAGAGCGAATGTCACGAGAAGAATGTGACCAGCAAGCATGTTCGCGAAAAGACGAACTGCCAATGAGAACGGACGAACCAAGAACACCGAGATCAATTCGATTGGTGTCACCAAGATGTAGAGAGCCTTGGGAACTCCTGGTGGGAACAACACGCTCTTGAAGTATCCGCCAACACCTTGGTGCTTAATGCCGGTTGCGTTGAAGACAACCCACACCAGCAATGCAAGGAACATTGGGACTGCCATGCGTGCGGTTGCAGGCATCTGGAAGAACGGAATGATTCCAGGAACGTTGCACAAATAAATAAACAAGAACAATGTGAGAAGGAACGGCGTCCACTTCATGCTCTCTTTGTCGCTGCCCATTGTTTGCGCAATGACGCTGTTCTCAATGAAGTCAACAACAACTTCTGCAAAGTTGCGTGCACCACGTGGAGCTTCAGTTGTTTCCTTACGTGTAGCAAGAATGAACAACACTGAGCTCAACACTGTTGCAAGACATGCGATGAGTGCGATTTTGTTGAAACCAACGCCATCGAAGAGATTCTTCCAAACGAGGATCTCGTACATCTTTGGGAATTCAAGTGCGAGCACGGTTCATGTTCCTTCAGTGATTCTCGGGGGCGCGGGACGCCCGCCATTCTGCTACATCTGGCTTCAATCCAGGAAATGCAAGCGAGGCCGCCACATATTTCATTTCCCAAAAGAGGAGCCCTAGGTGGGTGACGATGATGGTGATTCCGAGGACCGGAATGGAGACCCACGACATGTCTTTGACCAACAAGACAGCCACGGTGATGAGAGCTAGGCGGAAGATGTAGCCGAACAAAATGGCCCCCATCATCAACCCCAACGAGATTCGCGCCGTGACCGAAATAAGGCCGGCTGCGATGGAAAAGTTCAACAAAATAAGGGCCAAAGCGAACGCAGACGACCATGCCCCACTGGTGCCACCAGCGATGGCACCCACCCCAACGACCACCGGAGCAGCAATAAGACCGCGCTTCACGAGGTCCTTCGACAGGGTGACCTCTGGGGCCATCCCTTGGGCCGCCATGGCCAGTGGTGAGGGGGTCTCGGTCACTTGTCGCCTCGCGCCTGAGCTGCTCGCTCTTCCTCTAGGTGACGCATGGCACTCGTGTAGGAGTAATACATCCGCACGAAATTTCCGACCACAGCGAAAATCGTGAGCCCAATCATGAAGCCCGGTGTGGTGCCAAGCCACGTGTCGACACCAAGCCCAATAAGAAAGAACACCAAAATCCCAACAGCAAGCTCTGCGCCTTGAGACACACCGGAATCAAGCGCAACTGGCTTTGGCTTCGGGATGAGTTTCACGGGGGCACCTTTGTGTGTCGCGGCAACTGCCAGCACTTTGTGAATATATCCACAAACTACATCAGCCGTCCAGACAAAGGCGTCAGACCTGTGTCACAAGACGATGTCCGCAGCGTCACATGTGGGGTGCGCCGGTCTCCCCTACATCTCGGCCAATTCTGACTGGTACTCAGAAAAGAACAAAGCCAATTGGGTGCGATTCTCTTTGTTGAAGCGCGACAACATTCTTGAAACGCGATTTCGAACAGTTTGAAGACCCAGGTACACCGTTTCTGCAATCTGCTTATCGGAATACCCCAATGCAATGAGCCGCGCAATGTGTCGATCGTTGGCATCGAGTTTGCGAAGAATTCCCATTCCGCGCTTTTCCAATGTTTCAGAGGCCACACGAACTTCAGCCGGATTAATCAGACGCATTCCCGACGCAACATCTTTGATTGTTTGCACCAATGCATCCGAGCTGCCTGATTTCAAAAGAAATGCACTTGCTCCCAATTCATATGCCGACACGAGAGCTTCGTCTGAGTTGAACGATGTCAACATCACAACTTTCACATCTGGATGTGTTGCCACAACAGATCGTGCAATGTCGAGTCCAGATTCGCCATTGAGGCGAACGTCCATCACTAGGACTTCTGGAACTTCTGTCTCAATCAATTGATTTGTTGATTCAAGCGAGTCACTGATTCCAACGATGTGAACATCTTCTTCGTGTTCAATCACGGACGCAAGTGCTTCACGCACCATGACGTGGTCATCACAAATTGCAACGCGGATCATTTCATCCACCCCGCATTCGGCACAGACCACGTCAACGTGGTCCCCTTGTTCATTACTGATGTCATCTCCATTGTTCCTCCTAATGATTCGGCGCGTTCGCGCATGTTGTGGAGACCGTTACGTGCACTGGCGGCTTCGGGGATTCCCGAGCCATCGTCAGCGATAGTGATGACAAGATCGTGATCTGTCATGTCGATAGAAATTGCGACCAACGTTGCTTGGCCATGACGCACGGCGTTGGACGAGCCCTCAACACACACTGCACGAACATGACGTGTGATTTCTTCGTTGAGGTCGGGACAATCGATACGTAACTCAAGTCGCGTGTTTGACGGCAACAAGATGGGAATCAACGCATCTTCTAGAAGAAGTCGTAGGGGTGAAGCACGACGAGTTTCAACATCGAGAATTTCACGACGAATTTCTGAAATCACGTCGGCCAACGAGTCAATGGCAACGTTGATTGCTCGACCTACTTCGCGTTGCGCTCGGCGGCCAGCAATAGACAGCGATAGCGACGTTGCGTACAAATTTTGAATAACGGTGTCGTGGAGATTGCGTGCAATTCGTTCGCGCTCCACCGCCATGGCTCGTTTGCGGTACGCAATTGCAAGCAACGATTTCTGGTCGCCAATCATTTTCCGCAAGGCCAACACTTCGCCCACTTCAGAGCTGACTTCAATAACCAAGTTGCCAATTCGTTGCCACTGCACCCAGGTACCGTCTTCGTTTCCTTCGTAGCGAAAACGACCCAACAAACGTGGGGTGATCTCAAGAATTTGGAGGGACTTCCCTGTTTGCCACGCCGCAGACAAATGAGCAATGGCGACGTCGGGATCTATGTATTCCCGACTGATGCGCTGACCAGCGCTGACGGTGTACCGACGAATTTCTTGGTACGACTGATTCCACCACACCAGTTCGCCATCAATGACAGTTTCAAACTCATCGAGAACTGGTCGATGAACGCAGATGTGATCGCCCAGCTGAAATAGAACTGATGCGAGGTCTTCGGTTGTGATGTCTGCAAATGCTTCTCGCGATTGTTCGTCATTCGCCATAAAGCGAACATAACGACCATTTCGATGAACGAAAGTACCTACTCCGCGCTTTTACGCGTACTTTCGTCCTCTCTTTTCCGCTCTAAGTCTGGATGCAGAACGGTGTACAAAAACAACACCAATCCCAATAATCCAAACGGTGCATAGTTAGTAGTTGTTCTGTTAAACGCGGGATACAAAACAAACGCGGACAACAATGCCGTCCACAACCACAAGATTGCAACAGCGCGTCGAGGACCATGACCCAAGTTAATGAGACGATGATGCAAGTGTCCTTTATCTGCAGTTGCAAAGCCTTGACGCTTGCTCACTCGTCGAACAATTGCGAACAGAACGTCGAATACAGGAACACCAAGAATGATTAACGGAATCGCAATCGGTGCAAGAAAGAAATAGGTCTGCCCACTAAATGCCTGAGTTGTTGGATCTGCTCGACCACCAACAACGCTTGTTGACACCGCAACAAGGAAACCAAGCAGATACGCACCGCCATCACCCATGAAGATGCTGGCCCCGTTGAAGTTAAACGGCAAGAAACCAACACATACACCAACGGTGATAATGGCGACAAGTGGCCCAATGTTTGGTTCCGACAACAGACCAAGACCCGAGAGATGGCGTGAGTAAATGAAGAACGCCAATGAACCGATAGCGACAATTCCTGCTGCCAAACCATCGAGACCGTCAATCAAGTTCACTGCCTGCGTCATTGCCAATAGCCACACCACAGTGACAATGGGAACCCAGTCATTTGATAACTGCAGTACTCCGAGAAATGGAATTCGGAAATAGAACATGGTGACGCCAAACCACACCAAGATCATTCCCGTTGCAATTGTTGCCACCACTCGTGCTGGCGCAGAGATTTCACGCACGTCGTCAATGACACCGACAACAAGAATGAGTGCTGCACCCAAAAGAACACCGATGGATTCACTGTTGGCCTCAAACAATCCGCCGAAGCGATCCATGCGCCATGCAAGCGCGAATGCCACCACCACGCCGGCGAACATTGCAATTCCGCCAACGTCTGGCGTGGGAACGGTGTGAACCTTTCGCTCTCCGGGAATTGCGACCCAGTTCTTTGCGCGCGCAAAAGCTCGAACTAGAGGAGTCGTGAGGAAGGTCACCAACATGGCGCATGCGCCAATAATTAGATAACCAGTGGTGTCCCCCATGGTGGAGAGCCTAGGAGAAGTGGCGATGCCCTGCCCGCCCTAGAACGGTT
>CAZRHK010000051.1:4179-11158 GCA_964599815.1 uncultured Bifidobacterium sp. | reverse complement strand
TAAATCTGAGTGGTGGAAATAGTTGCATGCCCCAGCATCTCCTGCACAATGCGTAAATCGGCACCATGTTCCAACATGTGTGTTGCACATGAGTGACGGAGCACGTGTGGCGATAGTTCTCGCGTGATACCTGCGGAGACTCCAGCGTTTCGCACAATTGACCACGCCTTCTGACGATTAAGTCGTCGACCCCTATTGGTGAGAAAGACCGCATCTCTATCTGCAGATTTCGACCATGTATCTGGCGTCAACATCCCTCGGCCAGCGTTCGACAAATAATCGGCAAGATGCTTCTCTGCCGTCCTGCCAAAAGGAACAACACGTTCCTTTGAGCCCTTACCGAAGAGACGAACCACACGTGACGACATGTCTAGATCGCTGAGATTCAAGTCGCATGCCTCTGAAATTCTGCAACCGGTGGCATACAAGAACTCAAGAACGGCCTTGTCACGAAGCGCTATTGAATCAACACCCGTCACTGATGACAAAAGTGCATCAACCTCATCAATTGATAATGGCTTCGGAACGCCTGCTGGCACCCGAACCCCTTCCACGCGCGCAGCGGGATTGTCTGTTCGAACATCTTCTGCCACCAAGTGAGAATGCAACATACGCACTGCGGCAAGACGTCGCGCAATACTCGCGACCGCGTCTCCTTGTGACTGCAAATGCCTAACGAATGCCTCCACGTCTTCTTCACTGCACAAGACACCGTTAGTTCCGCGCTTTGAAAGAAACTGCTCGTAACGACCCAAATCTCTGCGATACGAAGAAACGGTATTTGCAGCACGACCTCGCTCTACGGTCATCCACAACAAGAAAGCCTCTGCTTCGCGGGAGAGAGATGAGTCAGCCATGTCCTCCGTCAGCGTACGAGATGTGGATACCGCCGTGCGGCCAACAACAACCCGTATGCGCTCTTTGCGTCAGTGATGTCTCCCGATTCAATCATCGCTAACGCCTCTGCAAACGATATTCGTTCCACAAACATGAGATCTTCTTCCGGTCCGTGAGGCTCTGCGTCTCCAGCGATTAGCCCAGTGGCGAGGTAAACCTCCACCGATGAATCGGTGACCCCTGGCGACGACAGGCATGTCCCTAAGGGTTCAATATGTGACGCAATGAACCCAGTCTCTTCTTTCAGTTCTCTCACAGCTGTCACGCCAGGATCTTCACCTTCAACATCGCGCATGCCAGCGGGAATCTCGCGAACAAACGAATCCAGTGTTGCCCTGTATTGATTCACAAAAATCACATCACCGTCATCCGTGACGGCGACAGTGGCAACAGCACCGGGCGTACTGACAAATGTTCGTTCAAATTCTTCGCCGATCGGTGATGTGACACGGCGCTTCACCAAACGAAACATCGCCCATGAATGAACGACTTCGTCATCGTGGGCTTGAAACCCTCTGGGTGACGACATTGCTAAGCCGTTTGAGAAACAGTGCGGCCGTCGCGCGCTAAACGAACGTCACGATTCGCAAGTGATGCCGCAATAAGTTCGCGGAACAGCGGATGAGGACGATCTGGACGACTCTTGAATTCAGGATGCGCCTGTGTTGCCACCCAATATGGATGGTCCTTCAATTCAATGAACTCAACGAGACGCTTGTCGGGAGATGTGCCACTAATGACAAAACCGGACTCCTCAAAACGAGTGCGATAGTTGTTGTTGAACTCCCAACGGTGACGATGTCGCTCGCTGACCACCGATTCCCCGTATGCATCGGCAACCTTTGTCCCTGGCTCTAACACTGCCAAATACGCACCAAGACGCATGGTGCCACCCTTATCGGTGACATCGCGTTGATCGTTCATGATGTCGATCACCGGATGAGTTGATGCAGGGTCGAATTCTGTGCTGTTGGCATCTGCCATTCCAAGTACGTGACGCGCATATTCAATAGTCATGACTTGCATTCCAAGACACAATCCAAGACACGGGATGAGATTTTCACGCGAATACGCAGCGGCTGCAATCTTTCCTTCAATTCCGCGCTGACCAAAACCGCCAGGAATCACCATGCCATCAAGTCCGTCGAGACGACCGCCAGCGAGTAGCCCTTCAACGTCTTCAGCTTGAATCCAATCGATTTCTACTTTTGCGCCGTGATGGAAACCTGCGTGCTTCAAACTTTCCACAACCGACAAGTACGCATCTTGTAGTTCCACGTACTTTCCAATGAGGCCAATGCGCACAGGCTTCACTGCAGCATCAACACGATTCACCAAGGTTTCCCATTGAGACAGATCCACGTCACCATCGATGCGCAACACATCGCATGCAACCGTGTCGAGACCTTCTTCATGCAGAATGAGCGGGAGTTCATAAATGTTTCGCGCATCGGCTGCGTTAATAACCGCATTCGCATCCACGTCGCACATGTGGGAGATCTTGCGCTTCAATCCGGTACTCAATGGCTCTTCACTTCGACACACAATGATGTCGGGTTGAATACCACGCGAGCGCAACTCGGTCACACTGTGCTGTGTTGGCTTCGTCTTCTGCTCACCGCTTGGACCAATGAATGGAACCAAAGTGACGTGGATGTAACAAACGTTGTCGCGTCCGGCTTCATTGCGGAACTGACGAATTGCCTCTAAAAACGGCAAGATTTCAATGTCGCCAACTGTTCCACCCACTTCGGTGATGACCACATCGGTGTCTTCCGTGGCGATGCGGCGAATGCGGCGCTTGATTTCATCTGTGATGTGAGGGATGACCTGCACCGTCTTGCCCAAGTAATCACCGCGACGCTCTGCTGCAAGAACAGCTTGATAGATAGAGCCTGTTGTGGCGTTGGAGGAACGTGTGAGATTTTCGTCGATAAAGCGTTCATAGTGACCAAGGTCGAGGTCTGTTTCGCCGCCATCGTCGGTTACAAACACTTCACCATGTTCAAACGGATTCATGGTTCCTGGATCAACATTGATGTACGGATCCAACTTCTGCATGGTGACGCGCAAACCACGCATCTTGAGAAGACGACCAAGCGATGATGCGGTGAGACCCTTACCGAGGGAACTTGCAACGCCACCCGTCACGAAAATGTGCTTTGGCATTGCTTCTCCCGCCAACTCGAACTGCTAACGGGATTTCATCATAACCGAACCTGCGGGTTGGCCATGCAACGGCTAGCTAGACGTCTTGCCACGTTTCTTGGGCGTTGGGGAATCTGCTCCGAGACTCTTCAATAAATCTCCCGCATGAGCCACCGCAGACTCATCTGCGACTCCGCCGGACAACATTCGTGCAATCTCTGCGACGCGCTCATCTGGTGAAATGGCGAATGCAGAGCCAAAGGTCTTCCCAGACTTCACCTTTTTGGACACAGAAATCTGATGATGAGCACTTGCAGCCACCTGGGCAAGGTGAGTCACCGCAAATACTTGATGCTGTCGTCCCAACTCTCGAAGTGATGACGCCACGGCAACGGCTGCAGCCCCACCAATACCGGCATCAACTTCGTCGAACACCATGGTGGCTGGCTCGCTTGTGAGGACGAGACGCAAAGCAAGCATGACGCGGGCCAATTCACCACCGCTTGCAACTTTGGTGAGCGGTTGGGGTGCACTTCCCGGGTTTGCGGCCAGCAAGAACACCACAGATTCGCCCGATGGGTCTGAGTCTGCATCTCCCACAGACACTCTGACTTCGGCATGCGGCAACGCCAATGTTCGTAATCGCTGTTCCACCTGGCGAGCCAAATCCCCTGCCACCGATCGACGCGCAGAACCCACCTGTAGTTGAGCGGCTCGCAGTTTCTTCAGCGCCTGGGATTTTTCAGCCTCTAAGTGAGCAACACGCTCTGCATACCCGGTGAGCTCGTTCAGACGAGCACGGGTCTCTTCTCCGAATGCTTGAACATCGGTCAATGTGTCTCCGTACTTACGCATGAGATCTCTCAACAATTGACGACGAATGCGAATCTCTTCCAAGCGTTGAGGATTCTCTTCCACATTCTCGGCAGCAGCGCGAACAACATGGGCCACATCTGTGGCATCTGCCAACAGTGACTCCAATCGCGTGTGCAGATCGGCGAGAGAGGGAATGCCAGAGACGGAACGCAATGCCTGCCCGACAGTTTCCACAGCACCGCCATCGTCTGAGAGCAGAGCCGATGCCCGCTGAAGCGATTCCTGAAGGCGAACCACGTCAGACAGAACGTCTTCTTCTTGTGACAACTCTTGATCTTCATGTGGACCAGAGATATTTGCGGACTCAATTTCTTCACATTGAAACGACAGCAGATCAATTTCACGTGCTCGAGACTTCTCGTCACCACCAAGCGCTGCCAACATGGCATCTATATGGGTAACAGCCTCACGTGCTTCAGTGAGCGGCGACAAGTCAATACGACCAAAGTGATCGAGGGCTTCTCGTTGTGCAGATGCGGTGAGCAAACGCTGATGGCCGTGCTGACCGTGAATGTCAACGAGTCGCTCCCCCATTTCAGATAGTGCAGTCACTGTTGCCATACGACCATTGATGTACGCGCGACTGCGTCCTTCACGATGGATACTGCGCGAGAGAATTATTTCTTCCTCTTCACCATCTGAATTTGTCTCTATGAAACGTGCTTCAACATGAGCTTCGTCTGCCCCGTCTCTAATAACAGAAGTTTCCGCGCGACGGCCACACACGAGATTGATGGCCTCTACCAACATTGTTTTTCCAGCACCGGTTTCACCCGTGAACACAGAGAAACCTTCGCTGAACGTCAAGCGAGACGATTCAATGATGCCCAAATTCTCAATGGAAATTTCCACCAGCATTAGCGATCGTTCAATCCAAACTTTGATTTCAACACTTGATGAAAACGTTGCTCTTCAAACCGCATAAATCGAGCAACCTCTTGCGCGGCACGCACTTCCACAACGTCTCCAGGCCGTAAAGAGTGCACTAAACCGCCATCGGTGGCAACGTTGACTTCACGATGACCCAACACCTCTACGCGAACCGCTTCGCTGGGATCGAGCACCATGGATCGGTCGAACAACATGTGTGGAGACACTGGGGTCATGAGCAATGCGCGAAGGCGTGGCGACAAAATTGGCCCTCGAGCCGACATGGAATATGCCGTTGACCCAGTTGGAGTGGCAATGATGAGCCCATCTGCGGCGTACGTGGTGAATGGGGCCTTGTCTATGTCTACGCCGAGCCGAACCGTGTGACCTGCTTCTTTCTTCTCAATGACAACTTCATTCAACGCAAGGACGTTTGCTTTCCTGGCGCCGTTAGTCCACATGGCAACTTCCAACAACATGCGATCATCGAAATGAAAATCAACACCAACTGTTCCCGAATGCCATGCGGACAATGCATCGATAATGGAATCTTGTTCGACATTGGCGAGATAACCCAACATTCCGAGATTCACACCAATAATGGGAACGCACGCACCGTTCAACGAACGAACTGCGCGCAACATAGTGCCGTCTCCACCAACGGAGACCAACACATCGACCGTGTCAACATCGCCAGCAGTAACAACATCGGACGCAATAGCAGCAAGGTCGGCAGCGTCTGCCACCACCGAGATGGAACGCTCGTGAGCCCATGTGGCGACAGACCTAGCAACTGCCAACGCATCGGGCCGAAAACGATGAACTGCAAGGCCCAGAGAAGTCATATCTCATAACCTACGGAATAGGAGTGGCATTCAACCAACATCAAGAATTCCGTGTTGCCTTCCGAGCCTTTGATGGGTGATTCCACCACACCAACCACGGTGGCACCAAGGGATTCAACACACTCTCGTACCTGACGAATGGTGTCTTCATGGACAGCGGGGTCGGTGATGATTCCCCTACCTTTCGACACTTCTTTTCGCCCAGCCTCAAACTGGGGTTTCACCAGGAGCACCATTTGCGGAATAGCAAACTGCTCTTCTGGCGTCACGCAAGCAACAAGAGCTGGCAACACCTTTGTCAACGAAATGAACGACAAATCTGCGACCACCAACGAGCATGGAAAAGGAACGTCTTCTGGCTGCAATTCGCGAACATTCACACCATCACGCCAATCAACCCGCTGATCAGCCTTGATTCGCTCGTGTAGTTGGTTCTTGCCAACATCAACCGCGAAGACTCGGCGAGCACCAAGTTGCAGCACACAGTCCGTGAAGCCTCCGGTTGAAACGCCTGCATCAAGGACCGAACGTCCCGCAACGTTGACTGTGAAGTACTGCAAAGCGTGAAGAAGCTTCTCTCCGCCGCGACTCACAAATCGTTTTTCAACAACAACTGCAATCGGCTCGTCTGCACCAACCAATCGAGACGCCTTATCAGCAAATGAACCACTGACAGTGACATGACCAGCTTCAATCATGCGAGCCGCCTCTGAACGAGAGTCGGCTAAACCACGTTTCACTAACGCGGCGTCAAGTCGAATTCGCACATACTCAGAGTACTTGTCCTCCCGCTATGCATTTAGGGACTCAATAGACGTTGTGCCACATGATGCAAGGATGGCTCAACTATGTCTGCGTGAACTCCATCTGGTGAATGAGTCATTCCGCTCAACACCAATGCATAAGGACATCCAATTGTTCGCGCGAATGCACCATCTGTTTCTGGCAGATCCCCCACCATGACCATGTTCTCTGACCCATGACCTGCGCACATGTGCCGCACCAACTCGGCCATCGGTGCATGCGGCTTTCCCGTCACAAGCGCCGACCGCCCTGTTGCCTTTTCGACCGCAGCAAGAATTGAACCTCCGCCCGGAATGGGACCATTCGGAGTGGGATAGTTCGGGTCAGCATTTGAGCCGATCAACATGGCCCCCTGGCGAACAGCCGTGAGCGCATCTGACAACACCTCAAAATCGAACTCTCGGTGGAATCCAACAACAACCGCATCGAAGGGTCCCGATGCACCTCTGCTGCGATACGGAACTACTGCTTCCGCCCCATCCTTCTCCTCCTCTTCAATCAGCCCCTCGCCACCGCACACCAGCACTCTCCAACCATCC
>CAZRHK010000051.1:0-4169 GCA_964599815.1 uncultured Bifidobacterium sp. | reverse complement strand
ACCGAAGCGGCCGCCATTGCAGACGTCACCACATCGCCATCGGCCTCAATTCCAATCGATGACAGCGCGGCCACTTGCTGGTCATAGGTGGAAAATGAATTGTTCGTCACGAACAGCACCCGCTTACCAGCCTCTCGTAAGGCAGACACCGCTTCTACTGAACCTTCAATGGGTTGGTGAGCAAGCCAAATAACCCCATCGAGGTCGCACAGCACCACAGATGTTGAATCAAAGTTGGTCATGGCTTCTAATCCTGCCACCATTACAGGCGTGCCCCGCTTCGAACCATTCCCCGCTTTACGGTTTTCCACTCCGACATCCGCCGACATCACAGCGCAGACCTCTCCCCCATACGACGTCTTCGACGAAGATCGCCGCGAAATGTATGCGTCCACCCACGCATCAAACATTGTTCACGTCGATTATCCCGTGGAATCCGACGGCGAGGTGCGATACAGCAAAGCAGCCGAGGTGATGACCGAATGGAGAGAGCGTGGTGTTCTCGTGACAGACAGTGCACCAACGTTCTCTATCTACCGAATGACCTTCACAGACGATGCAGGCCGCACTAGAACAACCGTTGGTGTCATTGGTGCGTTGGAAGTGGTGGATGAAGGCGCACCTGGCGTGTTGCCTCACGAGCGAACAACGCCCAAAGCAAAAACGGACCGCCTTGATCTCACTCGCGCAACACGCGCAAACTTAAGCCCCGTGTGGGGGCTATCTCTCACTCCTGGACTCACGAATGCACTGCTGGAACCAGCCGAACTTGTTGCTGAGTGCACCGACGAAGAAGGAGTACACCACGTGCTCGAACGCGTCACAGATCAAGTGCGAATTAGAACAATTTCTGAATTGGTGTCATCGCACCCAGTGTTGATTGCCGACGGCCATCATCGTTACGCCATTAGTCGCACGTACCGCGATGAATCACGCAGTAATGGTGGCCCTGCCGATGCAGAACTCACCATGACTTATGTGGGCGAGCTCATTCAGGAACAACTCAGCGTTGCGGCAATTCACCGCCTGTACAACGTGGACCACTCTGCCCTACTTCCAACGTTGGAGAAGTTCTACGACATCAGCGATGGTGGCAGCGTCTCCCAAGAAACAATTGCTGCAATGGACAAAAACGGATGTCTCTGTTTAGTGAAACCAGACGGGACTGGACTGTTTCTCACTCCGAAAGAGTCAGCATTTGCTGGTGTGCGCAACTTAGATAGCGCCCGTCTTGAACACGCACTCAGCACCGTTCAACACGACGTCACTTACCAACATGGCGTGAAGGAAGTTGTTCGCAAGGTCACCACCGGCATCGCACAGAGCGCGATTCTCATTCGACCAGTGTCGTTGGAAGAAATTCGCAGAACTGCAGACACCGGCGAACTGATGCCACCGAAGTCAACTTTCTTCACACCAAAATTGCGCACCGGAATGGTGATGCGCCCTCTTCAATAAGAGGTCAGCTCAACGACGCTGTGTAGATGCTTTGAATTGAAGCATCAATTGCTGCCGTAAATTCTGCATCGCTCTGCTTTGCAGACAGACCTTCGGTTAATGCACGCGAGAAACTTGCAATCATTCCCTTATTGCGCGACAGCTTGGCATTCGCATCGTCGCGCGAGTATCCACCTGACAACGCAACAACACGGAGAACACTCTTGTGAGCGACTAGTTCGTCAAAGAAGCCGTCAATGTTGGGCAGCGTCAACTTCAACATGACTGGTTGATCTGCTGGCTGGCGGTCGAGCTCTTCCAACAATGCCTTCTTCAAGATGACTTCTGCTTCTCCCTTTGTTGAACTGTTGATGTCAACTTCTGGCTCAATAATGGGGACAAGACCTGCAGCCAAGATTTGACGACCTACTTCAAACTGCTGTGCAACAACAGCCTTGATGCCTTCTTCGTTGGCCGCCTTGATAACGGAGCGCATCTTTGTTCCGAAGATTCCCTTTGACTTCGCCTTGGCAAGCAGAGCATCCAAATCTGGATTGGGCTTCATGACTTGCACATCATTTGCCTCGTCGGCGAGACCTTTGTCGATCTTCAAGAACGGAATGACCTTTTTCTTAGTCCACAGATACTCGGCAGCTCCGATGCCTTCAACGTCGCGGTCCATAGTTCCTTCAAACAAAATGGCACCAAGAACGCGGTCACCGGTGAAGGCAGAGTTAGTCATCATGCGGGAACGCATTTGATGAATGAGATTGAACATCTCTTCCTCACCTGAGTATTCGGACTCTTCAATGCCATACAACTTGAGCGCCTTTGGTGTGCTGCCACCACTCTGGTCGAGGGCTGCGATAAAACCTTTGCCTTCGCGCATACGTGTGAGTTGCTCGTTATTCATGGGGTACCTCGTACTTTCGCCGAAGTAGACACTAGTCAGGCATCTAGAAGGTCGGAGAGATCATCTGCCACCATTTCAATGGCTTTTCGTACCTGGGCTTTGCGTCGCACTGGAGTAATGACATTCGCCACAACCTCGGTTCGGCTGGCAACCGAGGCACCCGCCTTGAAAAACCGACGACGCACAAATCCAACTATGCATACAGAGACACCCTCTTCAACAACCGACGGAACTCCGTCGACCGACACGGGCACTGTTACACGGCCCACCTCGGTAGACGACACAACATCAAAGGTCGTGACGACAGAACCATCGGTGAGATCTCGGGAAATAGGTACCGACGAAACCTCTCCGATAATGACGACCCGATTGAATCCTTCTTGCTTGCTGATCTCTTTAGACACAACATCCCCTTTCGTTTGGGGAGTTGTGTGCCGCTATGCGCCCAGAGTGGCAAGACGTTCTGCAACGTCCACGAATTGTGGATCATGCGATGCAATACGTTCGAAGAACTGACGCGCCTTAATAATGTTGCCTTGCTTGTCGTATAGGTCTGCAATCACAAACCACTGACGCAGGTGATACTCAGATGGTCGCTTCAATTCGCCTGCAGCCTTCGATAACAAGTCGAGTCCTTCTTGTAACAGACCGCGGTCTGCCAGCGAACCAGCCATCACAATGCGACCTTCAGCCAACAGTTCTGGATGCGGCGATGCTTCTGCCAACTCCCGCCAGTACTTCTCCACCATTTGATGGTTACCCAATGCACGATGACAATCAGCAATGACTGCGTGATTAAAGATCCACTCTGGGTTAAGCCGAACTGCAATTTCTAGTTCAGTCAATGCACGCTTCCATTGACCAGCGCGATACAAACACAAGCCGAGCATTTCATGAACAGCTGCAACCTCTGGATATTCCTTGGCCATCGGATTCAGAATCTTCTTCGCTTCGTCATAACGATGCGCTTCAAATGCTTGTAATGCTGCTTCGTATCTCTTTAGCGCACGAACAGAAGCTCGTTGACCAATGGAACGCTCAAACTCTTCCACCACGGAATCGAGTGCACGCACTTCCTTGCGGCCACCCTTTTGAGCCTTACCCGTTGCCTTTGCGCGAACGCCAGTTGGACGACGCGTAGGGCGTGTGGAGCCTTCGTCAATCCAGTCTTCACGTGAACGCTCTGGCGGATTCGACATTTCTCCGGTTGTGCGACGTCCACCGGTTCGGCGACTGACTTCATCTGACTTTCGTTGAGCTGCAGTACGTGTGTCTTCACGGTCGAAGTCACGGCGCGGACGACGATCATCACGATCGAAACTGCGACCACGAGCAGGCCTGTCATCATCACGACGAGGACCACGATTTGGGCGATCATCACGATCAAAGCTGCGGCCACGTGTAGGCCTGTCATCGTCACGACGAGGACGACGGTCATCACGGTCGAAGCTGCGACCACGTGTAGGCCTGTCATCATCACGACGAGGACCACGACTTGGGCGATCATCGTCACGACGAGGACGACGGTCATCACGGTCAAAGCTGCGACCGCGACTTGGACGGTCATCATCTCGACGAGGTCCACGCGATGGACGGTCATCACGATCAAATCTGCGACCACGCGGCGGACGCTCATCGTCACGACGAGGACCACGACTTGGGCGATCATCATCTCTGCGGGGACGACGATCATCGCGATCGAAGCTGCGACCACGTGTAGGCCTGTCATCATCACGGCGAGGTCCACGCGACGGACGATCATCATCACGACGAGGACCACGACTTGGGCGATCATCATCTCTGCGGGGACGACGATCAT
>CAZRHK010000050.1:0-11190 GCA_964599815.1 uncultured Bifidobacterium sp. | reverse complement strand
AATCGCACTCCCCGCCCATGGACGCCATTTTGTCTACATAGCGCTTCGCCAATTCGGCAAGACGCGCATCTAGTTTGGACAAGTTCTTGGGTAGAAACCACTCGCTTGTGACGCCACGAAGATCACGATGTTCCGGATCATCCACATGAATCAAAGTTCGCAACATGTGGCCGTTCTCTTCATTTCGACGATCCGATGAGGCTGGCCCAAGTACCGGCCGTGGTTCATTAATGAAGATGTTGTTATGGAGTTCTATTTCCAACACGTCTTTGTGTTTTGTAATTGCGTAGAACGGATTGAAGTGCCCCGTTGGGTCCACAAACCGATGTATCGGAGATTCTCGTCGTAATACATCGCATGCCTCATGGAAACGTTGATCGTCTGCGTACGCAGCTGGATCAGTAAAAACCAATACCGCTTGATCTGGCGTGAGTGTCATGTAGCCCCCTTGACATAACTCCGCCTATATCTTTCCCCATAATTGCTGGGCACGACAACACGGACGGGCCAACAATGTGGACTTAGGCAAACCCTTCGAATCTGTCGCGCGGAATTTCTTTTCGCTGCCCGCTGAGGCTCTTCACCCTGAGGATGCGCACCATAAACCAGCGGACGTACCGCATGACATAGCCACGCAACTCGAGCGTGGCCTTACGAAGCTTCATGTATTTGTAGCGCCGTGCGGCCATGAGAGCCTGCTTGCGAACGAGCTCTCGATGAAATTTCGCAACTTGACGTCGTGGCTTCAACGAGCCGAAGCCCTTGTTGGGCCCGTCTAGTTGAGGAGTATGTAAACCAATCTCACGGAGGAAATCTGCATATGCATATGCGAACTCTCCAAAGACCACTCTGTCGGTTTGCGACTCTTTGATCTCGTCTTCACCCACCTGAATGGAAACACAATTCCCAGAATCCACCAAGGACTTCAGTGTCGCTTCGGCGAACTCTGTGCGACACACCACCAAACTGATACCTGTCTTTGTAAAGACTGTGCTTGGTAACCACGCATCGCCAACCACAATGTCGGCCAAGAAATTTGAGTGGTTAATGCACACATGACAACGTGACGTGTTGAAGTGTCGGTCAAAAGCAACTTGATAACCAAAATCGACTCGACGACTCGCCGTGAACTGTTGACCATTTCTCGTTTTTACAGTGAGCTTTCCTACTGGTCCGCCACCTCGATACGAAATGTCTTCAATGTCGTCTGGGTTGTAGCCCAGATATTCGCCCATTGCGTGAATGCTGTGATGCGAATATTGCCATCCGCACAACAAGCCAACACTCAGAACAATTTTCTCTCTAAGTTGTGGTTCACATTTCTGTACCCACGAATAGAGACCTTCCAACTGGCACGGAATGGCAACAATTGCCAATCTGCCAGGCGTGTTCTTCAACAACTGCAGGGCCGACGTCTGCTTCAAGTTGTGATAAATCGAACCGGGAAGTGTGTCAATGTCGTCTGGCGTGCAAACGAGTCGCGCCGCAAATTCAATTCCATCAACATGGTCAAGTGCAATCACGCCATCAATTTGATGTGTGGAAAGTAGATGACGAAGTAATTCTTTAATTAATCCACCAGAACTGGCAGCCATATTCCTGGCGACAGTTGTACTTTGCGACAAATGAACAGACCGAACAACACCAAACGGCCCCACTGTCTGACCCGGAAAGAGATAGCTCTGTAAACCCGCATAATCAACAGACACCGCTGGGCATACAGAGGCCGCCATCTGCGATCCTGCAGTCTCTGGTTCATAAATGAGTCGCGATGGGTTCAACGACACACGAACAGACGAGTCGGCCATCTCGCAAGCTCCGCAGCCAATGCACATTCCCGACGAGATAACGCCTGAAAGATCTGAGGTGACGTTCACGACTTCATTGCTCCTGCAATTACTTCGAAATTCCTGGCTGAACGTTCCCGCACTAATGGAAGGCCTTGGCGAATCTGCTGCGCATACGTTGATTGATTCTTCAAAGCATCAACCACTTTGTCCACCACCACTTCCGGAGTGTTGAGAACTTTTGAGTCCATTCCGAAATCGACAAGCGAGAAATCGTCTAGAACTTCTCGGTATTTATGACTCCATCCCACAACAACAGTTGGAGTCTCAGTACACAAACCAGAAATCATCGCGTGGAAGCGAGAAGTCACAAGAACGTCGCCCATCCCGATAAGTTTCCGCAATTCACCAGCAGACAAATCTGCATCCACCAGCACAACTCCGCTGTCCTGAGACAACTCATGCCCGACTTCTCGACAGACGGGACCATCGTTCATGCGGCCTTCGCCATGACCTACGCGATAAGAGTGTGGCGCAATCACCACACCTTGTCCTGTGGCCTCACGAATTCGCCGAATGAGAGTGGCCATCAATTGCACGTAGTTGCCACCGTTGCTTTCAACAATTCCACGAACCACCGCACTTGGCATCACCACAATGAATCCGTTTGTCAACGTTGATACAGATGTAGCAACGTCTGGTGGCAACTCTGCAGACTCCTCAAGTGAAAAGGCGAGATCGGCAACATCAACCACATTCTTCAAGTGAAGGGAATTCAGATGCTCACGTGTCCGCGCGCCACGTGCACAAATGGCGGCAACACGGGGAAGAACCAACCGCGAGAGAACCGCATTAACTGGCGACGAAAATGGCCCCAACGCCTGAGCCGCCTTCACAGTTGGCACACCCAACAGAATTGGCACTCCGGTCATCAACGCGTTGTACACCACAATTGGAATTCCACGACCATCTGCAAACGAAATACCTGCAACATCAACCACAACATCCGAGTTCAACATTGCACGACATCCACGTGCGCGAACCCATCCCAACGGGAGACGAAATAACCGAGCAATACGTGCGAGGACTGCAACAGGGAACTCCACCACGGCCAAGCGCAACGGTTGAAGCCCAACAACATTGACGGGTGCGCCAGTTGGCACTTTGGGCGAATCAGCGTCTGGATACGTGGTGAGCAAAGCAAATTCGCACTGGCCGACTTGTTGTGGCATTCGTGCAATCACCGTCTCCACCATTGCTGCGGCCCCTTTGTTGGCAGACAGTGCGCCGCCAACAATGGCGATGCGATGGACGGTTTGGCTCACCATGTCTTAGGCGCGCGGAACAGAATTAGGTGACTTGGTTGCGCGAACCACAAGGTCTGCCAACAATCCCACGGTGATCACTTGAAGTGCAGCAAAGAACACCAACAACGTGTTAGCCGCAAGTCGGAAATCGCGGTTTGACCAGTCGTAACCAAGCTTGACAAAACCAGCAGCCAACAGGAGGAGACCAATGGGCAAAAAGACCTTAAGTGGGTTGTACGACAAGGTCATGCGAATGACCTGCAAGATGTACCGGCGAGTGTCGCGAAGCCAATGAAATTTTGAACGTCCCGCCCTTGGGAAATATTCGATGGGGAAAAACGCGATGCTGTAGCCGTTTCCAAGAAACGACATTGTCAAGGTGGTGACGCACGAGAAACCCTTTGGAAGTTCGTGAACATATTGCATTGCAACATCACGTCGGAAGGCGCGGAGACCAGAGTTCAAATCTTTGATATCTGTTTCAGACAAATAGCTCGCCAATTTGCGAATGATCCATTTTGCTGGAGTGCGCAAAAGCTTGTGAGTTCCTTCTTCTGTTTGGCGCCAACCAACAATGTGATCGTAGCCATCCATGGCATCTACAAGTTCTGGAATCAGATTGTTGGGATATGTCATGTCCACGTCTGTCCAAACAACCACGCGACCGCGCGCAGCAGTGGTTCCTGTACGGCGTGCGGCTCCACTGCCTTGATTGCGGCGATGTGTAATCAATGTGATTCCGGGGATTGCGGCAAGCTCGGTTTCAGAACCATCGTTTGAGCCGTCGTCTACCACGATGATCTCGAAGGAATATTTGGAGGCAGTTAGTGCCTCACGGATTCGGTCGATTTCTGCGCGCAGGTGACCCTTCTCGTTATAGATAGGAAGGACAACGCTTACGTCGCACTGGTCGGGGTAATACTCGGTCATTTTCTTCGGTTCTCCGGTCAGCAGTGGGGGCTTCCCACCCGTTGCCACAGTACTCGCGCGACCCCTGGCTCATCGGCGACGATGGCCCACTTTCCGTCTGCTGGAGGCTTATCTCCCCATCCGTATAGGCAGTTGTAGGTAGCGGGAACCTTTGTGCCTGGAGAGGAAAAATCAAACCTGACGATTCGAACCGGGTGCAAGCGATAACGCAAGTAGTAGTACGAGGGGTCATTTCGAATTCCAGAATCAAAACCAACCAACGTGGAACCCGAATCTTTCACCATCTGAATGGTGTTGGTCGCACCTTCCATATTGTCACTTCGGGTCAACAAGCTTCGTTGCCCCGATGTCACATCGCCCACCGCGAACAACAACACCAGTGCCACCACTGCAACACTTCGCGACTTTCTGGATATCAGCCAGAGAGCAACACCCACAGCTAAGAAAAACGCCGTGAACGTGAGAAACCCAGGAGACACCACATAACGAGCAGCATCTGCACCAACAATGTTGGGGAACACAATGTTGCGGCGCGATGCGCCACCCTTCACGCCGTCTCCCCCATCGACAATCACGTATGCAATAGACAACATGGGCATCACAAGAAGCGATGCAAACCACGCTTTGCTTGCAAACACATCTCGACGCGACAACGCAACGACAGCCACCACCACAACAGCGGGGACCATCATCTCCACATAACGCCCGTACATGAGGTGGTCGCCGCGGTTTCCGTGAAGGAGCTGTAGGCCACCAGTAAAAATGATGGAGAACATTGAGAACGCCAACACGGCGAGCGTGACAGATTCAGCCCACTGTGCTTCATCTGATTCTCGACCACGTCGATTCGCAAACGCAGATCGAACTGCAAATGCAATTCCCAGGCCAACAATTCCAACAGTTGTGGCAAGGAGATACCACGTTTGACCAACCATGGTCCTCAACAACGCTGGCCATAAATCTGGCCTAAACAGCCTGCTGAGAAGGCGGTTCTCTTGGTCGTAGGACTCAAGATAAATGGACGCCTTCACAAACTTGTTAATGAAGTAGGAACCTGCATACCCCAACACCATCGCGGTTCCAGACATAGCTAGCGATGTGAATGCCAACCTCTTAACGCGCCACAACCACAGACAAAGCAACGCAATCACTGGCATTAGCAAAGTGAAACGGCCGTGCAGCCCAGGCATTAGCCCTGTAAAAAGACAAAGAATGATCGCTTCGTTTCGCTGCGCAGAACGAACCGCGCGAAAGACCAGTGCAATGAACCCAAGAAACGCCAGACGAGCAGCAATCTCTGGCCACGCAAACATTGCGCTCACAATGGTTCCGGGCAACACCAGTACCAGCACCGATACCAATCTGCCCACGTTTGACGACGCTTTGAATGTCTTCACTGCTAGTCGGCCTGCACACCACGCTGTGAGAAGCGCAAAGACAATGTTGACAAACAGAGTGACTCTGTATGCACCCGATAGTGAGCCCGTCAATAGACCTGCCACGCCAGTGATAATTCCGAAACCTGCAGGATAAAAACTGCCAGTAGGAATAGGGGCTTCAACATGTCCAATGAGCGCCTGACCATTAGTAAGGAAGCCCCATTCATCTGGGTGGATGGTGGGAGATGCCATTCGTGCTGCCACTGTTGCCATGAACCCCACGACAAAAACTCCGCAGACTCCAGCGATAGTGAGCTGACGCTTGGTGGGTTCTAGCGGTTCAGACCCGTGCAGCGTGTTCCATACGTTGCGAACCTGCTTTAACACCACGGAGAAACACTAGTTTCCCACCACGTCGCAGAGCGGTAGCCCCTAGAGGTACCCAGCACCACCTTGCTGATGATTACCTCCGGCACGCTCACGTTGCCCAACATTCACGAGAGCTTCACCAACCGGAAAATGCACGCTGCGCAGTTGCTTCAACTCGTCTCCCGATGTGATGCGGTTCTCAATTAACCATGCACCGTGGGTGGCAACCACTTCATTGAATAAGCGGCGTACTTCGCGGGCATTTCCAAAGGAATCACCGCGTTCCCATGACGACACCACCAATTTCAGTGCATCGCGAGCTATGTCGTCGAGCTCGTAGTCATACTCGTTGGCTAAACGCTCGAAGATAACCGCAAGTTCATCGTTTGAATAGTCGGGAAACGGCAAGGTGTAATCGAAACGACTTGCCAAACCAGGGTTCATTGCCATGAATGTCTGCATCTCTGCTGGATAACCAGCGACCACAACAACAATCTGACCACGATGGTTCTCCATGTAGGCAAGGATGGTTTCAATCGCTTCATGCCCATAGTCGTTTGCGTGATCTCGTGCCAATGAATAGGCCTCGTCAATGAAAAGCACTCCGCCCTTTGCAGAGTCGAGAGCTTCGCGAGTCTTAATGGCCGTTTGGCCGATGTATCCACCCACCAACTGTGAGCGATCTACTTCCACCACATGACCGCTACTCAACAAGCCGAGCTGTTTATAGATGCGACCAATGTGACGCGCCACCGTTGTCTTTCCGGTTCCTGGGTTTCCCGTGAACACCAAGTGAGGAGATGGCGCCACCGCATTCAACCCGTTACGACGACGTACACGGGCAACCTTTTGAACATTGGTGATTTGTTCCACCAATCGTTTCACTGGCAGCAAACCAACCATGTCGTTCAAATCGCCCAATGGGGAGCGAGATGGCGAGGCAGAGCCCTCTTCTACAGCATCTGCATCTGGGCCTTCTTTCACCTCGCTTGGGCGCTTTGAACGTTGACGCGCAGATTCGGCTTTTGCTTCGATCTCTGCGTCTACCTCCAACAGGACCAATTTCTCAGACCACTTGTCGACAACGTAATCAAACGAACCAACAACTTGTTCCACTTCTGCTTGGGTGACTTCGTCTGCAAGGAAGGAATGCGTTGCAATGACGCGAACACGTTGGCCATCTACCTTTTCCAAACGAGCTTGCACAAATGGCATCCATCCGGTGCGCGATGTGACCCATTTGTGCAGGGCTGGAGAGTCGGTCACCGTGATGACATCTGCATCAATGCGAAGAACCAAGGTTCCGTTGAAACGCTCGTACAGGGTTGCCGTACCTTCAACTTCGTTCTTCGTTTGAAACGTAAGAGGCCAAGGCGCCAGATCTTCTTCGTCTGCATCGTCATCGAAACTTGGCAAGACATCTGCAACTTTCATGAAGTACTTGCTGATGCGCTCTTCTGCTTCGATGATATGCATCATTAAATACCTCCCGTGTTGGCGTCGACGTGATCTCCCCACTCGTTGTCAAGAAGGTCAAGAAACGTTTGTGTCCATGTTGTATACAACGGCCATGTGTCACTAATCCATTGATGAGCCCGGTCGTGCTGCACGCCTTCGTTCAACATGTACCACGCTTTCAGAACAAGGCCCGTTCTGCTTCGTCCACCATGGCAATGCACCACAACTTGACGACCCTCACGAAGGAAGGCATTGATGGCGTCGACGCTCTCCTTCACTGCAAAGAACAGATTCGGGTTTTTATCCCCTTCACTGTCACGCATGTACACCTGTCGACGATGCGCATGGTTGTCGAAACGGTCTTCGGTAATACACAGAGACACCACGCCGAAATCTTGAGGAACAGCGGCCGCACCTTCCAGGTTTGACGCCCATACACCTGCTGGATGAACCATCTTGGCTGGAGTAGCGCGCTCTGGTGGCGTGATGGGCGCATCGCCAAGACCCAACAGACGTCGAGCAATGTTGATGAGGTCTTGACCCTTATATGTCTGTTGTCCAGCGTGTGGCGTGTTAAGGCTTCCGTGAACATACGTTGTCCAGCGCACTGGAATACCCTGCAAGCCATAAGCAGCTCCGGCCATTGCGCCAGCAATAGCTGCCACTGTGTCTGTGTCTCCACCCAAGTTGATGGCAGCCACCACTGCATCGTGGAATGACCGAGTGGTGCGAACTGCCCACAACGCCTGACCAACTGCAGTCCACACTGTTCCGTTTGGCAATACGTGGTCAGCGAGAGGATCGAAATCTGCAGACAACACGTCTGCAAATTCATCGTCCAAGAACGATGCCAATGGCGACTCTCCAAAGAACTCGAATGCAGAGTGAACGCTGGAAGCGAAATCTCCGGTGATGATGGTGCTGCGAATGATGTCTGCAACGAAAGCTGCGCCAAACGCAGCCGACGGGTCGAAATGCGTCAGCGATGCCTGTGCCATGGCCAACTCCATTGCGTCAACACGCGACAAACGGACGCCGTAAATACCAATGGGAGCAATGCGCATGACGGCACCGTTGCTTGCCGTGCGACCGCCAAGTGCTTCATGAGCCGCTTCTGCGGCGCCTACATGTGTTTGTGCACTTAATGACTGCGAAATGGTGATGCCAACATCTTTTGCAGTTGCGGACCACGTACGGAAATGACGCCACACAACATCTGGCGAAAAGCCATTTGCTTCTTCCAGCGCATTCGCCAACGCGATTGCCATTTGTGTGTCATCGGTGAATTCACCTGGAGCCCAACCAAAACCGCCACCGCCAATCATTTCTCCGATACCACCAAGCACAGGCTTTGGAAAACGATCTGCGTACAGACCACCTGGCTTGAATTCAAAAGGTGCACCAACAGCGTCTGCAACAGCTGTGCCCATAAGGACACCCGATGCACGAACTTGTTGGGGATGAGACAACCGGGAATGCCCGGTGGAAGTGGCGTGGTTTGTGGTCATAATGCTCCAATCTCCTTGCACCACGGGATAAAGGTACAAGTGACTAGAATATAGCACATGGGTGTTACAACCCTTATGAAATAAGGGACAGAGTGACCAAAATGTGTCAAACTGTGCCTATGGCCCCCGCGAAGAGAACCAAACAGATGGACTTTTATGTCTACGTGGACACCGTTGTGTTCACCATTAATCCAGACCGCGCCGTAGCCGCAAAAGACCGGCTTGAAGTTCTTGTTATGCAGAGACCAGAACGTTCATCCAACAAATGGGCGCTCCCTGGTGGTCTCGTTGGCGACGATGAAAAGCTTGAAGAGACGGCCATTAGAAAAGTCAGCGAAGAAACCGGCATCACACTGAAGCAACGCGACCTTCACCAGGTTGGCGCATACGGCAACCCAGATAGAGACGATCGTTTTCGCGCAATTGCAATTGCATACATGGCACTAGTGCCGCACCCTGGCGACATTCAGCCACGCCGACATTCGGACGAAGCCGCGTTCATCCCCTATCGCAAGCTTCGCGATAAGAGAATGCTTGAGTTCGATCACTCTGAGATCATTTACGAGGCACGTAAGACAGCGCGCCGAATGTTGGAAGACACCAGCGTTGCGTTGAGTTTCTGCAAATCGAAATTCACTATCAGCGAACTTCGAAGCGTGTACGAAGCTTTCCTGCAATACGAAGTAGACCCTGCGAATTTCCGTCGAAAAGTAGACGCAGTAAAGAACTTTGTAACACCAATTGACGAGTTTGCAGATTTTGGAACCCAGCCAGGCAGGCCAGCGCAGATGTACAAAGCCATCACACCAACGGCTAGCCGATTGTCTACACCAATTCGATTCCGTCGACCTGGTGACCCGTACTTAGAGAAGTAGAACTACTCCGCGCTTGGGCGTGGCTTGTTTGGATCTGGTTCTTTTGGAAGGCCAAGTACGCGCTCGCCAACAATGTTTCGCTGCACCTGTGCGGTTCCACCCCAAATGGTGGACGAACGATGCTGGAAGAACATTGAAGTCCAGCGATCGGCAACATATTTGCCGTCTGTTCCGTCTTCAATCAGCATTGCCTCTGCACCACGTGCGTTCATCATGTGATTAGAGAATTTCTGCGCATATTCAGACCAGAACATCTTGTTAATGGATGCTGCTGGTCCCGGTTCTTTGCGCGCGAGTACTTCAGACAACAGTTTCAGTCCTTGGAAGCGCATGATTTCAACGTGGCTAAAGGCCCATGCGAGTTGCTGACGAGTCACGGGATCCTTTGACTTGCCGTTCTTCTTCAACATCTCTACTGCTTCCCAGAATTGCTTGGTGTATTCCACGTGTTGAGTGGTTGCGTGGCCACCACGCTCGTTACCAAGCGTTGTCATTGTGACGCGCCAACCGTTATTCATGCCGCCGATGATGTTGGCAATTGGTGCGCGCGATTCTGTGAGGAATGTCTCGGTGAAGTGTGATGCGCCGTGAGGCTGCTTAATGGGGCGCAATTCAATTCCGTTTGAAGAGCCGTCGTCGGTGAACATTGGCAACAGCACATACGAGATACCTGCATGCTTTGGTGCATCTGCATCTGTGCGGCACAGACAGAACATCATGTTGGCTTCGGTGGCACCAGATGTCCACACCTTCTGACCAGTAATGACAACTTCTTCGCCGTCAATGACGCCACGGGTCTTTAATGCGGCCAAGTCTGATCCTGCGTCTGGTTCCGAAAATCCTTGGCAATAGCGATCTGTTCCGTCAATGATTCGGGGCAAGAACTTCTTCTTTTGTTCTTCAGAACCCCACACGATGATGGATGGGCCAACAAGCCATTCACCCATGCCGCGCGTAATTCGAGGAACGTTTGCTCGCGCAAACTCTTCGTTCAACACGGCAACTTCAATACCGGTGAGTCCACGACCGCCGTATTCCTTTGGCCACGACACACACATGTAGCCAGCTTCAGTCAACTTGGCAGCCCATTCAGCGGCACCGGGATAACGCCCACGGGACACCATGTCGGTGGAGACCCCCACCAACTCTTGTGGCTTATTTGCTTCTAGCCATTCGCGAATCTCTGTTCGAAATGCTTGTGCTGCTGGACCTAGATCGAGTTCAAGAGCCATGACTTCCCCCTTTGTCGGATAGGGAAAGTATCTCAGTTAGTCAAGCGCAGACAAGAACCGAAGAATGGCGTCGTTCACCGGTGCTGGGTGCGTCATGTTGGCGGCATGCGGACCGCCTTCAATGGGAACCAATGTGGTGGGTCCAGAAATCTTGTCGCGCAGCACTTCAGCCTTCTCCATAGGAATTGCCACGTCGGCTGTTCCGTGGATGATGAGTGCCGGACAGGAGATCTCCGACAATCGGTCGGTGATGTCGTCGCGATGCATGAGGCAGTTGAACGCTTTTGTGAACTGATCTGGCTTCATGGCTGACCACTTGGCAAACCACTCGGGCCACTCACCTGG
>CAZRHK010000049.1:0-11215 GCA_964599815.1 uncultured Bifidobacterium sp. | reverse complement strand
TGCAATGGAAGCTTTTTGTCTTCAAATGCTTTCATTGCGCGGTTGGCAACATCGATAACGTCGATTTCTGCTCGGCCACAACTTGGACATGCAATGAGGTCTACATTCTTGCGTTCCCGCAAACCAAGCGCTTCCAATAACTGACGGCCAGCTCTGGCCTCTTCAACTGGATCTGCAGTGAGGCTGTACCGAATGGTGTCGCCAATTCCCTCTAACAGCAATGTTGAAATTCCTGCGGTTGCCTTCACCAAGCCTGCGGGCGGTGGACCCGCCTCGGTCACGCCAAGATGCAACGGATACTTCACAGCGTCTGCAAGCAACCGGTAAGCATCCACCATGAGCGGAACATTGCTGGCCTTCACCGAAATCTTGATGAGATCAAAATCAACTTCGTGGAAGTAGGCAATTTCTTGCAAAGCAGATTCCACCATTGCTTCAGCAGTGAGACCACCGTGCTTTTCATACAACGACGGGTCAAGTGAACCGCCGTTTACTCCAATGCGAATAGGAAGCCCACGATCTCGCGCTTCCGATGCAACAGCTTTAATGTGCTCAGGCTTGCGAATGTTTCCGGGATTCAGACGGAGTCCGTGAACACCAGCTTCCATTGCTGCTAACGCCATCTTGTACTGATGATGAATGTCGGCGATGATGGGAATTGGTGAGCGCGGCACAATTTGTGCCAAACCTTCGGCAGCTTCTTGTTCATTACATGTGCAACGAACAATGTCGCAACCAGCGGCGGCCAATGCGTAAATCTGCTGAAGAGTTCCTTCAACATCGGCCGTCTTTGTTGTTGTCATGGACTGCACCGTGATGGGCGCACCTCCACCAACAAGGACTTTGCCAACGGAGATTTGCTGAGTAGAACGGCGCTCGAACATCACGTACCAGTGTGTCAGTTTCTACGCCGAATTACCCGAGTGGCTGTGTGATGTCCAACCACAAGCCGGTCACCAGCAGCAGGCCAAGAAGGCCAACCACCACCGTGGCAACGGGCACCATCTTGTTGATGTCGGCTTGATACGGGCGTCCTTTTCGCGAACGAATGCGCTCGTACGTGGCAATTGCAGCATGCCCGCCATCGAACGGGAGAAGCGGGAACATGTTGAAAATACCCACGAAAACATTCACGCTGGCCAACAGAAGCAAGATGCCCTTGAGTCCATCGGACTCTCCCACTACTCCACCAACCTGACTGACACCAACAACGGTGGTGGGTCGTGTTTCAAGTGAGTCGTCTTCTCCGGTGAGATGGCGAATGGAGTTCATGGGATTCAACGCGGTAAAGACACCTTTCACGGAGCCAGTAACCGTTTCGCCAATATCACCAACGGCACGCCCCGCTGCCACCACTGGATTGAGTTGCTTCCAACCCCAGTCGTCTGCCCAAACACCGAGGTATGCACGTTGATCGTCTGTTGGATGTGCGGCCAACACCACCGACGCGGTTTCTACCGATTGATTATCGCGTTGATATTGAACCGTGATGGTGTCACCCGGTGAATGCGATGTAATTGCTGCAACCACCGAATCGTAGGTAGAGACTTTTGTGCCATCGATAGAAATGATTGTGTCGCCATTATCGAGTCCGGCTTTTGCAGCAGGTCCGGCCACAGTGTCGAGACCCCGAATAGTTGCGATACCAGTTGACTGCTCGCGACCAGCGGTGGCGTACACACCAAAGAACAATACGAACGCAATGATCATGTGCATAAGCGAACCAGCGGTGATGACAAGCATTCGCTTGGGGTACGACTGCGAACGATACGCACGAGCTTCGTCTGCTGGATCTACTTCGTCGATGTTGTTCATACCAATGATGCGAACAAACGCACCGAGTGGCAGCGCTCGGACTCCGTATTCCACTTCACCTTTGGTTCGGCTCCAGACGCGTGGACCAAACCCCATAAAGAACTGGGTTGCTTTCATGCCTGTGAATCGAGCAGTAGAAAAGTGCCCCACTTCATGCAGGAAGACCGACACCAGTAGCCCCACCACGAATACAAACGTCCACGTGTTAACAAAGGCCAACCAGACCAACAATGCCAACATAACAACACCAGTGGCAGCCCCAGATTTTGTTGCTTCCGGTTCGGCCTGTTCTTCAACAGCACCCCCCGCAGCCATCTCGGCGCGGAAGCGATGGTAAAAGTTGGTCATTGTGCAATCTCCTTCTCTGCGAGTCGGCGACCTTCGGCATCGGCAGCTAATACATCGTCAACATTTGTTGGCATAAAGACCGAATGTTGGTTCAAAACTTTTTCAAGCAGTACCGCAATATCTGCCCACTTCAATTGGCCAGACAAAAATGCATCAACCACAACCTCGTTTGCGGCGGACAACACAGCAGGTGCAGAACCCCCTAGTCGACCTGCGACGTATGCAAGGTCTAAGCAACGAAATGTAGAACGGTCTGGTGCTTCAAAATCAAGACGGGACAATGTTGTCCAATCAATACGACCAAATGGCGTAGAGATACGAGATGGATAGCCAAGCGCATAACCAATTGGCAAACGCATGTCGGGCATTGATAACTGTGCGATGGTGGATCCGTCGGTGAACTCGACCATTGAGTGCACTACAGATTGCGGATGCACCACAACATCAATGTTGTCGTACGACGTGCCATACAGTTCGTGTGCTTCAATGACTTCGAGCCCTTTGTTCATAAGTGTGGACGAATCAATGGTGATCTTCGGCCCCATCTTCCACGTGGGGTGCTGCAGTGCCTCGTTGACTGTCACGTTTGATAACGATTCAGCACTGCGACCACGGAAGGGGCCGCCACTTGCAGTGAGAATAAGTCGCGACAACTCTGCGCCAGCATCGATAGACGAACGAAGGCATTGATGCAACGCGCAATGTTCAGAATCGACTGGAACTAGTTGAGCGCCAGGCGTAGCCCGCAAGGGCTGCACAATGGGGCCAGCTGCAATCAAACTCTCTTTATTCGCCAGACCAAGTGTTTTGCCGGCACGAAGTGTTTCAAGAGTGACAGACAGACCCGCAAACCCCATGACTCCGTTGATGACAACGTCCGATACGTGGACAATGTCGGACAGTTCGCCAGTGACGGTCACGCCAGGTAGCGCTTCGGCTACCCGAGCACGCTCGGTTTCATCTGTTACTACAACAACTTCAGGTTGCAATACTTGCGCTTGTTGAATAACAACATCTGCAGACGAACCAACGGCGAGGGCCGACACCACGTAGTTGTGAGGCTCTGCAGAAACAACCTCAATTGTTTGCACACCAATTGATCCCGAGGATCCAGCAATGGCAACGCGTTTGAGTGTCACGAGGTCAGTCTGTCATTGATATGTGTCATTGAGGCGTCGCAACGCCTGTGGCTTATGCCCAGGGCTGAATGACCAACATGAGGTAATACGTTGCGGGCAAAACAAAGAGGAAACCGTCAAAACGGTCAAGCACTCCGCCGTGGCCAGCAACAATGGTTCCAAAATCTTTGACGTCGAGATTGCGCTTGAACATAGATTCCACCAAGTCACCAAGAGGCGCCATGACCGCGACAACAAGAGCTAGAGCCAACCACTCGCCCATTGTGTTCCATGTTCCGTTTTGTGAACCGATAACAACCAAGGCAATCACGCTTGCAAGTGCTCCACCAATTGCACCTTCAACAGTTTTGTTGGGGCTGACCCATTCACGAAGTGGAGTGCGCCCAACAGACGCACCAACGAACAATGCTCCGACGTCATTTGCAATTACTGCAACAACCACCATGAACAATGTGTCTGTTCCAACGTGGTCGCCAACACCATTGACGGAGTAGCGCAACATCAACGCGGCGAATGATCCCATGAGACCAATCCACGTCATTGCCATTGTTGTAATTGCAACGTTTGGCATTGGGCCGCTTTGAACACTGGTGGCACCGATGAATCCGATGGACATTGCCATGAAACCAAACGCAAGAACAAGCGGCAATGCTTCATCGCCAATCCAATATGCAGCAAGTGGCGCTGCAACACATGTGATGAGGCCGGCAAAGGTGGCCGGGCGATAACCCTTTTCGGTGACTTTGCTGAAGAACTCAACGGCAGCCAAACCGACAACTGCAAGAACAATCAACATCACTGCTGCCGGACGCCACATGATGGCACCGATAAACACCGCAACAAGAATGAGTGCGGTGGTGACCGCGGTTGGCATATCGCGACCGACACCACCAGTGCGCGGACCGCGTGGCCCCACACGACGCACTGGCTGTGGTCGTGCACCGCGTGGCACTCCACCTGTGATGTCGCGCGATGGGTCACGGTCGTATCCACCTGTGACATCGCGTCGCGCGCCACCTGTTGGGTCGGTGCCAATTGTTAAGCGTTCTGGGCGAGCGGTAGGTGTACTTGGCTCGTCGAATGCACCCCACACATCGTCTTCATCAACAACGGGAATCTCACCTGTTGCTGGTTCGGTCCAATGTGGAAGATTGCCCGTGTCGCCGCCACCAAAACTAAGCGCTGGCTCAGCAGTGGGATCGTCGGCGAATTGCACGGTTCCGAAGTCGGAACCAAAGTCGGTGCCGTACGAATCCTCGGTGGTGTCGTCCTTGCGGCGCCAAATGTCGTCACTCATATTTCTCCCCTTTCGGGTTCCTGAGACAACCGTAGTTGCCCAAGTTGCTATACCTCGAGCAGCTCTTGTTCCTTACGGGCAAAAGCTTTGTCGATCTGTTCAATGTGATCTTGAGTGAATTTGTCGAGCTCTTTTTCAGCTCGCTCAAGATCGTCTTTTGAAAACTCGGAGTTCTTCTCAGCGGTTTCCAACTGCTTACGGGCGTCACGGCGAATATTGCGCACTGCGATACGACCGTCTTCAGCCATGTTCTTCACGACCTTTACGTATTCCTTACGACGCTCTTCTGTGAGCACAGGAAAAGACAAGCGAATGACCACACCATCGTTCGATGGCTGAAGGCCAAGGTCGCTCTCGCGGATGGCCTTCTCAATGGCATTCATAGAGCCCCGGTCGTGCGGCTTCACCACCAGCGTTCGAGCTTCCGGTACCTGGAAACCTGCCAACTGCTGAAGAGGCACCGTGGACCCGTAGTACTCGACGAGAAGCTTTTCTACGAGGGCAGGGTTTGCCCGACCAGTTCTGACAGAGGAGAACTGTGCTTGCACATGGGCAACCGCCCGTTCCATCTTGTCGACGGCCTCAAGCAGGGTGTCTTCGATCACCCGACCAGCGTACCTACTGGCTCACCTCTGAGAATGGACTTCACGTTGCCCTGCGCGAGAAGGTCGAACACCACAATGGGCAATTGCTTGTCCATGCAGAACGTAATGGCCGTGGCGTCCATGACCTTCAGGCCCTTTGTGATGACATCCATATGACTAATGCGGTCGTAACGAGTGGCGTTTTTGTCCAACTTTGGGTCTGCGGTGTACACACCATCGACGCCCGAGTGGGTGCCCTTCAAAATGGCCTGAGCTTCAATCTCTGCTGCACGCAGCGCCGCGGCAGTGTCGGTAGTGAAGAACGGGTTTCCGGTACCGCCAGCCAAGATGACAACGCGACCCTTTTCCATATGCCGCTCGGCGCGACGACGAATGTATGGCTCGGCCACCTTTGGCATTTCGATGGCAGACATCACTCGCGATTGCTGCCCTACTCGCTCTAGCGCGTCTTGCAATGCAAGGCCGTTCATAACCGTGGCCAACATTCCCATGAAGTCTGCTTGGGCTTGATCCATACCCTGACCTGCGCCTTTGAGACCACGCCAGAAGTTGCCGCCACCAACAACAATTGCAATGTCGGTACCTAGTTCTTCACGCGCTTCACGAACTTCTGTTGCAACCTGCGTGAGGATGTTGTTGTCAAGACCAAAACCACTTGGTTCTGCAAGTGCTTCACCCGAAAGTTTCAGCACAACGCGGGACCACTGTGGTCGAGAAGTCATATCAGCCGATTTCTACCTGTGCGAAACGGACAATCTTTGCATCGCCGATTAGTTGCTTAATGGTGACTTTGTCGTCCTTTGCATATGGCTGCTCGAGGAGACATACATCCTTGAAGAATCCACCGATTCGACCATCAACAATTTTTGCAATGGCCTGCTCTGGCTTACCTTCGTTACGTGTAATGGTCTCAAGAGTTTCGCGCTCTTTTGCAACAACGTCTGCAGGCACTTCGTCTGGTGTGAGATACTTCGGACGAGCAAATGCAATGTGCACTGCAATGTCGTGAGCGAGTTCTGCAGATGCACCACTCATCTCAACGATGACACCATTGACACCGCGGCCACCCTGGATGTGCGCATATGACTCAATGATGTTTCCAGCAGCAGCCTCGAAACGGATTGTCTCGCCAACTTCAATCTTTTCCTTCAAGAGAATCTTGAGGTCATCGATTTGCGATGTACGGTCAGCAACGCCTGCTTCGCCCTTTTCAAGAACTGCTGCAGCAAGAGCATCGCCTTCAGCCTTGAAACTGTCCGATGACGCTACGAAGTCTGTTTCGCACTTCAACTTCACAATGGATGCACGCAAACCATCAACAATGATGGAGACGACACCTTGTGCGTTGTCACGATCGTCGCGCTTTGCACTTGCGGCAAGGCCCTTTTCACGCAACCACTGCTTTGCTGCTTCGATATCGCCGCCACTCTCTTCGAGAGCTTTCTTGCAGTCCATCATTCCTGCACCAGTTGACTGGCGCAGACTTGCTACGTCTTTTGCTGTGTATGACATGAGAGTTACTCCGCTGCGGGGGCTTCGGTGGACTTCTGCGCGGCAAGGCGTGCTTCACGCTCGGCCTGTGCTGCTGCTGCTTGCGCGCGAGCTGCTGCCTGCTGCTCGGCGAATGCTGCTTCTTCTTCAGGAGTACGAACTGCAGGCGCTGCTGCTGCGGCACCGGCTGGGTTGCGCTTCTGATGAATGAAACGTCCTTCGATAACTGCTTCAGCAATGACGCGTGTCAGCAAGTCGTTTGCACGAATTGCGTCGTCGTTTCCTGGGATTGGATACTGAATGACATCTGGATCCACGTTTGAGTCGACCACTGCGATGACAGGAATCTTCAACTTGTTTGCTTCGGTGACAGCAATGTGCTCTTTCATTGTGTCCAACACGAAGATGGCGTCTGGACGACGGCTGAGATGTGCCATACCAGACAAGTTCTTCTGCAACTTCTCGAGTTCGCGAGTAAGAAGGAGAGCTTCCTTCTTTGGCATGGCGTCAAATTCGCCCGATGCCTTCATGCGCTCGTATTCCTGCATCTTGCCAACGCGCTTTGAGATGGTCTCAAAGTTGGTGAGCATGCCGCCCAACCAGCGTTCGTTGACGTAGTGCATTCCGCACTTTTCTGCGTAATTGCGAATGGGGTCTTGTGCCTGCTTCTTTGTGCCGACGAACAAGATGGTGCCGCCGTTGGCGACAAGGTCACGCACGAATGCGTATGCAACCTCTACGCGCTCGACTGTTTGGTCGAGGTTGAGGATGTGGATTCCGTTGCGCTCGCCAAAAATGAATTGCTTCATCTTTGGATTCCAACGACGTGTCTGGTGTCCGAAGTGAACGCCAGCCTCGAGCATTTGTCGCATTGAGACGACAGCCATGATTTTCTCCTTCTGCGGTTGTCCACACATCGGTCCGACGCCGAAGCGACCGCAGTTGGCCGATGTGCATGATTTCTAGTAGCCACAAGGCGCCAAGGCGCACTGAAGCCTTGAAAACTCTATCGGGGCAACCCCTCACCCCCCACAATTTGGGTGGACTCTGACGGGCCGGGAACCAGTCGCGAGCGCCCCAGCCCCAATGCCCGCAGGGGCTCAACGTGATAATCACCCACCCGAACGCTGAGATAGCTGGTCTCTGCGGACTCACCCACAACATCGCCATCTGCGAGTTGGGCACCATCTGCGATGGCCAGGGTGGCCAAACCTCCGTAGGTCACCCGAACAGATGAGCTGATGCGCTGCACCACATACAGCGTGCCGCCGACCGATCCGGCGAACTCCACTATTCCGTTGGTGGTGGCACGGACTGTGTTCCCAGGAAATGTTTGAAGGGTGACACCTCGATGACCAGCACATCGCTCGCACGTTGGTGGCCGAAAATGACGAACTACGGGCCCAGATATAGGAACAACGGCCGCCAGAACAATCGCAAGTTGCTGCAACATCATGAACCGATGTGCGCAGGCAATGACTAATGCAGGTCAGCCCATTCCGGCTGCAGCCAAACGCGAACGCAACTGCAGAACGGCCTTGGTATGAATTTGCGACACGCGACTTTCGGTCACGCCAAGTGCTTCACCAATTTCGGCCAAGGTGAGTCCATCTTCGTAGTACAAAATCAAAATTGCTTGTTCACGCTCCGGCAATCGGGAAATCTCTGAACGCATTGCGTCACGAAGTTCTCCCTCTTCCATGGCACGACCCGGTTGCAGATGCGCGTCGGCTTCTGCCGGTGCGTTGTCCATTGCCACGTGGTCTAGTGGACCAACCGATCCGGCAGCAATGTCGGCAAGCCACTTCTCAAGTTCTTCCACCGTGATTTTTAATTCAGATGCAATCTCCTCGTCAGTGGGCGTACGACCAAGTTCATGCTCTAACTGCGCGATTGCATCTTGTACAGATCGCGAACGAGACCGAACTGAACGCGGCACCCAGTCGAGTGCGCGCAGTCCGTCCAAAATTGCTCCACGAATTCGAGGGACTGCGTATGTTTCAAACTTGAAACCTTGCGACGGGTCAAATTTGTCGATGGCGTTCATGAGACCAAAAACGCCAGCACTCACAAGATCACCCGTATCAACACTCTTTGGCAAACCAGCAGCCAAACGACCAGCCACAAACTTCACCAGCGATGCGTAGTGCACAACCAACCATTCCCGCGCAGTCACCTCTTGCGAGGCATGCCACGCATCCCAGGCTGTATCAATGGTGTAACGAATTGGTCGCGCGTTCATGCTCGAGGATGCGTTTCTGTATATGCCAAGCGCAAGCGTTCTTTGCTGACATGTGTGTATCGCTGAGTTGTTGCAGCATCACTATGGCCAAGTAATTCCTGAATGGAACGAGTGTCGGCGCCGTTGTCCATGAGATGCGTGGCAAATGAATGACGCAGAGCATGCGGATGAGTACCGCCACTTATTCCCGCGCGTGCACACGCGTCATCTAGAAGCCGCGCCACATCTCGACGACCAACAGCCTTCCCGCGTGCACTTAAGAACAATGCGTGACCAGATGATTCGTCCGCCACTTCCCGCCTAACAGATAACCAACGCTTGATTGCATCTCGTGCCGGCTCACTAAGCGGAACAATTCGTTCTTTGGAACCTTTACCAATCACACGCAACATGACGCCATCGGATGCAACGCTTTGTAGATGCAACGAGCACACTTCTGAGACGCGCAATCCGCTCCCATAAAGAATTTCCAGAACTGCTCTGTCACGAATTCGTCGCCACTCTGGTGCGTCTGGGTCTTCGCTTGTAATCAGTGAGACCACAGTTTGTTCATCTAGTGGACGCGGAAGTCGGCCCTTTGTCTTCGGTGTGTGCACAGCCTCCGTTGGGTCGATTTGTGCAATACCTTTTCGAATTGCCCACAGGAAATAGCGACGAAGTGCGGCGATGCGCCGGGCAACAGTGCGTGACGTTGCACCGCATTCGTGCAAGTACGCCAAATAACCTCGAACTATTTCTTTCGTGACATCTTGCGGCGACATCTCTTGATCTGCATCAAGAAGCCATTCTGCAAAAAGTTCTACATCGCGTCGATACGCAGCGCGAGTATTAGCAGCAGACGCCGTGAGAGATGCTTCGAATGCAGACGGCATCCATAACGGCAATCGTTCATTTCGAACGTTGCAATCGCCCTTCAGAGTGGTTGCGGATGCTGCCCCACATGATGAACACGATGCAGTATGTAGAGGTACAAGATCTTTTGCGGGGTGGACGAAGCCGATTTCGCCTCGTCCCGGTTTGTGCGTGCGAATGAACCAGGAAAAATACGACGACACAGTGGCGAGTCGTTGTTCCACAGTTTCTACTGTGTACGAGCGTTGCTCCAAGCTGCCGACGTACATGGCTACTAGTTCAGATGTGATGTCTCGAGGCCCAGTTGCCCCTAATGCAAAAAAGTCATCACATGCCAGAGCGAGATCGCGCCTACGAGTTTCACGAAGAACATCGCCACAGCTCATTGAACGAATGAATTTGTCTGCTTCAAAAACGGAGTGGTCGGCCTGCTTCACACGAGACTTCACTCCACCGCTCATGTCCCTACGGTATCTCTCACGAGCTACCGAATGAGTGCCTCCCACCAACCGTCGCTGTAAGCCACCCAGCCTTGTTGTTCCAAACGCCCCAAAGAAACGGCGCAATCAATAAGCGACACACCCGTCAAGAGGGCAACTTCATCGGTTGTTCGAGGCGTGCCGTTCATTGCATCGATGATTCGCAGATGAGCTGCATCAAGGGCTGGCCTAACTTCAACGGAGCCGTTAATTCGTTGAGTATCTAAACCCAATGCGACGAGGACATCATCAACGCATGTCACCGGAGGACACCCGTCGCGAAGCAAATTATTTGTTCCTTCACTTGGTTTCACATGAGGCGAACCAGGAACCGCCATCACTGTGATGCCACGCTTGATGGCCTCATTGACAGTCAACATTGATCCACCGGTTGCACGAGACTCCACAACGACCACAACTTCGCTGACTGCGGCAAGAATTCGATTGCGGAGCGGAAAATGGTACGTCTCAGGTTTGCTACCTGGTGGGTACTCGCTAACTATGGCGCCTCGTTCAGACATGTGGGCCCACATCTGTTTGTGCTCTCTCGGGTACACAACGTCTGGCCCGCCTGCCACCACAGCAAGAGGCGGTGCGCCATTGACGGCCGCGAGTGCACCGTGGTGTGCTTCAACATCAATTCCGCGTGCCAGTCCCGACACAACACTGACGCCATATTCCGACAGTTCGCGCCCCAACCTTTGGGCAAAATGTTTTCCAAATTGAGTTGCATGCCTGGTGCCCACAATGCCTACTCGTCGGACGGGAATTGTTGGCAATGTCCCAGCAACAAAAAGCACTGCAGGCGCCGCAGGGTCTAGCAACAACTGCCGTGGATACGACGCGTCGTTTCTTGTCAACACAGACACACCCACACTGAGACATGTCTGGTGAATTTTCTCTACGACGCTCAGGTCGATTGACCGCCACGCAGCAATGACATGAGG
>CAZRHK010000048.1:4636-11376 GCA_964599815.1 uncultured Bifidobacterium sp. | reverse complement strand
GAACCATGTGGCTCCTGAGCCCGCAAGGTGGGGTCTGATTCCAAACGATTCTTGGATGTGGTCTCGCCATGTTGCCAAGTCGGGAACTGCTGCAATGGCGGCTGGCTCTAGGTCGTTCTCTTGGTCTCCTGTTGGGCCACCAAGTTGATCCCAGGTCTTGTACACCAGCGGAGTGGATACATGAATGGGCGGTACAAACAATGTGATGTCACGTTCGATGTGTGGGAGTGGCTCAATGATTTCACCGATTCCAGATACACGAGCTCGTCCACCAAAGAGAGAAAACGCAACGTCTGCACCGAGTTTTGCTGCTTCAACTGGTTGTGAGAATTCTGCCCATCGCAAGACGGCGGCAGCATCTGTTGAACCGCCACCAAGTCCGCCCCCATGTGGAATGTTTTTTTCCAAGCGAACATCGGCCGTGCGTTGCACGAGTGTTAACGCTTTGTGCACCAAATTTGATTCATCTGTAGGAATGCCATCTGAAAATGGTCCGGTTGCAGAAATGCGAATGGCATCAGAGGGTGTGATGTGCACAATGTCGGTGAGCGACAACGCCACCATCTCAGCGTTGATGGTGTGATAGCCGTCGTTGCGTACGCCGGTAATACGCAATGAGAGCGTCAACTTCGCTGGCGCCTCAAGCGAGATCATGCGTTTGCATCCACAACATGACAGAGTCGAATCCAATCGTGCACGGTGAGTTCTTCCGCACGAGCCGTTGGAAGAATTCCTGCTGCTTCAAATTGCTCGGGGGTGACACGGCCTGCCATGGCGCCACGCAGCATTTTGCGTCGTTTTGCAAACCCCATTTTCACTAATGAAAACAGTTGTTGTGGATTCACTGTGGAGTCCAGGGGCGATGGATGTCGCACAATTTCCACTAACGCCGATTCCACATTTGGTTTAGGTAAAAACACAGATGCGGGAACGAGTCCAACAATTCTTGCTGTGGCGTAGAAAGCAACCTTCACGCTGAGTGCGCCGTATGCCTCGGTAGATGGTGAAGCGCAAAAACGCTCACCAACTTCTTTCTGCACCATGACCAACATGCGCTGCACACGTGGAACAAAATCCAAAATGTCTGCAACAAGGGGAGTAGCCACGTTGTAGGGCAGGTTTGCAACCAAGGCCCAATTCTCTCCATTGCTAAGTAAGTCATCCCATCGAATTTTCATGGCGTCTGCATGAACAATGCGCACATTTGATAATTCCCCAACGTTTTCGGTCAGCAATGGGATGAGAGCATCGTCCACTTCAACGGCTGTGACTTCTGCGTCGGTTTCTGCCAGGGCGAGAGTGAGACAGCCAAGACCCGCACCTATTTCAACAACATGACCGTGGCCTTCAATGTTTGCCAGGCGCGCAATTTTTCGAACGGTGTTGGGGTCGACAACAAAGTTTTGCCCAAGCGCACGTTTTGCGCGTAGACCAGCGCCTTCCAACTGGCGAGATGCGTCAGAACGAGACAGCGTCACCAGGTCAACTCAACTGGGATGGGTGCATCAACGAGTTCTGCAATGGCTTCAAAAACGCTGGCGTCAAGAGTGATGTCGAAAGTGGCAGATGAGTTCAAAATGATGTTCACGTTGAAGCACTTTGTTTTGTGCCCGTTGTTGAGATTGCGCACCGTGATTTCGGCGCCAAGTGGCGCAAGTGACGTGACGCAACCGGTTTTCGCAGATGTGGGAAATCGTTTGAACGACGCTGTACCTCGAGCCATTTGTCCGTCGTTGTCTGCTGGGTATGCAATTTGACCTTGACCGTTGGGGTCTGCGCTGACAGGTCCGTCGAGATTTGCAGGCGCATCTGCGGTGCTATCTGTAGCAAGACCGAGATCGAGAGTTGTTGTTGTGGCGGCTACAACATTGGTTTCAACAGAATCTGCCGCCCGACCGGATGCCATGAACCCGATGACCACGACGGCAATTGTCGCCACAATGGCGACGGTGATGCGGTTTCGATCGATGGTGGAGAGATTCATGTCCCTATGAATGTATGCGGGGGAATGCGCGTAATGCGTTCGCCGTGGTGATGGAGGCGAATTCTTGGCTGTCGGTGCCACGCAAATCTGCAATTGCAGTGCCAACAATTCCAACGTGTGCTGGCTCGTTCGGGCGGCCACGATGTGGAACCGGAGCCAAAAATGGGCTATCGGTTTCTACCAAGATGCGATCGTCTGGGCACAAGATTGCAGCTTCACGTAACTCAACGGCATTTTTAAAAGTGACTATTCCGCTGAAAGAGAGAAAAGCACCTCGTGCCAAACATTCGCGTGCTTCATTTGGTCCACCTGTGAAGCAGTGGATGATGGTGTTTGATGGCATGCCTTCTGCATCAAGAACATCGAACGTGTCTTGCCACGCATCGCGAGTGTGAATGACCAAGGTGAGGTTGTGTTCATGCGCGAGTGCGATTTGTTCGGCAAAGGCTTTCATTTGAACATCGCGTGGTGAATGTTCGTAGTAATAATCAAGTCCGCATTCACCAATGCCAACTACGCGAGGTGCGTTGATGAAAGGCACAATGCTGTCCACACCATTCGTGGCATCGTGTGGGTGAAGCCCCACTGTCGCCCATACATCGGAATGTTGGGTTGCTAAGGAAGTTGCCTGTTGGCATGTTTCGGTGTCGCATCCAATGACAACGAATCTGTCTACGCCGGCTTCGCGGGCACGCACCAGAGATTCATCTGATGAGAACGCCATCTTGTCGTCGTGAATGTGGCAGTGGGTGTCGGTCCAGCCGCGTGCGTAACTCATGCAAGTGTGCGACGCGGGAAGAGTGGGTCACCCTTCTCCACGGTGTTGCCTGGCGAGTACTGACCCCATTGCACATCAACAGGAATTCGACAATCTTCAATGTTTGATGTCATGCCAATACGACGCCATATCTCTCGGGCCGTCTCAGGCATGGCAGGAAACGCGAGAATGGTGACAATGCGCAACGCTTCAAGCGCATCGCCCATGATTTCGTCCACGTGTGCGCCTGGTTCAGATTTCCAAGGCTCATTGTTTTCAAGATGAGCATTTGTTGCGCGAATGAGTTGCCATGTTGCTTCCAACGCGCGTGATGGCTGCACAAGTTCCCAATGCGCCATGGTTTCTTCCACGGCTTGTGCAGCAAGTGGCGCAAGTGGGCTGTTGGCCGATGGTGCAGTGCCCACACCGTTGCACTTTTTCCCGACCACTGTTGCCACGCGAGCAGCCAAGTTGCCAAGGTTGTTTGCGAGGTCTGAGTTGTATCGGCCAATGAGTCCTTCGTATGTGAAGTCTCCATCGTTGCCATAAGTGGTGTCGGAGAGAACGTAGTAACGGAAACCGTCAACACCTATTTCGTCAACAAGATCTAGTGGGTTGACAACGTTTCCAGATGTTTTTGACATCTTTTCGCCACCAACAAGCAGCCAACCACCAACGGCCCAGCCCTGTGGCGGCTCAATACCCGCAGACATCAACATTGCAGGCCAATACACATTGTGGAAACGAATGATGTCTTTGCCGATGAGGTGATGATTAACCGGCCACCATTTATTGAACATGGCGTCATCGGTGCCGTAGCCGATTGCTGTGATGTAGTTAGCTAACGCGTCAAACCACACATAGGCAACATGTGACTTGTCGAAAGGAAGTGGAATTCCCCACGTGAGCGTTTTTCTACTAACCGAAAAATCTTGAAGCCCTTGCTTGATGAAGCCCAAGACTTCGTTCACGCGATGTTCGGGAACCACTGCACCTGGATGCGACGAGTACCAATCAATGAGGCGCTGTTCAAAACGTGAGAGGCGGAAGAAGTAGTTCTCTTCTTCTACATGTTCTACTGGGCGCTTGTGAATGGGGCAGTTGCCATTGTCGAGATCGTCTTCGGTGAAGTAGGCCTCGCATGCAACGCAATACAAACCTTTATACGTGTCGAGTTCAATGTCTCCAGCGTCGAAGCACGCTTGCAATAGTTTCTCGACACCGGCTCGGTGACGAGCTTCGGTGGTGCGAATGAAATCGTCATTCGAAATATTGAGGCGCTGCCATGCCTGTTGAAACAGTGGGGCAATGGAGTCGGTGAACTCTTGTGGTGTAGTGCCTGCAGCATCTGCCGCTTGTTGAATTTTGAGACCGTGTTCATCTGTTCCGGTGAGAAAATGCACATCGTCACCAAGGAGTCGATGCCAACGTGCAAGCGCGTCACCAACAATGGTGGTGTACGCATGGCCGAGATGTGGGCGCGCATTGACGTAATAGATAGGTGTTGTCAGGTAGTACTTGGCCACCTAGACAGGCTACGCCCTGACTCATCAAGGCATCGGTTCGTTTTCTGTCCTTGAACTTTCGTACGCTTGCCTAATGCCTTCTTTTGAGTTCGATCTTGCTACCGAAGCCACGTCACTCGGCAACGGTGTGTACGACACGCCAATTCAAGAGCGCTGGAATATTGGACCTGGCATTGCAAATGGTGGATATCTGTTGTCCATCGCCGCCAATGCGATGCGTGCGGAGTGTGGCCGTGCGCACCCATTGTCAGTAACCGCTCATTACCTGTCTCCTGGAATTGAAGGACCAGCAACAACTCAAGTGGACGTGGTGAAAGCAGGTCGACGGCTCACCACAATGACCGGTTCATTACGAAGCGGTGATAAGGAAATCATTCGCGTACTGGGAACATTCGGTGATGTCAATGAAGATGAAGGCTTACAACACATTGACTTGCAGCCTCCCGATTTGCCTCCATTCAACGAATGCGAAAAGCGAGTCCCCAATCCAGATATGCCACCAAGTTTGGGTTCACGCCTCGATAGTCGTTTTCACCCAGATGACATTGGATGGATTACAAACAACCACGCGGGCCGTGCAGAAATTCGGACGTACTTTTCTTTCGCAGATGGTCGCGAGGTTGACACACTGGCGCTGTTGCTGGCCTCTGACGCCGGCCCACCGGTGTTGTTCAACAAGTACGGATTAATTGGGTGGGCACCAACAGTGGAACTCACAGTGCACATACGTGCCGTTCCAGCACCCGGACCAATTGCGTGCAGGTTCTATAGCAATGTGATTCAAGGCGGATACTTCGAAGAAAACGGAGAGCTGTGGGATTCGTCTGGTCGACTTGTTGCAATGAGTCGTCAACTTGCGCTTGCACCGCTACCGCAGCAGTAACAATTTACGATCTGCGTCCGCGCTGAATGCCCAGCATGTATGCGGCAATAACTGCCGCGGTTGCAAATGTTGCTGTGCTGGAACGACGAATCAACATTTTTGAACGTTGTGCAAAGACCACAACAGGCCAACCTCGTTGGCGTGACAGTTGCGCAAGTTCGGAGTCTGGATTTACTGCAACGGCGTGACCAACAAGTTCCATCATGGGAACATCGCTCATGCTGTCTGAGTACGACCATGAATTTGCGAGATCTAAGTTTCGCTGGGCGGCGAGAAGCGAAATTGCTTCTGCTTTCCCCTCGCCATAACAAAACGGCCCGTCTAGGCGACCCGTGTACACGCCGTTCTCTACTTCGCCGCGAGTTCCGATTCCGCCTGTCATTCCCAAGGCAATGGCGAGTGGCTCAACAATTTCAATAGGCGATGCCGAGATGATCCATGTCTCACGACCCGCTGCGTGATGTTGTTCCAGCAACGCTCTAGCTTCTGGGCGAATGAGCCCCAGAAGTTCGGGGAGAACAAGTTCGTTCAAACTGACGAGGTCGCTCTGCTTCATGCCACCCACGCCAGCAAGAATTCGGTCGCGCACACCATGGGTTGATTCATCGCTCGAACCGAGAAATTGAAACTTCAATGCTCGAACAACATCTGGGACGAAATCTTTTAAGCGTATGTACCCGGCATCGCGCGCGGCACGAGCAAATACGAACGCAGAAGAACCTGCAATAAGGGTGCGATCTAAATCGAAAAATGCGGCAGTGGGTTGAGTGGTCATGACGTTGCTAATGAGTAGACGCGTTTACGTGCAACACCAAGAGCTGCAGTGACTTCGTCAATGGCGTCTCGTTTCGAGAGACCGCGTGAAATTCGTTGTTGTAGTTCGGTGATGATGTCGGCGTCGGACACATCAACAGTGTCGCTGACAAATGGAGCCAAAACAAGTGCGTATTCACCACGCGGCTCAACAGTGTTGGCGTGTGTGACTGCATCTGCCAACGTTCCTCGCCAGACGTCTTCGTGCAATTTCGTCAGCTCGCGGGCGAGAACAATTGTCCTGTCGGGTCCACACGTCTCCAACAAGTCGGTGAGTGTTTTGACAAGTCGATGTGGCGCTTCGTACAGCACCAGCGTTCGACGTTCGCGCGCAACTTCGGTGAGGCGTTCTCTGCGTTCGCCACCCGAACGGGGGAGGAAGCCATCGAAAGCAATTCGTTCTGTTGGTAAACCACTAATTGCTGCTGCCACCACGAATGCAACTGGACCCGGGGTTGCGTACACGGGGTATCCGGCTCTTACTGCTGCAGCCACTAATCGTTGACCAGGATCGCTGATTGCTGGCGTTCCAGCATCGGAGATAACCGCCACCACTGCGTGTTCGGACAGTAGAGACATCACGTCGGTGATTGCGTCGTGCTCTGTGTGATCGTTCGTCACAATGAGACGCTCGGGTGATGCTCCAATTCGCTTCAGCAGTGTTCCGCTGTGTCGAGTGTCTTCGCAGCAAATAACACGTGCCGCACGCAACACAGACACGGCACGTGGAGACATGTCATCCAAATTGCCGATGGGAGTTGCCACTAGCCATAAGCC
>CAZRHK010000048.1:0-4536 GCA_964599815.1 uncultured Bifidobacterium sp. | reverse complement strand
GTGACGTCGCCGTCAACAAATTCGTATTCTTTGCCTTCTGAGCGAATCTTTCCGGCATCTTTTGCGGCGTTCCAAGAACCAAGTTCAATGAGTTCGTCCCAGTGAATAACTTCAGCACGAATGAATCCGCGCTGAATGTCTGAGTGAATCTTTCCTGCGCATACGGGAGCTTTGTCGCCCGCATGGAAAGTCCACGCACGCGTCTCTTTTTCTCCAGTGGTGAAGTATGTACGCAGTCCGAGGACGTGATATGCCGAGCGCACCATTTTTGCGAGGGCGCCTTCACCAAGTCCGAGTGCTTCCAACATTTCGGCACGGTCGTCGTCGGATAATTGCGCAGCTTCAGCCTCAATTTGCACGCTCATGCCGAGAACTTCAATGTCGTTTTCCTGAACGGACCCTGGAGGGCACAGTTCGCTACGAACACGATCTTCCATTGCAGGAATGGTGTCGAGTTCGTTCTCTCCAACATTCACCACCGCAAGAACGCGACGGTTTGTGAGAAGGAAATGTGGTGCGAGCGCTTCGCGGTCGTCTTTCGACAACGTGGAGCGATAAATAGGAAGACCTTCGGCAAGTGCGTCGTAGGCGCGTTGTAAGACGGCTGCTTCTTCTTGGTTCGACTTGTCAACGCGTGCTGTTTTCTTCACGCGGTTGAGGCGAGTTTCTACGGTTTCAAGATCTGCGAGTGCAAGTTCAAGTTCCACAACACGAAGATGTTCCAACGGATCATCGGGTCCTGGCACGTCGTCGTCTTTGAATGCGCGAAGCACGTAGACAATGGCATCGACTTCGCGAATGTTGGCGAGAAACTTGTTGCCCAGTCCTTCACCTTTGCTGGCGCCTTCCACCAAGCCACCAATGTCCACCACCTGCACCGATGCGTGCACAATATTTTTGGTCTTCGACATCTCGGACAATTGAAGAAGGCGATGGTCGGGCACTTTGGCCACCCCAATGTTTGGGTCCTTGGTGGCAAACGCATAAGGGGCAGCCAAGGCGCCACCGCCGGTGAGTGCGTTGTAGAGAGATGACTTGCCTGCATTTGGCAGACCGACGAGACCGAAACGTTCCATGAGGGGAATGACGCTACCTGTATGGGTTATCTGCCGACGGCAGGTGGGTTCTGGGTGGGGGAATTGTTACTATGGCCGTAGTGCAAATACCCCGACATCCGTCGGGTCATCACCACCCCCAAAGGACACTTCCCGTGACGTCATTCGACCTTGATCTCAGTAAGTACAGCCTCGGTTGGAGCGATGAAGTGGAGTACGCCTTCGAACCCGAAAAAGGTCTCTCCGATCGCGTCGTTGAACAGATTTCTTGGTGGAAGGGTGAACCTCGATGGATGACCCAGTTGCGTTTGCGCAGCCTTGGAATTTTCGATCGCAAGCCAATGGCGCCGTGGTTTGCCGACAACATGCCAGACATTGACTTCCAAGACATCTATTACTACTTGAAGCCCGCAACGGCTCAGGTTGATGAATGGGACGATCTGCCAGAGCAGATGAAGGCAACGTACGAAAAGCTTGGTATTCCCGAAGCAGAGCGCAAATATCTCGCTGGTGTCACCGCTCAGTACGAATCTGAAGTGGTGTTCCACCGCAACCGTGAAGATCTTGAAGAGCAGGGCATCTTGTTCTGCGACATGGACACCGCATTGCGTGAATACCCAGATTTGGTGAAGAAGTATTTCGGAACTGTCATTCCTCCCGGAGACAACAAGTTCTCTGCGTTGAATACGGCTGTGTGGTCTGGTGGATCATTCATCTACGTTCCACCTGGCGTTGAATGCGAAATGCCACTGCAGGCGTATTTCCGTATTAACTCAGAGAACGCTGGTCAGTTCGAGCGCACGCTCATCATTGCTGACGAAGGTTCAAAGGTGCATTACATCGAAGGTTGTTCAGCACCGGTGTACACCAGCGATTCGCTGCACTCTGCTGTTGTTGAAATTGTTGTGAAGCCACGTGCTCACGTCACCTACACCACTATTCAGAACTGGTCACCAAACGTGTACAACTTGGTCACCAAGCGTGCGCGTGTTGAGGCTGAAGGCCACATGGAATGGATCGATGGAAACATCGGATCAAAGCTCACCATGAAGTACCCCAGCGTGTACTTGGTGGGTCCAAAGGCAACTGGTGAAGTGTTGTCGGTTGCGTATGCAGGTGCTGGTCAGCATCAGGACGCCGGCGCAAAGATGGTGCACGCAGCACCCGAAACAACGTCAAAGATTGTGTCGAAGTCCATCAGCAAAGACGGTGGAATCACTACCTATCGCGGACTTGTTCGTGTGGACGAAGGCGCATACGGATGCAAGAGCCACGTGCAGTGCGATGCTTTGATTCTCGACGGTGACAGTGAAAGTCGCACCCTTCCGTATATGGAAGTGGGCGAAAAAGACGCTGAAATCGGCCACGAAGCAACTGTGTCGAAGATTGCCGACGAGCAGTTGTTCTATCTCATGAGTCGCGGCCTGTCGCAAGAACAGGCAATGAGCATGGTGGTGAACGGATTCATTGAACCCGTGACTCGCACCCTTCCAATGGAATATGCAGTGGAATGGAGTCGCCTCATCGAATTGCAGATGGAGGGCTCTGTCGGCTGATTCAGTCGATTGAGTTCACGTCATGCCGATGCGCACGGAATGCAAGCACTACGAGAGTCGTACATATGCAAATGGCGATGCTGTTCGCAAGTGCAATCTCGATCTTGCACCCGATGCACCATGGCGATGCCCAGACAATTGCGAGAAATACGAACGTCGACTTGCAGATGTTGCGTGGGTACATGGTTCGGCAATTGCGCCGCCCACTCCGCCAGAGGTCCCTGGACTTGACGACGGATCTGCTGCAGCTGTTTTAGATGCTGCAGAAGACATCATCAATGCAATTGGCGCGCAGATGATTGAAGAAGTGAATGCCGAACGCGACAAGAAGCGTCGCTGGTGGCGAAAAAAGAAGAAGTAATCAGAGAAAAGACCCCCCATGAATGCAACCCTTGCTCTGCCGAGCACCGAAGAAGAAATTTGGCGTTACAGCCGCATCGGTGAACTGGATATGTCTCAGTTCGCACCTGGCACGGTTCGTACCGTCATCGCACGTGGCGATGCCTTCTTGTCCAGTACATCGCGTGCCGGAGTTGCAATGACAACACCTGCCGATGTGTTTGCAGAGATGAATCTTGCATCTGGCGTTGAGACAACGTTTGTGTTGCCAAAGGGTGTGTATTCAGACGACGTCATTGAAGTGACGCATTACGTGGAGACCGATGGCATTGTTGCGTTTCCACGTTTGGTGATTGACACTGAAGGCGACGGTGAAATCACAGTTGTTGAACGATTCGTGTCTGATGATGCGGTTCGTTCGTTGGTGTGCCCAGTATTGGAAGTACGTGCATCTGCCGGCGCCACCGTGAATTACGTGGGCATCAATCAGTTGGGTCTTCGTACTTGGATGATTGCTCACCAGCAAACTGCTGGCTATCGCGACTCCAATACACGCTTGAACACCATCGCATTGGGTGGCGATTACGCACGTGTTCGCGCTGAAGCTCGTTTGGTGGAAAGCGGTGCAAACGCTCAGCAGTTGGCTTTGTATTTCGCCAGTGGAACCCAAATGCACGACTTTCGCACGCTGCAGCGTCACGAAGCACCACGCACCTACAGCGATTTGTTGTTTAAGGGCGCCATTGGTGGTTCCGCTCGCAGTGTGTACACCGGCCTCATTCGAATTGAAAAGAACGCGGCGAAGTCCGAGGCATTCCAAACCAACCGCAACCTCACATTGGGTGCCGGTGCATGGGCAGAGAGCGTGCCGAACCTTGAGATTGAAACTAATGAAGTGAAGTGCAGTCACGCAAGCACGGTCGGGTCTATTGACGAAGATCAACGCTTCTACTTGGAGAGCCGTGGCGTGCCACCAGAAGTTGCAGAGCGTTTAGTGGTGTTCGGATTTTTCAAAGACGTTCTTGAGCGTTTGCCGCGTCGCATCGACACATCAGATTTAGAAGCACAAATTGCTGACAAGTTGCGCAAAGAAGGTTTGTCATGAGCACAAATATTGGAAAGTTTGATGACATTGCATCTGGCACCGCCAAGCGCGTCATGGTGGATGGCGTCGCTGTTGCTGTTGTACGCATTGAAGACGAAGTGTTCGCCATTGCAGATAAGTGCAGCCACGCAGACATTTCGTTGTCCGACGGCATGGTGTGGTGCGATTCGAAGCAGATTGAGTGCATCAAGCACGGAAGCGCTTTCAGTTTGGAAACGGGTGAGCCAGACACATTGCCTGCCACGCAGCCAGTCGCTGTGTATCGCGCAGAAATCGTTAATGGCGACGTTGTTGTGTCAAGCCAAGGAGACAAGTCATGAGCACATTAAAGATTCAAGGCCTGTGTGCTGAAGTTGCTGGCAAGGAAATCTTGCGTGGCATTGACTTGGAAGTGAATTCAGGTGAAGTGCACGCCATCATGGGGCCAAACGGCGCAGGTAAGTCCACTTTGTCTGCTGTCATCATGGGCAAGCCTGGTTAC
>CAZRHK010000047.1:0-11500 GCA_964599815.1 uncultured Bifidobacterium sp. | reverse complement strand
CATCGAATTGCTTCGGGAAGCCATTGGTACGAATGGCACCAATCTCTTTTGCATGCTCAAGAAAACGCCGTGGTTGTCCAGCCCAGTCATCAAAGTCTGCGCGAGCACCCATAAGTGCGCAGCCACGAACTCGCGGATCATCTGCTGCAACACACAATGCAAGTGCGCCACCAGTGTTGGTTCCTACTAACCAAATTCCTTGAGGTGATACTTCTTCTTCAAGATGATCAATTGCTGCGCGAAGGTCGTCGACCCACCCTTGCATCGAGAAGTCGCCTTCGCTGGTGCCGCAACCACGAAAAGTAAATGTGAGTGCGGCCCATCCCAAATCGTTTGCCACTCGATCCATTAATTGAGGAAAGGTGACCGCAGACTGACGCGCATCAAGCGGACCAATGGGAAACCCATGACACAAGATGACACCTGGCAGCTGCGGTTGATGTCCGCTAGGGACAGCCAAGTAACGGTTCAGCGTGAGCGAGCCAGAACGGAATGTGCCGTTCATTGCTCCGGTCACAACAACTCCCTACGCGCGTGGCTTGCGATGACGGCGCTTTGCGCCGGGGGTGGCCAACGTGTAGCCGCGGTTGCGCGCTTCAGCCAAAGTGTCTGGCCCGAAACAGAGTCCAACGCCGGCGTCAACAATTTCGTTGATGACATCTTCATCGGTCCATTCATCTAGGTCGTATACAAGCTGTGTGCGCTTGTCGCCAAGGAATCGAGTGTGTTCAAACCGTACGGGGCGTTCCATGGGTACAACGGTAGTCGCCCACTGCCCCAACACCACGAACAGCGCACTAAGTTGCGGTCATGGCAGACAACACCCAGCCCGAATCCGTTGAGTTCTTCTTCGACATCATGTGCCCGTATGCGTACCAAACCTCTGTATGGATTCGCGAGGCACAAGCCCAGGTGGGCTTTGACATTAAGTGGCGATTCTTCAGCCTTGAAGAGGTCAACCGTGAAGACGGAAAGCCACATCCGTGGGAACGCGAGTTTGCATACGGCTGGACTCCAATGCGAGTAGCCGCTTGGTTGCGTCGCCAGAACAACGACTGGTGCGGGAAGTTCTACGAAGTATGTGGTCGCACCTTGCATGTCGATGGCCGCCGTCACTACGACAAAGAGATTGCACTCGAACTGCTTGCAGAAGCTGGACTACCAACAGAGGCATGGGATGAAGCACTTGCAGATCCCAGCACCAGCGATGAAGTCCGCGCAGACCACGAATATGCCGTGAAAGAACTCTCCGGATTCGGAGTTCCCATCATCACCATTCCTGGCGGACGTGCTGTGTTTGGGCCAGTGGTGTTGCCAGCACCAAGCGGTGACCGCGCACGAGAACTGTGGGATCTCACCGTTGGATACTCACGATTCCCCGGACTCTTTGAAATGAAGACACCAAAAACTGATGCCGACATGCAAATGATCGGCACCATCTTTTCGCCATATCTCGAAGCACGCCAGTGGCGAACAATTCAAAACCCAGCACGATAAGGACTACAACATGATTCCCGTTGACACCATTGACAAACTTGAACAAACGTGGCGTTCTATCACTGACTTCTGTTCCACATTGACCGAAGCCGAGTGGAAAACAATGACGCAGTTGCCTATGTGGACAGTGCAAGACAATTTGTCGCACATCATTGGCACAGAATCTTCCATGCATGGATTGCCACGCCCACAACACACTGCGGCCGACAAATCACACGTCAAAAATCCCATCGGCGATATGAACGAAGACGATGTTGATGTTCGTCGCGGACTCACCGGTGCAGAAGTTCTTGCTGAATGGAAGAACGTTATGGAGATGCGAATTCAAAAATTCCGCACGGCAGACGATGCCTATTTTGACCAAGAGATGATGAACCCCACTGGTCCTGGAACACTCGCAGATTTTCTGCACGTTCGAGTTCTTGATAGTTGGGCACATGAACAAGACATGCGTCGAGCTGTCAACAAGCCAGGCAACCAGGGTGGACCTGCAGCCGAACACACCATCGACCGACTCATTCGCACCATTCCCATTGTTGTTGGCAAGCGTGCAGGAACCCCGGAAGGCGGCTGTGTTGTCATTCGCATCACCGGCGGAGTGCAACGAACAATTGCAACAACCGTGATGGACGGGCGTGCTCAGCTAGGAACCGAGGTTCCGGCAAACGCATTGTGCGATATCAGCATGGACAGCGACACATTCGCGCAGCTTGCCATGGGTCGTGCTGGCGCAGAAGAACTCGCAACAAACATCTCCATTAGTGGAGACGCAGAACTTGCTCACCGTGTAGTGAGTCAGTTCAACATGATGATCTAAAGCGATTCCGCCTGCGGGCCCACTGCACCAATTGCCGCAAAGTAGGCGTTGTGTGCATCAACAACGTGAATGACATCCACATCGTCCAATACTTCAACACCGCGTTTGGTTGCTTCATTCAATAAATGCGCTGCCAAATGAGTTTCATCCACCACAAGCGGTGAATCAATGTCTTGTCGCCGGTCAATGACGTCTTGCGGAACAAGGTTCTTGTCTGCCAACCAATTCATATGACCAATCAGCAATTCGCGAACTTCATCAAGGGTGAGTCGAGCTTGAGTTTCTGGAGGAAGCGCGTTAGCCACGTAGTTCACTGCCACATCAATCTCGTACACAACGCGCGGTGCCACTGCGTCTAGACGACGCGCTTCGCGACCAATAACCACTGCTGCAATCACAAAAACGCAGATGATGGAGAGAACCAAAAAGACAATGGTGATGGCAGACATGCGCTCAGCCTACGAGAGTTGCCTAAAAGCTCTCCATCACAAGCCATGCTGAATTGTCGGCAACTGTCACAACCTTGGCGAGAAAGTTTGAACCATCGGTGCCCCACGAGTACTCCATGTATTGGGGCAATCCTGGCCTGTAGATGAGATCTCGCCCACGAAACGCAAATTCGTACGCCACCGAAGGGCAGATGTATGCGGTGGTTCCCGCAAACGGTGAGGAGATTGTCATATGAGCGTGACCACTGACGACCGCCAGAACATTGTGTTGGCTCACCACATCGGCAAGTCCAGCAATTGATGCATCATCCAGTCGCACTGAACTCAATGCAGGACCACCAATTGCAAAACACGGATGATGCATTGCAATCAGCGAAGGAACTCCGCCGGCAAGTGCGGTATGCAACCAATTCAATTGATCATCATCAAGAACGCCATCTTCACGACCCAGCCGCGATGAATCCATCACAATGAGTTGCCCATCTGGAAGTGGCGTCACATAATCAAGTCGACCATTGTTATTAGGGAGCGAATAGGTGGACTGCAAACGTTGAGATTCATCGTGATTGCCCGCGCACAACAACACGTCAACATCAACGCTGTCAATCACTTGTGAAAATCCGCGGTACTCATTTTCAGTTCCAGCACGAGCAACACAGTCGCCCGTAATCACCACTGCGGTACTACGTTGCGCTGCATGCTGTAAAGCGGCGGTGAGATTGCCCACTGGGTCAGAAGATGCAAACAACTCATCCCCCGGACCTGGAATATGCGGATCAGAGATTTGAGAAACAACAGTGCGTGGCATATGCGAAGAGTAGAACACAAACAAAAGAGCCCGGGCACGTAGCCCGGGCTCTTTCTGAATTCTCTGATTGGTGAAATCAGATACCGATGCGCTGAGCAAGAAGCTCGCGGTGGTAGGTGGGGTCACCAAAGATGAGTTCGCTTGACTTTGCACGCTTGAAGTAGAGGTGTGCTGGGTGTTCCCAGGTGAAACCAATACCGCCGTGAATCTGAATGTTTTCAGCAGCTGCGTGGAAGTAAGCCTCAGAGCAATATGCCTTTGCAAGTGATGCAACTGATGGAAGCTCTTCGTTCATCTCTGCTGCACACCACATGCCGTAGTAAGCAGCTGACTTTGCTGATTCAACTTCCAACAGCATGTCTGCACACTTGTGCTTGATGGCCTGGAATGAACCAATGGGGCGTCCGAACTGGATGCGGTCCTTTGCGTACTGCACTGCCATTTCGAGAACCTTCTGTGCGCCACCAACTTGCTCTGCTGCAAGTGCAACTGCTGCAAGATCCATGACTTGGCTGAGGACTTCGCCGCCCTTGCCTTCGGTGCCGATGAGCTTTGCTGGAGTGTTGTTGAACTCAAGCTTTGCTTGCTTACGTGTCTGGTCCATGGTGGACAATGCGGTGCGGGTGAGACCCGATGCATTGCCATCTACAGCGAACAAGCTGACACCCTTTGCGGTGCGGGCTGCAACGATGATGAGGTTTGCAGTGTGGCCATCGAGTACGAAGCTCTTTGTTCCGCTGATGGTGAAGTCTGAACCTGCACCCTTTGCTTCGATGGTGATGCCTGCTTCGTCCCAACGACCTGATGGCTCGGTGGTTGCAAGTGTTGCGATTGTTTCGCCGCTTGCGATGCCTGGCAGGTATGCCTTCTTCGCTGCGTCGTCTCCGGAAAGAAGAAGCGTGTTGGCTGCAAGCACAACGCTGGAGAAGAACGGTGCACACAACAATGCGCGACCCATTTCTTCAAGAACAACACCGAGTTCGATGAAGCTGAATCCCTGACCACCAAACTCTTCTGGAATTGCAAGACCTTGCAATGCCATTTCGTTTGACATCTGGGACCATACGCCTGCATCGAAACCGTTGGTGGTTTCCATCTGCTCACGAACCGCTTCTTCTGATGACTTGTTCTCAAGGAACGAGCGCACCATCTTGCGGAGTTCTTCCTGTTCTTCACTAAATGCAAAATTCATGGCTCCATTTTGAACCAGATCTGCCGCCACCTCAGAATCGTGATGTGTACGCCTGTGTACACACTCTCGCTAGGCTGGCAACATGGCCAACATCGGAATGCGAGAACTTCGAGCCACCTTGTCCACCTTTCTTCGCCGGGCCCAGCAAGGTGAACGGGTGGTGGTCACCATTGACGGCCAGCCCGTTGCCCAATTGGGGCCCCTCTCGGGAGACATGGACGGAGTGTCACTTGCAGACCTTGTGGCCAGGGGCACCGTGATTGCACCGCGGCGGCGTGGCGACTGGGTTCCCGGCGACCCACTCCTGCTTACTGCGGGTGCACGCGTTGATCGGGCCCTCAATCAGGTTCGTGCATGAGCGTCTTTCTTGACTCCAGTGCGTTGTTGTCCCTGCACATTGACAATGCTTCACGTGCAGTTGTTCTAGATGCATTGAATTCAGACACCACATGGGTGAGTTCTGCACATGCACTCGGTGAAGCTGTATCTGCAGCGGCTCGACTCACCGATGAACCAGTTCTTGTTCGTCATCTCGAAGACATGATTCGCCATACGTGGGACTTCTTGCACGTGGTGCCTCTAGACCAAGCGCTTCTCGACAACGCAACGGCATTGTGCCAACAACAACCAGTCGGATTCTCTACCGCATTGCATCTTTCTGCAGCGGCTCGCCTTCCAGGCCACACTCAATTCGTCACCTTTGACGCATCGCAAATTCCCGTCGCCATGTCATTTGGCTTTGAAATTGTGTCAGGCTAGGTGCATGGCCACATCCCTTGGCACTTTGCATTACTTCGACCACAACCTCGATGTTCACCGCGTGGTTGTTGGCCCATATGCAAACAATGTTTTTGTTATTCGCTGCAAGCACACTGGCGATGCGGTGTTAATTGATGCCGCAAATGAACACGAGCGCCTTCTCGATCTGTGCCAGGCCTTAGGTGTGCGCAGAGTTCTTGAAACACACGGCCATCATGATCACATTCAGGCAGTTCCCGCAATGCGTGAAGCTGGTTACGAAGTTGCAGTTGCTCCAGACGATGCCGGCATGTTGAAAGACGTTGGATACGACGTCTTTATTAACGACGAAGATGTCATTGAAGTTGGTCGTCTGCGTCTCGACGTCATTCACAACCCCGGTCATACACCCGGCTCAATTTCCTTCAAAGTGCGAAACGCTCCGTTGCTGTTCACTGGAGACACATTGTTCCCAGGCGGACCAGGCGCCACTCATTTCCCTGGCAGCAGTTTCGACACCATCATTCAGTCAATAGATTCGCGCCTCTTTACATTCCCTGGAAACACCGTTGTTCTTCCTGGTCACGGCGCCGATACCACCATCTCCACAGAACGTCCTCATCTTCAAGAGTGGGTAGACCGTGGCTGGTAAATCACCATTTCTCGGAGGAATGGCGCCATCAACTCTTCCAGTGGTGTCACCAACAGAACACGTGGCACTAGACGGACGACTGCAGCCAGACGACCGCATTCGTCTTCGCAAGATTCCTTCGTTCAAGAATGCATTCAGCGTGTTCTGGCTGTACGGACAAAACATTTTGCTTCTTATTGCAGCCGCGCGAATTAATCACATTGCTTTATGGGTGGCCACATTCATATTGATGGGTCGTGCACATGCACAGTTTCTTTCGTTAATGCATGAAGCAGCACATCGCTTGTTGTTTGCGCACAAAGAGACCAACGACTTTGTTGGTAATTGGTTGCTCGGCTACCCCACGCTCACCAGCACGCAGGCATACCGCCGCGTTCACATGGCACATCACAAACGCGAATTCGGCGACAGAGAACCAGACATTGCGCTGTATGCCAAGTATCCAGTCACGCGCGACAGTTTGCGTCGCAAGTTAATACGTGATGCATCTGGCAAAACCGGACTCAAACTTCTTCGCAACCAAATGCGCGGGTTTAATTCTCCAGAAGAACGCGTACGTCGCACATTGTGGAAGATGATGGGCGTACAACTCATCATCATCTCGTTGTTTTCGCTCACTGGTTATTGGTGGATGTATTTGGTGTTCTGGGTTGCGCCCTATCTCACGGTGTGGCGAGTCATTAATCGACTTCGCTCTATTGCAGAACATGGCGGCATGCGAGAAGACGACGATCGTCGCTACACCACACACTCGGTGCACCAGAGTCGTTTCGCACGTTTCATGATGGTTCCGTACAACATCGGATTTCACATGGCTCACCACGTGGATGCTGGCGTTCCATTCCGTCACCTCCCCGAGTACCACCGCCTCTTGCACGAGGCCAACTACCTGGACAACACCTTGGAGTACCCCTCGTACCCAGCGCTCTGGCGAGCCTTGGCGAGTGCCTAGTTTCCACTACGCAGATAGTGGTAATGCCCCCTCGCCCTTTTAGACTGACGGCGTGAGCGAACTTTTCCGCATCTCCAACCTCCACGCCCGCCCCGTGTCAGACGATGTCGACACCACCGACGACATTCTGAAGGGGCTCAATCTCACCGTTAACGCCGGTGAGATTCACGCCATCATGGGCCCCAACGGCTGCGGTAAGTCCACGCTGGCAAGCACCCTTTTGGCCTCTCCCGAGTACGAAGTCACCGAGGGCGACATGTTCCTGAAGGGCGAAAACATCACCGACTGGACCACAGATGTGCGCGCCAAAGCCGGAATGTTCCTGGCGTTTCAATACCCGCAAGAAATTGCCGGCGTCTCAGTCATTCAGTTTCTGCGCCAGGCGTTGTCTGCTCGTAAGGGAATCGATTTGTCAGTACTTGAACTTCGTTTGTCCGCAATGGATTGGATGAAGCGTCTTGGAATGGATTCATCGTTCGTCGATCGTTATCTCAACGAAGGTTTCTCAGGTGGCGAAAAGAAGCGAAACGAGATCATGCAGATGGCATTGCTAGAGCCAGAGTTTGCCGTTCTCGATGAAACAGATTCCGGTCTCGACATTGACGCACTGCGAATTGTTGCAAAAGGTATTCGCGAAGTACGTGCAGATCGCCCCAACTTGGGAATTTTGCTCATCACGCACTACCAACGTTTGTTGGACGAACTTCAACCAGATGTTGTTCACATCATGATCGATGGTCGCATTGTGAAGTCTGGTGGCATGGAACTTGCAGCCGAACTTGAAAAGAACGGCTACGAGGCATATAAGGCCTAACCATGTCGTTTGATGTTGCACAGATTCGCAAAGACTTTCCTGTCTTGGCTGAAACCATCAATGGAAAGCCATTGGTGTATCTCGACTCTGCCAACTCATCACAAAAGCCGTTCAGCGTTATCTCCGCAATGTCCAACTTCATGGAACATGCATATGGCCCCACCAACCGAAGCGCCTACCAATTAGCAGCGCATGCAACCGATTTATATGAAGGTGCTCGTGCAAAAGTTGCAGCGTTCATTAATGCGCGCAGTGCATCTGAAGTCATCTTCACAAAAAACGCCACTGAATCGTTGAACCTCATTGTTCGTTCGTGGGGCGCCGCGAATCTCGGGCCTGGCGATGCAGTTGTTCTCACTCACATGGAACATCACGCAAACATTGTCCCGTGGCAAATGCTGGCCGCAGAAAAAGGGTTCGCAATCCGTTGGGTGCCTCTCACGAACGACGGACTCCTCGATCTCACAGACATCGACACTCTTCTCTCCGGTGCAAAAGCGTTTTCGTTCACCGCAATGTCAAACGTGTTGGGAACCATCAACCCAACAAAAGAACTCATTGCTGCAGCACATCGCCACGGTGCCATCGCCATTGTTGACGGTTGTCAGTCGGTGCCACACATGGCTACCGACGTGCAAGACCTAAACGCCGACTTCCTTGCATTCAGTAGCCACAAAATGGTTGGGCCAACAGGAATTGGAATGTTGTGGGGTCGCGAAGAACTTCTCGACGCAATGCCCCCATTCCTCGGTGGCGGCAACATGATTTCAGACGTCAAACTCGACGGCTTCACATGCGCAGAGCTTCCCGCCAAGTTTGAAGCTGGCACGCAGCCCATTATCGAAGCAGTCGGTCTTGCCGCAGCGGTTGATTACCTCACAGCACTGGGCATGAACAACATTCGCCAACACGAGATTGACATCACTCGATACGCCTTAGACACCCTCACGGAACGCTTTGGCGACGACATTGTCATTCACGGAAGCCGAAACGTGGAAGTGCGTGGCGCCACCATCAGCTTTGCGTTCCGCGACGTTCACCCACACGACATCAGCCAAGTTCTCGACCAAAACAACGTGTGCGTTCGTGCTGGGCATCACTGTGCAAAGCCACTCATGCGATTGTTGGGCGCAAATGCCACAGCGCGCGCAAGTTTCTACCTGTACAACACCACCAGCGAGGTTGATGCACTCTGTGATGCATTAACCGAGACGGGCGACTTCTTCACCCTCTAGCCTGAGAGACGACCCCACGGAGACCCACCATGCCCGGACTTGAAGACCTCTACAGAGAAATCATTCTCGACCACTACAAGAGCCCACGTAATCGCGGGTCTCTAGAACCACCAGCAGTGCGCGCAGAAGGACACAATCCATTGTGTGGTGATGAGATTGAAGTGTTTCTCAATGTCAGCGACGGAATTGTCACCGACATCAAAATTGGTGGCCAAGGTTGCTCTATTAGCCAAAGTTCTGCATCAATGATGAGTGCTGCAGTGAAGGGCAAACCAATCGCAGACGTACGCGCATTGATCTCTCGCTTCAAGCACATGATGTCCATTGATGAAGATGGTCCAGAGCCAGACACATCGGCACCACTCGGAGATCTTGAAGCGTTACAAGGCGTGGTGAAGTTTCCCGTGCGCATCAAGTGTGCAGTTCTGTCGTGGAACACCTTGGCCGAAGCGCTCGACATCGCCGCCGAATAGGCCATGTGGCGTCGTGCCACCCTTTGCACCGCAAACACAATTAGCCTGACATTTGCAATGAAATGTCGAGTCCCCCTTCTGGCAGCAACCCTGTTGGCAACAGTTGTGTCGCCCACTGCTGTGCATGCAACAGACGACTCAACGCCTTCAACAACAACCACCACCACGGTTGTTGAAGAATCAACAACGACAACATCAACATTGCCGCCGGTATCACCACCGCAGCGCAGACGAATTGCCATTGCATTTGCTCGCGTTGTGCTCGACGAACAGAGGGCGTACTTCTACAACAAGAATCGCCGACTCATTGCAACGCTCCCGGTGTCTACCGGCGTAGACGATCAAACACCGGTTGGCGTTTTCAAAGTGTTTTCAAAATCTGCGCAAACCTTCTACACGCCAAACCCACGTGAGCGAATGCGATTCATGACTCGCTTCACTGTCGGTCGTGAGGGCGGAAATATCGGCTTCCACGGCATTCCCTACACCGCCACGAAGTACGGAGAGGTTCCGTTCTACACCCCCCTTGGTCTCGCCCCGTCATCCCATGGCTGTATTCGCATGCGCGTCACCGATGCCAAATGGGTCTTCCAGAACATGGCTATCGGCTCCACCGTGTCGGTTCTTCAGTCTCGCCGCTGACAAACACTTTCCTCAGTAGTAAGTTCTGCCCTAGCGATAACTAGGGGGTCACTATGGAGCGCGCAACTTTCAAATCTTTCCAGGAATCCACCAAGGAAGAATGGCAAAACATCATGGTGTGTCTGCAAGACACGCAAGCAATGGTGGCCGATCGAGTTCTCGAGCAGCTTCGCTATTTGGAAGACGACCACGGTGGCTTTCCTGTGAACCGTCTTGAGCATTGTTTGCAAACAGCAACACGGGCCGAAAAAGATGGACGTGATGCCGAGTACATCGTGTGCGCATTAATCCACGACATTGGTGACAACCTTGCGCCTTTCAACCACCCAGAGATTGCAGCCGGCATCTTGAAGCCATTCGTTTCTGAAAAGAACTGGTGGATGGTGAAGAATCACGGCATCTTCCAGGGCTACTACTTCTGGGATTACATCGGTCTCGACAAGAATGCTCGCGAACAATTCCGCGGTCACGAATACTTCGAGTACACCGAAGAGTTCTGCGCAAAGTACGACTCACCAGCATTCGACTCTGATTACAAGAGCGCTCCGCTGTCACACTTCGAACCGCTGGTGCGCGAGCTGTTCAAGCCACGCGGACGCTAGAGAAAATGAATCGTGTTCTCACACGATTCAGCAAACTGTGACTAGGTTGCATTTATGAAAATCACCCTGCTCGGAACCGGTAGCCCACTCCCTAGTGCAACATGCGCTGGCCCATCCACACTGGTTCAAGCTGGTGGACAGAACATCGTTGTCGACACCGGCCGTGGCGTCATTATGCGACTGGTTGGCGCAATGTGCCCACCACCATTGGTGTCGGCGGTTGTTCTCACGCATTTGCATAGCGATCACATCTGCGACCTGAACGATGTCATCACCACTCGATGGATTGCATCTCCCGCTGCAACTCCACTACCTATTTATGGCCCTGTGGGTACAAAGAAAATGGTCGACGGACTTCTCGCCATGTTGTCTCAAGACGAGGGATACCGCATGGACCACCACGACGATCTTCGCGCAGGTGGCGGAATGGCAGTTGACGTGCACGAGTTAGAACCAGGCGCATCGTTCTCTATTGGCGATGTCACTGTCACTGTTCATGCAACAGACCACCGGCCCGTTGCGCCAACTATTGGTTTCCGCTTTACACACGACGGAGTGGTTGCGGCACTAGCTGGCGACACCATTCCGTGTGATGGCCTCTACGACATGTGTCAAGACGCAGACTTCTA
>CAZRHK010000046.1:0-11595 GCA_964599815.1 uncultured Bifidobacterium sp. | reverse complement strand
AGTTTTTGCACGAACTGAATGGCCTCGTAGTGGTTCTGGTGCATCTTCCAGTTGCCGCTAATGATGGGTTTGCGCTTAACGGACATTTGGTGCACCTCGCAATGCTGCAAGACCTGGCAAATCACCAAGTTCTAATAGTTCAAGAGATGCTCCACCACCAGTTGACACATGATCGACTTCATCGTCAAGTTTGAATTGTGCAAGCGCTGCAGCGCTGTCTCCGCCTCCAACAATGGTGAAAGCCTTTGTTGCAGCGACCGCTTCAGCAACTGTGCGAGTTCCTGCTGCAAAACGTTCATCCTCGAACATTCCCATAGGACCATTCCAGAAAACGGTTCGTGCTTCCATGATGACGTCCGAGAAGGCAGCCGCTGAACCAGGACCAATATCTAAACCTTTGGCACCCTCTGGCAATCGAATGCCGAACGTGGCGAAGTTTCCACTGGCGTCCAACCCAACAAGATCTTCCGGCAAGTGAATAGCTTTTCCGGAATCTAGGAGTCGCTTACACGTTGCGATTTGATCGAGTTCACAAATGGAATCTCCCACTGGATATCCCTGTGCGGCCAGGAAGGTGAAACACATTCCTCCACCAATCACTAGTGCATCAACAACCTGCAGCAACGATTCAATGACGCCCAACTTGTCGCTGACTTTTGCTCCGCCCAATACGGCCACAAACGGACGCTTTGGCTTGTCACGCAAACCACCTAATACTTCAACTTCGCGTTGCAACAACCGACCAGCAGCAGATGGCAACGTTGCAGGCGGTCCAACAATGGACGCGTGAGCCCTGTGTGCGGCACCGAAAGCGTCGTTGACGTACATATCGATGTTCTTGATGAGCGACTGCACAAACTCTGGTGAATTTGCTTCCTCACCTGCGTTAAACCGGAGATTCTCTAAGAGCTCTACTCCTGGTGCTAGTTCGGCAAGACGCCGACGAACTGGTTCCATTGAGTACTTAGGAACTGGCGCACCTTTAGGGCGACCCAAATGGCTTGCACATACAACATGTGCCCCACGAGACGTCAACCACTCAATAGTGGGCAACGCTGCGCGAATACGAAAATCATCTGTGATGACGCGAGCATCATCTGGACCCTCCATAGGGACATTGAAGTCCGTACGTACTAAGACGCGCTTTCCCGACACATCGCCGAGATCTTCCAGTGTTGGAACGCGAGACACAACGTGCCTCCCCTATTTCGCAACGTGCAAGGTGAGATCGACCAAACGGTTTGAGTAGCCCCATTCGTTGTCGTACCAGCTGAGCACCTTCACCAAAGTTCCCATGCTCATTGTCAAGTCACTGTCGAACACACAAGAGTGAGGATTGGTGACAATGTCGCTTGAAACAATTGGGTCTTCTGTGTATTCCAGAACGCCCTTCAACGGACCGTTGGCAGCAGCCTTGAACGCAGCGTTGATTTCTTCCACTGTGGCTGGCTTCGCCAAGTTTGCAACGAAGTCGGTGATTGATCCGGTGGGTACAGGAACACGAAGTGCAGTTCCGTCGAGTTTGCCCTTCATGGATTCCATGACGAGACTTGTCGCGCGCGCAGCTCCAGTGCTTGTTGGAGTGATGTTGATTGCGGCACCACGCGCACGACGAAGGTCGCTATGTGGCCCATCCACCAATGACTGGTCGCCCGTGTAAGCATGAACAGTGGTCATCAAACCATTTACAACGCCGAACGCATCATCCAAAACTTTGACCAACGGTACGAAACAGTTGGTTGTGCAACTTGCATTGGAAATAACTTTGTGCTTTGAACGATCGAAGTCTTGGTGGTTGACGCCGTAAACGAACGTTGCATCTGCACCATTGGAAGGTGCTGACACAATCACCAACGGAGCGCCAGCCTCAAGATGCAGTGCGGCTTTGTCACGGTCGGTAAAGATTCCGGTCGATTCAATAACAAGGTCAACACCAAGTTCACCCCATGGCAATGCCTTTGGATCACGTTCGGCCAGGACCTTCAGAACTTTTCCGTCAACACTGATACCACCATCAACTGCTTTGATGTCGTTTGGAAGCACACCGAGGACGGAGTCGTACTTCAAGAGATGGGCCATAGTTTTCAACGAACCCAAGTCGTTAACAGCCACAATCTCAATGTCTGCGTTCCGAGCAGCAATTGCGCGGAAGAAGTTGCGGCCGATACGACCAAATCCATTAATACCGACACGTACAGTCACGACGTTTCGTCCTTTCGACTATGAACACAGGGGCGGGAGGGTCCAACGCCACCCCACGACCCTAGTTCGCCCCAAGTGCAGGACGCAGATTCGGTCAGAGATTGATGTCCCTGTGGGAGATACGCGGATGGTGACCGTGACTCAACAGACGCCGAGATAACTCTTCAGTCATGGCAACCGAGCGATGCCGGCCTCCGGTGCAGCCAATTCCTAACGTCAAGTAGCTTCGGCCCTCGGTCACATAGGCGGGAACAATCAGCTGTAACAACGATTCGAGATGGCCTAGAAACTCCTTCGCCAGATCTTGCTGTAGGACAAAATCTTTCACTTGTTCGTCAAGTCCACTAAGGGGACGCAAATCTTCCACCCAATGCGGATTTGGCAGGAAACGCATATCGAACACCATGTCCACATCAAGCGGTACACCATGTTTGAAGCCAAAAGAGATGAGAGACACCTGAAGAGCGTCCCCAGGATTTTCGGGCCCAAAGAGATGAAGCAGCTGTTTACGAAGTTGATGAACACTCAATCCAGTTGTATCTATCAATAGGTCTGCAACAGCCTTCACTGGATTCATGAGTTGGCGTTCTCTTTCAATCACCGACTCAAGCCCCAGCACGCCATCACTCATGGGATGTTTACGCCGAGTGGCTTCGTACCTTCGTACCAGTTCATGAGATGAAGCCTCAAGAAACAGGATTCGAACATTGTGACCTTGCTGACGAAGGCTTCCTACAGCATCCAGAATGGCGGCTTGATGTCGAGCATGACCAACCACCAAACACAATTTAGAAATCTCACCACCAGCCTCGCCGGAGAGCTCGACCACCTTGTCAATGAGAACAACCGGAAGATTGTCGACGACAAACCAGCCAAGGTCTTCAAGATCGTCGGCGGCCTGTGACCGACCAGCCCCAGATAGACCCGTTACAACCAGAATGTCAGTCACAGTTCGAGATTACCCATCTATACAACGCTCTTCACAGAGCGCAAATACAACAGACGCGGCACGGTGTGTGCCAATGCGTATTCCGGAGCGCGCGCCAAGAAACCCTCTGGCGGCCCCGGCTCCAGCATTCTTTCAATACGGAGACCATTTGCAATTAAAGAGTTGATGTAACGACTAAGAGGTCGATGAAGAAACCGAATGAAAACATCTTTCTCCACTTCTTCTACAGACTCGGTTTCTACCAAGTACGGACCAATTCGCCAGTACTGTTCTGGCGGGTCAATGATGTGATCATCAATCCAGCCACTTCCTGGTGTTTGCAACAGGGGATGATTCAAGAAGAAACTGAATTGACCGCCAGGTTTCAAGACACGTGCTACTTCAGACAGTGCAGTATCAACATCGTCAATGTGCTCGAACACTAAACACGCAACTACTGCATCTTGGGAATTGTCGGCAACTGGCAGCGACAACGCAGAACCAATCTCGTACCTCGGACCACCAGCGCGTTCACGAGCAACTGAAATATGCAACTTGGTGGGATCAATACCAAGCACTTCAGAGCCTTGCGCAGCTAAAGCCCGCGCAATCTGTCCGTCACCGCATCCAACGTCGAGAATTGAACGAAAGCCCGACAGCTCCTCACATGCGAGAGGGATAATTTGCTCTTCATACTCGGGGTCAACTCCCCCAGTAAATCCATCTATCCACCACTGTGCGTGCTTGTCCCACAGTTCATTGTCCGCCATCACAACACCCTAAGCGTTTCCATGAAACTTCTGGTGAACTGCCTCGGCTACAGACTCCGGCAACCAGGACAACAATTTGAGATCTTCAAGCGAAGCAGCCTTCACAGCATTAACGCCCCCAAGTTCTTTAACCAAGCGTTTCGCCCTAGCCTCGCCCAAACCTGCGATGCCGTCCAAGGATGAAGACACCATTCTTTTTCCACGGAGTTCTCTATGGAATGTGTTTGCAAAACGATGCGCCTCATCGCGAATACGCTGCAACATAAAGAGTCCTTCGCTTCCGCGCGGAATACGAATAGGTTCTTGCTGACCTGGAACATACACCTCTTCAAATTTCTTCGCGAGGGATGCCACGGGGATTTCATCGGCTAACCCGAGTTCAGTCACAACTTCAATTGCTACACCTAGTTGACCCTTGCCACCATCAACAAGCAACAACTGCGGCGGATACGCGAATTTGCCCGGCTTCTCACCACGCTCCGCAATGGGCTGGTCACGCTCTTCAATGTAAGCCGACAGCCGACGTGTGAGGACTTCTCGCATAGCTGCATAGTCGTCGTTGCCGGGAACATCTTTTACTTTGAAGCGGCGATACTCACGCTTGTTTGGAAGTCCATCTTCAAGCACCACCATGGAACCCACATAGTCGGTGCCCTGTAAGTGCGCCATGTCATAACACTCAATGCGCAAAGGGGCTTCGGGCAACTGCAACAAGTCTTGCAATTCAGATAATGCACGACTTCGAGAGTTATGGTCACTTGCTCTCTTCAAACGGTGTCGAACAAACTCTTCCTTGGCATTAGTTGTCACCATCTCATGCAGATCACGTTTGTCACCACGTTGTGGAACTCGGAAGACAACTTGGGATCCCCTGAGGTGCTTCAACCACTCGGCATACGTATCTGCATGGTCGGGCATCACTGGCACCAACACATGACTCGGAATACCAAGTGGTGGCTGGTCTCCGTACATCTCTTCAAGGACTCTGTCAATCAACCCACCGGGAGTGAGGTCTTCCACTTTGTCCAGGATGAAACCTTTGCGGCCGACTACTCGACCTTTGCGAACAAAGAACACCTGAATAGCGGCTTCTAGGTCGTCATCAGCGATTCCGACAATGTCGAGGTCTTCATCTCGCTCGCCCACCATTTGCTGCTTTTCAATCGCCCGCAATACGCCCCCAAGACGATCACGTAGACGAGCAGCTTTCTCAAATTCAAGGTCTTTCGCTGCAATCTTCATTTCTTCTTCAAGGAGGTTCACAACATCATCTGTGTCTCCGTCTAGAAAAGACAAGAGATTCTTCACATGGTCGGCATAAACATCTTCTTGAATTTCGCCAACACAGGGTCCTGAGCATTTCTCAATGTGAAACAAAAGGCATGGACGTCCCAAACGTTGATGCTGGTTGAACTTTCCTTGCGAGCATGTTCTTACAGGGAACGTTCGCAACAACAGATCTAGGGTTTCGCGAATAGCCCAGGCGTGTGGGTAAGGCCCAAAATACCTAGTGCCCTTTCGCTTCGTACCACGCATGACAACTGCTCGTGGCCACTCTTCATCAACCGTGACCGCTAGGAACGGATAACTCTTGTCATCACGAAGACGAACATTGAATCGTGGGCGGTGCTGCTTAATGAGTGAGAACTCCAGCATCAAGGCTTCCACCTCGTTGCGAACCTCAATCCATTCCACCGAATGTGCTGCAGTCACCATAGATGCAGTACGTGGATGCAATTGTGAGGGATCTACAAAATAACTAAGCAGACGAGACCGAAGATTTGCAGCCTTACCAACATAGATAACGCGACCGTGTTCATCTTTGAATTGATAAGACCCAGGCTTTGTTGGAATTGATCCGACAGCAGGGCGTTCAACAGTCACGATTACTTCTTTGGCTTTGCTGCGGCCTTCTTGGCAACGGTCTTCTTTGTGGTCGCATTCTTTGTAGATGCAGACTTCTTTGCAGGCGCCTTCTTGACAGCCGAAGCAACTGGTTCAGGCATCCCGAGAAGTGGGGCAAGAAACCGACCTGTATGACTGCCATGAATCTTGGCAATCTCTTCAGGGGTTCCGGTCCCGACAATGAGACCGCCACCGCTACCGCCTTCTGGCCCTAAATCGATTAACCAATCTGCCGTCTTGATGACGTCGAGATTGTGTTCAATCACAAGAACGGTATTTCCCTGATCAACTAAACGCGAGAGAACCGTTAGCAAGCGGCGTACGTCTTCAAAATGCAAACCTGTGGTGGGTTCATCAAGCAAGTACATGGTGTGACCGGTTGAGCGTTTAGCCAATTCGCTTGCAAGTTTCACGCGTTGCGCTTCACCACCAGACAGTGTTGGCGCAGATTGTCCAAGTCGCACATAACCCAGCCCAACATCTACCAATGTCTGCATGTGTCTCGCGATGGTCGGTTGGTTAGAGAAGAATTCCAGTGCCTCAGAAATAGGCATATCCAAGACTTCGGCAATGTTCTTACCCTTAAACGTAATGTCGAGCGTGTCACGGTTGTATCGCGCACCCTTACACACCTCGCACGGAACGTACACGTCTGGCAAGAAATGCATCTCAATCTTGATGGTGCCGTCACCAGAACAGGCTTCACAACGTCCACCTTGAACATTGAACGAGAAACGTCCTGGGAGATAACCCCGAACTTTTGCTTCTGGAGATGCCGCAAACAACTTGCGAATTGAATCAAAGACACCCGTATATGTGGCCGGATTAGACCGGGGTGTTCGACCAATCGGAGACTGATCCATGTCAATCACCTTGTCGATGGCGTCAATTCCTTCAACGGTTCGGTGACGGCCGGGAGCTTCTTTGCTCTTGTAGATGCGCTGCATCATTGCGGGCAACAAGATGTCTCGAATGAGAGTGCTCTTTCCACTCCCCGACACACCAGTCACAGCTACGAAACAGCCAAGCGGAATTTCAACATCGAGATCTTGCAGGTTGTGTTCGCGTGCACCGCGCACCGTAATGACTTCTCCAGATGGAGTTCGCCGCTTTTGAGGTACGTCGATAGATGCTTTACCAGTGAGATAACGACCGGTGACCGAATCTTTGGCCTTAGCTATACCAGGGACTGGTCCGCTATAGACCACTTCGCCACCGTGCTCACCAGCGCCCGGCCCGATATCAACAATCCAGTCGCTTTCTTTGATTGTCTCCTCGTCGTGCTCTACGACGATGACGGTGTTACCCAGGTCGCGTAGTCGAAGAAGTGTCTCAATCAGTCTGCGGTTGTCGCGCTGATGCAAGCCAATACTTGGCTCGTCTAACACATACAACGTTCCAACAAGACCAGACCCAATTTGACTAGCTAGTCGAATGCGTTGTGCTTCGCCACCAGCCAGAGTTCCGGCAGAACGAGACAGTGTCAGGTAGTCAAGACCAACATCCAGCAGGAAGCCCAAGCGGGCATTGATTTCCTTTGTGACACGCTCGGCAATGATGGCGTCGCGCTGGCTAAGTACCAGGCCGCCCAGAAAATGAGCCGCATCTCCAATTGACATATCGCAGACTTCAGAGATATTCCGATCATTAATGGTGATGGCCAATGTTGACGGCTTCAGTCGTGCACCACTACATGCAGGACATGGAACCTCACGCATGTACGTCTCAAATTGTTCGCGAGTCCAATCACTTTCAGCATCTGCATGACGACGCTTGATCCATGGGATAACGCCTTCGTATTGAGTGCTGAACTGACGAACTTTTCCGAAGCGATTGCGGTACTTCACCTGCATTGCACCGCTCTTGCCATGAAGAACAAGTTTCTGGTGTTTTGCCGACAGCTTTGACCATGGCTTATCCATGTCAATGCCTTCTTGCTCTGCCACTGCACCAAGCATGCGATGGAAATACGCCGTATGTGCACTTCTCCACGGAGCAATAGCGCCGTCAGCAAGTGTCATTGTGTTGTCAGGAATGACAAGTTCTGCATCAACTTCAAACTTCGTTCCCAGACCGTCACAGTTCTCACAAGCGCCGTACGGAGAGTTGAAGGAGAAGTTGCGAGGTGCGGGTTCTTCAAAACTTGATCCGCATTTTGGGCAAGCCAAATGTTGGCTAAATGTGAGCGTCTCACCCTCGCCGCCGTCGCTTGCCACCAGTTCCACACCTGCAACACCTTCAGCGAGTTTGAGTGCTGTCTCCAGCGAATCTGTCAGACGACGCTCAATGTCGTCCCGACGTACAAGACGGTCGACAATGATGTCTATGGTGTGATTCTCATAACGAGCCAACTTCTCGCCCGATGCAAGAAATTCAGCGATGTCGCGAGTATCGCCATCTATGCGTGCTCGAACAAAACCCTGACCTGCCAAGTCGGCCAACAACGTGTCGTATTCACCTTTTCGCCCTCTGACCACCGGAGCCAATACCTGAAAACGCGTTCCCTCAGGCAAGGTCATTATTCGGTCCACAATTTGCTGAGGTGTTTGGCGCTGAAGTTTCGTTCCGTCTTCAGGACAATGCTGCACACCAATGCGCGCATACAACAATCTCAGATAGTCATAGATCTCGGTAATGGTTCCAACGGTGGAACGCGGGTTACGAGAAGCAGATTTTTGGTCGATGGAGATTGCTGGGGACAAACCTTCGATGACATCTACGTCTGGTTTGTCCATCTGGCCCAGGAACTGCCTGGCATATGCAGACAAACTCTCTACGTAGCGACGCTGCCCTTCGGCATAAATGGTGTCGAACGCCAATGAGCTTTTCCCACTGCCCGACAAACCAGTGAACACAATGAGTTGGTCTCTAGGCAGTTCCAGACTGATGTTTTTTAGGTTGTGCTCTCTGGCACCACGAACCGTAATTTTCTCAGCCACGGTATGAGGCTACCCATTGACTAGCGAGCGTCACGAAGTTCTCGACGCAGGTCATTAATTTCATCGCGAAGCCTTGCTGCATACTCAAATTTCAGGTCTGTTGCGGCTTCATTCATCTCGTCTTCAAGAGTCTGGATAAGTCGAGCGATGTCCTGCTGTGGCATGGACTTGATTTCGCGTTGAACCTTGTCACGTTCACGATTCTTTCGCTGACCCTTTCCAGGCACAGGTGCTGATCCGTCTCCGCCCGTCAGTACAGACAGGATGTCACCAACTGCTTTCCGGATGGTCTGCGGATTGATGTTGTGTTCCAGGTTGTACGCAATTTGCTTTTCGCGACGACGCTTAGTCTCACCGATAGCACGCTCCATAGACGGCGTGATTTTGTCTGCGTACATAACAACTTGGCCTGCAACATTTCGTGCGGCTCGGCCAATCATCTGAATGAGAGACGTTTCACTTCGCAAGAAGCCTTCTTTATCGGCATCGAGAATTGCTACAAGCGACACTTCCGGTAGGTCAAGGCCTTCACGAAGCAGGTTGATTCCCACCAGAACGTCGAACTCTCCCAATCGAAGACCACGCAATATCTCGATACGTTGCAACGTATCGATGTTTGAATGTAGATAACGAACGTTGAGACCCTGCTCCAACAAGTAATCAGTGAGATCTTCAGCCATCTTCTTGGTGAGGGTGGTGATGAGAACTCGGTCCCCAATATCTACACGTCCGCGAACCATTTCTATGATGTCGTCAATTTGGCCCTTTGTTGGACGAACTATGACTTCCGGGTCAACCAGCCCTGTTGGTCGAACAATTTGTTCCACCACTTTCGTACTGTGCTTCAATTCGAAAGGAGCAGGCGTCGCAGACATAAAGATGCATTGATTGATTCTTTCAATCGTTTCCTCAAAGCGCAGAGGACGATTATCTCTTGCACTTGGGAGACGGAATCCGTGCTCTACCAGCGTGTCTTTCCTGCTTCTGTCTCCGGCGAACTGAGCATGAAGCTGCGGAACCGCCACGTGACTCTCGTCGATAATCAACAAGAAATCTTTTGGGAAATAATCCAACAACGTGAATGGTGGTTCTCCAGGCTGACGACCATCGATATGCATGGAGTAGTTCTCAATGCCATTGCAATACCCCATCTCTTGAATCATCTCTAAGTCATATTGAGTGCGCATTCGAAGTCGTTGTGCCTCGAGCAACTTTCCCTGACTCTCAAAGAGTGCCAACTGCTTCTGCAATTCATCTTCAATGCCGCGAATAGCCTTACGCAAACGGTCGTCGCCTGCAACGTAGTGCGTTGCAGGGAACACAAAGATGCTGCTCGGCTCACTTAGTGTCTCACCAGTGAGTGGATCGATCATGGTGATGCGGTCAACCGTGTCACCAAACATTTCAATGCGGACGACGTTCTCTTCATACGCTGGATGAACTTCTATGGTGTCTCCACGCACTCGGAAGTTGCCGCGACCCAACGTCATGTCGTTTCGGTCGTACTGGAGATCTACTAGCCGACGCAGAATGCTTCGTTGGTCGTAATCAACGCCTACATGCAGTTCTAGCAACTGCCCTTTGTATTCCTCTGGGTCTCCCATACCGTAAATGCAGGACACACTGGCCACCACAATGGTGTCACGCCTAGTGAGAAGTGCTGCCGTGGCGGAGTGCCGAAGACGGTCGATCTCTTCGTTAATAGAAGAGTCTTTCTCAATGTACGTATCGCTTGAAGGGATGTACGCCTCGGGCTGGTAATAGTCGTAATAGCTAACGAAAAACTCAACACGATTCTCAGGAAAAAATTCCTTCATCTCTTGAGCTAGCTGTGCCGCCAAACTCTTGTTTGGTGCAAGTATCAGAGTTGGTCTCTGAGTTTTCTCAATAGTCCATGCAATAGTTGCAGACTTACCCGAACCAGTGATGCCGAGGAGAGTTTGAAAACGTTCACCGTCTTCAATACCTGCACTTAATTCCGCAATTGCTGTGGGCTGATCTCCCGCTGGTGCGAAATCTGAAACAACCCGAAATGCAGACACAGCAGAAGCGTACAGACAGACTGTCTCAGGACTCTGATGTACGCGAGCCTGCGTCTTCAGTGGCTGGCGGAAGCGTGAGAGCCCACTGCCACACTTCATCTACGCGTTGAGCAAGAGACTCCATATCTCCAGAATTGTCGATGACCTGGTCAGCAATCTCTAAACGCTTCTCACGCGAGGCTTGTTTTTCAATTCGCGCACGCGCATCTGCTTCATTCATGGAACGGAACGTGACCAACCGGTGAACAGCAAGATCAACCGGAACGTCAACAACAATTACTCCACATAAGCCCTTGCGCGGATTCTCCGCAAGCAACGGAATATCCAGCACGACAACCTTGTCTGTATGGCGAACTTCATTCATTTGACGATCCATCTCTTTCGCGACGGCCGGATGAACAATTTTGTTGAGATCTTTCAAGGCTTCCGGATCACTGAACGCAACGGCTGCCAATGCTGGACGATTCAGTTCGCCCAATTCCGTGAGTATTTCGGAACCGAATCTGTCTGCCAACTCTTGAAGAAGCGGCTGACCAGGTTGCTGAAGTTGGCGAGTGATGGCGTCGGCATCAATAATGACGGCACCACGCTCTGCCAGCAACGACGAAACGGTTGATTTACCAGAACCAATCCCACCAGTAAGACCGATGAGGATCATGAGGGTCTACTACTCAGCAGCAGGAGCGGCAGCATCACCTTCGGTGGGCTGTCCGTATTCCTTGTAGTACTCAGCCCATGCAGCTTCGCGCTCGGAGTCATCGCCACCGACCCAGTTGCCGTGCTCGTCTACTTCGAACTGACCCTGGTAC
>CAZRHK010000045.1:10353-11723 GCA_964599815.1 uncultured Bifidobacterium sp. | reverse complement strand
TGACCAACGGAATGTTGAACGCATCGCATGTACGAACGAAGCGAGCAGCTTTTTCCGACGACTCAATGTCGAGAACACCAGCAAACGCCATCGGCTGGTTGCCAACAACTCCAACGGTCATTCCATCAAGACGTGCGAAACCACACGTGATGCTGGTTGCCCAGTGTTGGAAGTATTCGAAGTATTCGCCATCGTCACACACTTCGCGAATGACCTTCTTCATGTCGTATGGCTGGTTTGGCGATACGGGAAGAATGTCGCGCAACATGTCGCATGAACGTTCTGGGTCGTCACTTGGTTCTTCGGATGGTGGTTCTTCAAGATTGTTCTGTGGCAAGAACGACATCAAGAAGCGAACGTCATCCAAACATGCCTGTTCGTCTGCGGATACAAATGTTGCAACACCACTCTTTGATGCGTGGCTCATTGCACCACCAAGTTCTTCCAATGTGACGTCTTCGCCAGTCACTGTCTTCACAACATCTGGACCCGTGATGAACATGTGGCTTGATTCGCGCACCATGAAGATGAAGTCGGTCATTGCAGGTGAGTACACCGCACCACCAGCACATGGTCCGAGAATGACAGAGATCTGCGGAATTACACCAGAGGCCTGCACATTGCGATGGAAGATGCCGCCGTACGACGCAAGAGAAACAACACCTTCTTGAATACGTGCGCCTGCGCCGTCGTTCAGACCAACAACTGGTGCACCAACCTTCAGTGCAAGGTCCATCAACTTGTGAATCTTTTCTGCGAACACTTCACCAAGGGCTCCACCAAACACGGTGAAGTCTTGAGAGAACAGGAACACTTTGCGACCCTCAATGGTTCCCCAACCGGTGATCACGCCGTCTGTGTAGGGACGCTCTTCTAGGCCAGCTGCGTGGGCGCGGTGGCGAGCCAACATGTCGAGTTCGTGGAATGAGCCTGGATCGCAGAGGTACTCAATGCGCTCACGAGCGAGCATTTTGCCCTTGCTCTTGTGGCGCTCAACCGACCGAGGGCTACCGGCATTTCGTGCCTGCTCTTGGCGATCTCTGAGGTCGTCAATCTTGTCTTGCATGCTTGGTGCCGATGTGTCTGTCACAGGGGGAAACGCTACTGCCACCCAGCCCCGTGTCGCCTATTTATAGGCACCTGTGGCGGTTATCCGGCAGGGGGAGCAGTGGTGGTGGTGAAAAGTGGTGCAACCGTGGTGGTGGTTGCGGCCAGTGTGGTGGTGGTCTCCACCTCGTGCAGCTGCTTTGTAGGGACGGTGATGGTGGCGCCGCCGTCAGGCAGCAGGCGGGGGTTGTCCTGGGTGCCTGTGGTGGTGATGCCGGCCGAGCTCTGCAGGTCGACATGGCGGCCGGCCAGCAGCAGCAGGT
>CAZRHK010000045.1:8424-10343 GCA_964599815.1 uncultured Bifidobacterium sp. | reverse complement strand
CTTTGGAACGGTGGTCACGGTGACGCCGTCGGCGATGATGAATTGGCTGGTGAGAACCTCGAGGTCGCCAATGGTGGAGACACCGGTGACTTCCAATTTCCATAGTCCGGGGGCACGAAGCAGATACTTGGCATCGGCATCAATGAGTGCACCACCTGGTCGGGTGATGGGCACGTTGATGGTGTAGCCAGAGAAGTTCGGATTCTCTGGTGTCATCTTCACGGTGAAGTTTTGAATTCGCGACGGACCAAAGAGCTCAATGAGAACTCGGTTGGCCCCAACATTTCCCGGTGTGATGGAAATGCGAACTTTGAAATCATCTTTGCCTTCAAGGTCTTGCACAATTGCGTAGTCAACGCGCGGACCTTTGTCGGCCAGCAATACATATGGCGGACGCATCGCCATTAACCATGATGATGTTGCAAGAACAACAATGCTGAGTGACAACTCAACACCCACTGGTTTCTTCAATCGATACACAGCGCGTTCGTTCAAAGATTTGGCACGCTGCAATCCGCGAAGAATGAATTGCCTAATTGATGCGCTGACAACAATCATTCCCGCAACAATCAATGTCTTCAACAACATCACGCGTCCGTGGCCGCTGTTGATCAAACTGATTCCATCAATGCGCGCAACTTGCGCAACACCAGTGGCAACAACACCAACAGTGAGCGGTGTTGCAATACGTGCCCAGCCTCGAAGTGCGTCAACAAGATCTGAACTACCAGGGCCATGAAGCACCACTCGCCAGATAACAGCAATGCTTCCCACCCACACAGCAATCAAACCCATATGCGCAGTGTTCAGAAAAACACCAATAATTGCGCCACGGCCTGCAAAACGATCAAATCCGTAGGTCAATGCGGTGAAACCCAACAACACAGTGGTGACAACACCTGCAGTTTCAAACAAAACGCGTTCTGTAATCCACGCCAAGTATGCGAGACCAATAATGAATAGGAATCGAGCAACAACGGCACGACCATCAGTTGTTTCTAACAGTGGTCCCCAAGATGTTGGTGACAGCGTTGAAGCAAATCCGGTCTCTGCTTCGCGTGCAGCCATGAGCACGGTTAAGAGATACAGCGACAGCACAGCGAAGATTCCCACTTGTCTGAAGTAGCGCTCTGTTACTGGGTACTCAACACCTTCTGGCCACGCGAGGCGAACAAAAACAATTCCACCAAACAGTGCACTCACCAAAAAGAAAGTGATCCAACGCATGAGACCAACAGGTCCGCCAAGACGTGGTGCTGTTTCCACTTCTTGTCCGGGTAATCCCGGAATGGTGGGTGTGGTGTTGTTGGGAACACTGTCTGGCACCGTTGTTGTTGCCTGAACATTCGACGTAAAGGTGAATGACCCAGCGCTTCCGTCGGGAAGTGTCCAATCAACTTTGCAGTTTCCGTTTGAGAGAACTTGGGTGAGTGCCGCAGACACGGTGACGCCGTCTGATCCCAATTGAGGCGATGCAAGGTTGGTGATTTTGTTGTCGCAGGTGAGAACTAGCCCCATGGTGGCCACGGCCTCTGCGCCACCAACTGGTTGTGTGAATCGCAACTGGATTTGGGTGGGTGCCAGCGTGACGATTTCGCCTGCTGCCGGAGTGGAGGATTCCACCGTGTTGTCGCCCGCCGCGCTGGCATGGCCGGCCAGCAGCGTGAGGGTTCCGAGGAACACGAGGAAGAGGGTGAAAAGGCGACGCATGGGTTCAGAAAACGGTAGCCAGTTGGGGACCACCAGGGGAGGCTCCACCATGGCACACACTGCCGCCAGATGCACCTCATTGCTAGGGTCACATCAATGGCCACACAGTCCCTCTACCGTCGCTTCCGCCCCCGGAAGTTCTCCGAGTTGTACGGCCAAGACCATGTGGTGCGTGCCCTACGAAATGCCGTCATTAATGGGCGAGAAGG
>CAZRHK010000045.1:0-8324 GCA_964599815.1 uncultured Bifidobacterium sp. | reverse complement strand
CGACATCGCGTCTTCATCTTGGACGAAGTCCACATGCTTACCCGTGCTGCTGAAGCTGCACTGTTAAAGACTTTGGAAGAACCACCTGCACAGGTGGTGTTCGTGTTGGCAACAACAGATCCACAAAAAGTGTCGGAAACAATTCGCAGCCGCGTACAGCACTTGCAGTTTCACCTTCTTCCAATTGACGAGCTTGAGAAATACGTTCGCTTCGTTATTGAAAAAGCAGAACTAGATGTTGACGATGAATCAATCGCCATGGTGTTGCGTCAAGGTGGCGGCAGTGCTCGCGACACGTTGTCTGCGTTGGAACTTGTTGCAGCAGGCGGTGGCGAACCAGAAGATGCAGAACATGTTGAAGACATTGTTCGCGCCATCATTGCTCGCGATCATGGTGCAGCGTTAGCAGCGGTTGCAAAAGCAATGCAACAAGGTCGCGATGCGCACACTTATGCAGAAGACATTGTTCGACTTATGCGCGACTGCTTCTTGTCAATGATGTCGCCCGAACTTGTCATGTTGCCTGCAGCGCGTATTGCAGAAATAAACGTGTATGCGCGTGATCTCGGTGTGCAACGAATTGTTCGCGTTATGGAGACACTTGGTTCCACCATGGTGGAGATGCGACATGCACCAGATGCGCGTTTGTTGCTTGAAGTTGCAATTGTTCAATTGTCATCGCCTGTATTCGACGACAGCAATGAAAACTTGTTGGCACGAATCTCACAGCTTGAAGAAGCGGTGAAGCAACTGAAGGAAAATGGTGTTGCTGCTGCGTTGCCTCCACCGCCGTTGAATCCAACAACTGGTCGAGCAAAGATCGGCGGACGTGCATCGTCGCCAACACAAGAAACTCCACGTGACGCTTCTGCCCCAACACCTCGAGTGGAAGAGCAAACAGCAGAAACCCCCACACCTGTTGTGGTGGCAGAAGAATCAGCTCCTTTTGATGCTGCAGATCCTGCACAAGCATGGCCACAAATCACCGATTCGTTGAAAGGCTTGGCCAAAGCCCTCTTTAAGCCAGCGGTAGTTGAATCGTTCGATGGCAAGAAGATTGTTGTTCGCATGCCGGCCAATACTCCGTTACAACGTGCTCGTGAACGCGAAGCCGAACTGGTCGCCGCCATCAAGAAAGTGTGCGGAGTTGCATGCACAGTGCAGTTCAACCAAGCAGATGTAACTGGTGGTATTGAACGTCCAGTCATTGAAGAGACTCCCGAGAAGCCAGAGACCATCGACAAGATTGTTGAGAAAGACCCTTTCGCCGCAATTGATCTCAATGAGACCGTGGTGGTGCAAGATGCACCAGACGCATTAATGGAAGCACTGCAGTCAAGCTTCCCTCAGGGTTCAATAGTTGACGACGACACTTCTTCAACAGAGTTGTAATCGTGGCTTCGCCGTACACGCCCCCTGTTCAAATTCTTATTGATGAACTTGGTCGACTGCCTGGCATTGGGCCACGCAGTGCGCAACGACTGGCACTTCATCTCATTAAGTCGCACGGCGACGATGTTGCACGCTTAGCTCGCGCAATCATTGAAGCAAAACAGAAGGTGCGCTTTTGTGAGCGTTGTTTCAACTTGGCAGATGCAGAATTGTGCAGCATCTGTTCAGATGCGAAACGAGAATCAAGCATTTTGTGCGTGGTGGAAGATTCTCGCGACATTGCAGCGTTAGAGCGCACAGGCGGATTCCGTGGTCGTTATCACGTGTTGCTTGGACTTATTGATCCACTGCAAGGTGTTAGCCCCGAGAATTTGAAAGTGCGTGAGTTAGTTGCGCGCATCAAGCCTGAATCAATTACTGAAGTAGTTGTATGCACTAGCAACAACACCGAGGGCGATGTCACGGCCATGTACTTGGCGCGCATGTTGTCGCCACTTGGTGTGGAAGTGTCTCGTCTTGCAAGCGGCTTACCAGTAGGTGGCGACATTGAATTTGCAGACGAAGTCACGTTGGGTCGCGCGTTCGATAATCGACGTCGCTTAGATCCCTAATTAGCTGATCTTGCGCCCAGATTTGTGAGCACGTACTGGCTGTGCGTGATAAATGCCAGTATGTCCACTTGTTGCATAAGCAGCAGCACAGGCCACGGCAAACAACAACACACCTTGCCCGCCGAACAGTTCAATACCTAGCAACGTGCATGCCAATGGTGCATTAGTTGCACCGGCCAACACCGCAATCGCACCAACCATTGCAAACACCACAACATTTGCGCCGATGATGTGGGCAAAGCTTGCGCCCGCCAATGCACCAACAATGAACAGTGGAATGAATTCGCCACCAACAAAACCAGTTCCAATGGTGATGGAAGTCAAAAGAAGTTTGGTTCCCCATTGACCCGCGGCAGAACCATTGAATGCTTCTACCGCAAGTGGGATAGAGAGACCTTGGTAGTCCCGCCATCCACACGCAAGGATGATGATCATTAACACCACGCCTCCAACAAGTGGACGCGCCGGATACCACGAGATGTACTTGGCTGCAGTTTTCTTAATGGTGTGAGTAAGCCAAACGAATGTCAATGCAATAAGACCAGCGATAACACCAAATGCAGCAATGCGAAGTCCGGTGGCTACGTTCCAATCAATGGTTGGAAACGGTGGGAAGTGTGTGTGATGAATTCCAAGTCCGCGTACAACAGCATCACCAACAAAACTCGCTACGAATGCTGGAACCAGTGCTTCATAACGCACACGTCCAACCCGTTGTACTTCTAATGCAAACACTGCGCCTGTAACAGGAACACCAAAGACTGAACCAAATCCACCAGCAATTGCAGTTATTAACATGAGTGATCGATCTGCAGAGTTGAGACCAAGCTTTTTGCTAATTGGGTCGGTGACACCAGCAGCAAGTTGCAGTGCTGCACCTTCGCGTCCCGTGGAACCACCAGCAACATGCGATAACACACTTGCGCCGAAAATTAATGGCGTGAGACGAAGTGGAACCCACTCGGACTGCGAATGGATTTGATCAATGATGAGGTTGGTGCCACGTTCAAGTCCACGACCTAGGTAGTGGTACGACGCACCAACGATGAGTCCTGCAAGTGGCAGTGAATAAATCAACCAATCACGAGTTGTTCGCGTGTCGGTGGCCCAATCGAGTGCTTCAAGAAATGCTGCAGACAGCAGACCCGACAAAACTCCGACTACAACAGCAAGAGCCACCCAGCGAGCAACATGACGTGCTCGACTGAGTGGCTCGCTGAACATTGTGTGTCTTAGACGGTGCGCACGATGATGGCGTCACCTTGACCGCCACCACCACACAGTGCTGCTGCACCAACACCGCCACCACGACGACGAAGTTCGTGGAGGATGGTGAGTGCCAAGCGGTTTCCGCTCATGCCGATTGGGTGACCCAATGCGATTGCTCCACCGTTCACGTTGACGATGTCGTCCTTGATGCCAAGTTCGCGCATTGATGCAATTCCCACTGCGGCGAATGCTTCGTTCAATTCGAACAAGTCAACATCTGACACTTTCATTCCTGCACGGTCGAGTGCGCGAAGAATGGAGCGGCTTGGCTGATGAAGAAGTGATGCGTTGTCTGGGCCTGCAACCATGCCGTAGGAAACAACTTCACCAAGTGGCTTCACACCGCGTGCTTCTGCTGCTTTCTTTGACATGAGAACTACTGCAGAACCACCGTCAGAAATCTGACTTGCATTTGCTGCAGTAATTGTTCCTTCTTTGTCGAATGCTGGCTTCAACGAACCAAGTGACTCCATGGTGGTGTCTGCACGGACGCCTTCGTCGTCTTTAACGATGACAGGGTCACCCTTGCGCTGCTTCACAGCGACTTCAATGATTTCTTCAGCAAGCTTGCCGGCAGCGATTGCTGCAGCTGCACGTTGGTTGCTCTTCATTGCTGCATCGTCTTGCTCGTCACGTGAGATGCCACCAGCGGTGTAACGCTCGGTGCCAAGACCCATGAGGCATGCATCGAATGCGCACCACAAACCATCGCGCACAATTGCGTCTTGCAGTTCGGTGTTGCCGTAACGGAAACCACCGCGTGCACCTTGTGCAAGGTATGGAGCATTGGTCATTGATTCCATGCCACCAGCAACAACGATGTCTGCTTCACCCGATGCGATCATTTGGTCGGCAAGGTAAATGGAGTTCAAACCAGACAAGCACACCTTGTTGATGTTGACCGATGGAACATTCATTGGAATTCCAGCGTTCACTGCTGCTTGACGTGATGGAACTTGACCTTGGCCAGCCATGAGAACCTGACCCATGATGACGTGTTCCACTTCCTCAGGCTTCACACCGGCGCGCTCGAGAGCGGCCTTGATTGCAAAGCCACCAAGCTCTGCTGCGCTGAATGAAGAAAGTACACCACTCATTTTTCCAATGGGTGTGCGGGCTCCAGCCACAATGTATGAACCAGCCATGTTTGCCTCCGAATTGACGTGCACCACACGGTGCTTCTTGAGTGCAATCAGGCTAGGAGATGAATGGCCAAATCTCGCTATCGTCCTATGAATGGACCAAATCCTCCAAGCCATCATGAATGGCGCGTCGGGTGAAGAACTCGCCGCCATCCCCCTCCCATCCACCTACCGCGCGGCATTTGTTCGTAAGCAAGACGAAAAGATGTGGGACGGTGTTCCCAGCGAACAAAAGGATCCTCGCAAGAGCATTCATGTTGGCGAGGTACCAGTGCCAGAGATTGCACCAGATGAAGTGGTGATTGCCGTTATGGCATCCAGCATCAACTTCAACACGGTGTGGACCAGCATTTTCGAACCCATCAGCACCTTCGGTGCACTTGCGCGTCTCGGTCGCGAAAGCTCATGGGCCAAGCGACACGACCTCGACTATCACGTTGTTGGCTCAGACGCTTCTGGTGTTGTGCTTCGTGTTGGAAGTGCAGTTCGTAACTGGAAGCCAGGCGACAAGATCACCGTTCATTGCAATCACGTTGACGACCAAGATCCGTCATCACACAGTGACTCAATGATGGGATCCAACCAGCGCATCTGGGGTTACGAAACAAACTTCGGCGGTCTCGCAGATCTTGCAGTGGTGAAGGCGAACCAGTTGATGCCAAAGCCTGCTCACCTCACGTGGGAAGAAGCAGCAGTGAACGCACTCTGCAACTCCACCAGCTACCGCATGTTGGTGTCGCCAAATGGCGCAAACATGAAGCAAGGCGATGTTGTTTTGATTTGGGGTGCGTCCGGCGGAATTGGCGCATATGCAGTTCAGTACGTGTTGAACGGTGGCGGCATTCCAGTTGCTGTTGTCTCATCTGAAGAAAAAGAAGCAATCTTGCGCGAGATGGGATGTGAACACATCATCAACCGTAAGAAGGCCAACTACAAGTTCTTCAAAGAAGATGGTTCACACGATGAAACCGAATGGCGCCGTCTTGGTGGCGACATCCGCAAACTTGTTGGCGAAGATCCGGACATTGTGTTCGAACACCCAGGTCGCAGCACTTTCGCCGCATCTATTTATGTTGTGAAGAAGGGCGGCACCGTTGTTACATGTGCAGCTACCAGCGGCTTCATGATGGAATTCGACAACCGCCACTTCTGGATGCGTTTGAAGAAACTTGTTGGCTCACACTTTGCTAACTACAAAGAGTCATACGAGGCAAACCGTCTCATTGCTAAGGGCATGATTCACCCAGTGATGTCACAGGTGTTCACGCTCGACCAAGTGGGCGAAGCGTCTTATCAGGTGCACAACAACATGCACGAAGGAAAGTTGGGCGTTTTGTGCCTGGCTCCTGAAGAGGGCCTTGGAGTTGACGATCACGAGCTTCGCGCAAAAGTTGGTAACAAGCTCAACTGGTTCCGTCGCTAATCAATTGATTATTGGAGATTCATCATGTTGTTAACTGAAATCGATCACATTGCAATTGCAGTTCGCGATCTTGAAGCCGCTATCGAGTATTACCAGAAGGCGTTTGGCGCAACGGTTGACCACCGCGAAGTAGTGGAATCTGACGGCGTTGAAGAAGCACTCCTGAAAGTTGCCGAAAGCTACATTCAACTTCTCACACCAACGACGCCTGATTCACCAGTTGCCAAAGCAATTGAAAAGCGTGGCGAAGGCTTGCACCACATTGGTTACCGAGTGAACGATTGTGCAGAAGCATTGGCCGCAATGATTGCTGCTGGCGCAACACCAATCGACAAGGCACCACGCCCTGGCTCACGCGGCACCACTGTTGCATTTATGCATCCAAAGGGCAGCTTCGGCACGCTCATTGAATTAGTGCAGGAATAGTTCCACACGTCATAGGGGTGCGTGGACAACTCCACCATCCCTCGTTAAACACACTGCATGAAAAATGCGTTGTGGCTGGCCATTTCATTGTTGAGTGGATGGTGGGCAATTGCGTGCGCTAGAAAAGATATTCGTCAACAACGATTGATGGGGCACACGTTTGGTGAGGCTCATCTTGCAGACAAGGTTGCCACTGCTTGGGTTGTGTCAGTGCTTTGTGCGGGAACTGTTTTTCTTTTTTCGCTTCATCACGAATCGAATTGGTTAGTTCTGGCGTTTACAGCATGTGTAACAACGGGTCTTCGAGTCTCGCTTGTTGATATTGATACGCATTCCATTCCACAACGCATCATGCTGCGGGCAGCGTCTCTCCTGCTTCTGCTGTTGTGCGCAGCTGCTCTTACAAATAATGAAGTTGACCTTGCGGAAGTATTACTGGCAGGCACAATCTCATGGAGCGCAATGCGCCTGTTAGAGCTGTTGTCTCGTGGAGATCTGGGCCACGCAGATGTGGTGCTCTCTGCATATCTCGGGTTGTTTATTGGTGCTGTTGGGTCTGAACGGTTGGCAACTGCGCTGTTTGTTTCATTTCTGATTGCCGGATTAGTCGCGTTGGTAATGATTGCAATGAAACGTGCAACACGGACATCCCATATTCCCTTCGGGCCCTTTCTGTTCGTGGGCATGGTTGTGGCAGTCTTACGATGAGCAACACAAACAAAGGAGTTGTCATGGCTGAGTTCACAGGAATGGTTGCAATTGTCACCGGGTCTTCAAGCGGAATTGGTGAGCGCATTGCACAGCGCTTGTCCGAGCTTGGTGCATCTGTGGTTGTTAACTCTGCAAGCAGTGTTGAAGCTGGTCAGAAAGTTGCCGATGCACTACCTGGCGAATCGTTGTACGTGCAAGCAGACATCAGCGACAAAGCGCAAAGCGAAAATCTCATCAACGAGACCATTAATCGTTTTGGAAAACTTGACCTTCTGGTGAATAACGCAGGGTGGACAACGTTGGTTCCCCACGGTGATCTAGATGCCCTCACCGACGACATCTTCATGAAGACGTTCGAAGTAAATGTTTTCGGAACATGGTTCCTTACAAAGGCGGCAATGCCACATCTTCGTGCATCATCAGATGGTCATGTTGTCAACATCACGTCTGTTGCTGGCGTTCGTCCGATGGGTTCATCTATTGCGTACTCCATGTCAAAAGCTGCGTTGAATCACATGACGAAGTTGATGGCAAAGAGTCATGGACCGGTGCGATTTAATGCAGTTGCGCCTGGACTAGTTGAAACACCATGGACCAAAGATTGGGCTAGCCAGCACGCAGGTATCGCACACATCAATCCAATCAAGCGTTCAGCAACACCAGATGATTGCGCCGAGGCAACACTCGCGTTGGTTCGTAACAAGTACGTGACGGGTGAAGTGTTTGTTGTTGATGGTGGTTTAACTCAAGTGAGTTAGCGGCCACGGAATGGCTGAATGCCATTTGCAGGCACAACGCCAAGTCGACCACGTTGGTAGTCATCAAACGCCTGCTGCAGTTCTGCTCGCGTATTCATGACGAATGGTCCGTACTGCTCAACCGGTTCACCAATTGGTTCGCCACCTAACAAGATGACATCAAATGGTTCTGTTTGGCCGGCCTCAATGGTGATGACATCGCCCGATCCAAACACCACGGCTTGTCCATTGTTGAATGCATGACGATCTGTTCCAACAAATCCAGAACCTTTAAGGCCGTACGCCAATGCATTGAACGCTGGGTTCCAGGGGAGAACCATGCGCGCACCAGGTGACAACGTTGCATGTGCCATAACAATGGGCGAGTGTGTCGAGCCAGGACCTTTCGTATCGCCTAGATCTCCAGCAATGAGTCGAATCAACGTGCCGGCATCAGATGTTGTGAGAAGAGGAATTAACGCAGCTTCAAGGTTTTGATATGCAGGGGAAATCATCTTCTTGCGCGAAGGCAAGTTGACCCACAACTGCAAACCATGAAAGAGACCGCCTTTAATCACGAGGCTCTCGGGTGGAGTTTCAATGTGAAGAATTC
>CAZRHK010000044.1:0-11841 GCA_964599815.1 uncultured Bifidobacterium sp. | reverse complement strand
CATTCTGACTGGCCGCACTGAGGACGAAGAGTGCCCGGAGCGGGAATCGAACCCGCAAGGTGTTGCCACCCGGGGGGTTTAAGCCCCCTGCGTCTGCCAGTTCCGCCATCCGGGCTGGAACCTCTTTAGGCTACGCGCGAACTGGGCCGACTTGGACTTGTTTCGACGGTGAACTGCAACATTGTGCGCCACAACAGCGTGCGCACGCGGTCGGCTTCCGTTGGAACGAGGTTGTTGATAACGATGACGCCCTCGATCATGTCGCCAATGGTGGCCGTGAAAGGACGATCTGCGATTCGAACCGCAACAACGCCACCTTCGCCATCTCGTGACCGACGCACGGTTCTGTTGACTCCGACGATTCGCGGAGGGCTACGAAAGCCAGGGACCACCAAATTGAGTTCGGACACTCGCTGAGCAAGCACCCGAGCTGCTGCGGTGAACTTAGAAGTGGCGGACGAGGACATGTGCACAGTGTTGCAAAAGGGTGTTGCACTCATCCACGGGTGACAGCCCCACCACATAGTGTTGGGTCGTCGTGGAAATTGAACTCAATCCGTTGCAGCAAGCCGTTATCGATGCGTTGGGTGTACCCACCGACTGGGAGCCTCTCCCCGACCACATTGTTGGTGATGTCGAACAGCAACTTTCTGTAGCTTTAGCCCCGCTTGAAGGCTTGTTTACGGCCGAGAATCCGCTGCGTGTTAACAAGCACCACATTGCAACCGTGCTTGGATGCGAGGAATACCACGTCCTCAACAAACAGCAAGCGTTCGCATGGAACATCAACACGGTGCGAGGCACTATTGCGCACAAAGGAATTGAACTTCTCCTCAACTGGCGTGGACCAATTGTTCCCGGCGAAATTGTTGACGCAGCCATTACCAGCGTTGCAGAGAATCCACGTGAGAGCGCATCTGGATTTCTTATCTCATTACCCGCGCACGACATGGCAGAACTTCGCGGAGCAGTGTTAGGTGCAGTCACAAATTTTCTTGAATGCTTTCCTCCCATCAAGCCGCAATGGCGACCCATGGTGGAATACTCGGCATCGTATTCACTCTTCAATAAGTCGGTCATTTTTTCGTCACGAATGGACCTTGTTCTTGGTGGGCCAGGAAGAAAAGTCATTATCGATTTGAAAACCGGACGTCTCACGCCAACTCACCGTGACGACCTCCGTTTCTATGCGCTCGTTGAAACGTTGCGCAGCAGACAACCACCACGAAGCCTTGGTTCGTATTCGCTCGACGAAGCCCGCCTCGAAGATGAACCCGTTACAGAAGGTTTGTTGCAGGCATCGGTACGCCGTACCGCCAATGCCACTCTGCTTATCGCAGACCTTGCACTAAAAGCACGACAACCAGACCGTCGCGCTGGGTTTCAATGTCGCTGGTGCCCGTTGAATGAAGAATGCGCAGAAGGTGTGCGTTTCTTGAATCACAGCGCAGGCGAAGATGACGACTAGTTCGAATTCTTAGTCGTTTGCCCGACCCACGTGTGGAGTCATGAGAGCAAACGGAATTCCCAAACCAACAGCCCCGCGCACAGTGGAGATGTATCGGCCGGGTTGTGTTGCCTTTTTCGGTGGAGACGTGACGTTCTCGCCCACTTCTTCGAACAGTTCGAATAGATCGTCGACACTGACAACCATTCCCCACAACGATGCTCCGGGAGTGGTGATGTGCGGGCCAGTCACCACTTCAATAATGGTGTTGTCCATCTTGTGGAATCTCTGCACAGCGCCGTTTCCCAACTGACGCTCTCGCCGAACTTCTAATCCGAGCTCTCGTTCAATGGACTCGCATGTGCGATCGATGTTGTCGGTATTCACCACAACATGGTCCAGACCGACGGCTTGTTGCTTCCCGATGGGCGAGGTTTTGGGTAACTCTGGTGCGGACGAGACAAGCGTGGTGGGAATTCCATCTATCGAAACCTGATCCTCTCGACCAGCGGAAATGGTCCATCCCGTTAATCCTGGAGAAGAGCCCTCATCAACAATCAGACGAACATCTGAGAGGAGGTACGACAAAGAATCCGAACTCGGAAACAGCGATTGCCAAGCGATACGCGGTCCGCCTGCATGAAGTGCGACGAGGCGGGCCATTCAGAGAAACGGACTAGCCGCGACCCATGTTTGGACGCTTGCCGTGGTTGGCCTTTGAGCGGCGCATGCGCGCCTTGCGCTTCTTGGTCTTCTTCGACATAGAAGACGATGCTATCGGGCAGAGGTCCCCGCCCCACCTGGCCTAGGAAACTGGACGCCAACGGGCTCGGCCATCTGAATATGGCTCCCCCGTGACTTTCGTTTTCGAACAGATGTAGCTGTTTCCATTTTTTGCACCGGTGCCGTATGCGCCTTCGGGAGCACACCACGACCCAGGGTTTACCAACGGCAACGAGCCGGGCGTGGTGGTGGAGGTAGAACTTGACGGCCCTGGGGCTACGGTTCCTACTGGTCCGCTGCCGGAAGACGTTGTTTTCGAGCCCCATGGTGCAACGGTGGCCTTTGGACAATTCTTGGTGAGGATGTTTTTGGCGCGACCCCACTCACTGGGATCCATAGACAATTTCCAGTGAGCCTTTACAGCGACCCACGAAGCTACGTAAGTGCACAGGGCCTCTTGACGTGGAGGTAACCAATTGGACAAATCTTTGTCGCCCTTTGACCTGTTTTGCCCCGCGGTAACAGCAATAAGCGACCGACCATCTGACAGATCGTTTGCAAATTTTTGCCGTTGAGATGGCGACCATGCCCAGGCCCCAGAATCCCATGCTTCTTTCAATGGGATGAAGTGATCAATGTCTAAATCTGATGGATCTGTATGAAGTAATCCGTCGTATTCAGAGAACCAATCGCCAGCAATCACTTTGCAGCCATACGCATCTACTTGTGGCTGAGATTTTGATTCAGCAATCAACACTTCTTCACGGGTATTGCAGCTGTCACCATCGTCGTCGGTCCAGTGCTTAAACAGGTCTCTGTTATAGCCCTGCGGACGTTCTTTCGCCTGCGGAATAGTGGCCAACACAGAAAGCGCAGTGCGTGCAACATTTCCCTTTGGTGGCTTTGTTGTAGACGTGCTCTTGCGCTTCACCGTTGTGGTGGTTTTCTTCGCTTCTATTGCAGCATCAGACGATGACGAAGATGAAATAACCCCAACTGCCACCACCATTGCAATTGCTGGAAAGACAATGACCGCACGTTGCAGAGATGCACGAGTTGATTTCATATCTATTTCACCTTTGCTGGGACTCCGGCAGAACCATCGTCATCATTGAACCACTTGTTTCCCCATGTCTCAAGGTCGTTACAGATGGGAATCAATTCAAGACCACATTCGGTGAGGTGATATTCAAATCGCCTTGGCTTGCTGCTGTACTCCACCTTGTAAACAACCTTCTTGTCGACCAGTGTGGTGAGGCGGTCGGTAAGAATGTTGCGCGCAATGTCGAGTGATGACTGAATGTTTTCAAATCGATGATTGCCTTCGTGAATTGAAATCACAATGAGCAATGTCCACCATTCGCCGACCACCGCCAACGCTTTAGCCAATCCGCTGGGTAAATGGTCGAAGTTTTTCCGTGGAGTCATAAAGCGCCACCCTAAGTGAAGGGTGGGTCATATTTGAGGAATTACGCAGATGTCATTTCCTCAAATGCAGGTTCCAGTTCAATAAAAATGCACTCACCGGGGCAGACATCGGCCGCCTGAACCACTGCGGCGATGTCTCGCTCGGCCACATATGCCAAAGAACCCGAGCCACCGGGGTCATTCAGAGGTTCCCCGCGTTCGGCGACGTATGCGATCCCATCTTCAAGCTGAACAAAGACGTCTGGACAATGGTCAACGCACAATCCGTCCCCAGTACAGAGGTCTTGGTCAATCCATACGCGCACGGCGTCACGGTACCTTGCCCATGCGCCTTAGCCTGCAGGAATGACTTCTGCCACGCCCTCGGCTCCGCGTCGTTCCCATGAATGGATTCGACCCACTGGCGCCGTCAGCGATCCGTATGCGTGGCTTCGCGACAAGAACGATCCCAGCACCCTTCACTACCTCGCCGAGGAAAACGCATATTCCGCTGAATGGTTTGGCCCACACTCAGACGACATTGAAAACGTCTTTAACGACATCAAGCGACGAATAAAAGAAGATGACTCGTCGTACCCGGTGCAACACCGCACATGGTGGTACACGTCGCGAACCGAGACTGGAAAGTCGTATGCCATTCATACGCGAGGTACAACACCAGAGACCGCAGACCAGAACGTTCTGCTTGACGAAAATGTTGAAGCTGCAAACCACGAGTACTTCTCGTTGAATGCTTTTGATATTTCCCACAATGATCAATTATTGGCGTGGTCATGCGATGTTGATGGAAGCGAGATGTACACGATTCGAATTCGTGACCTCATCAGTATGCGCGACTTGGATGATGAGATTCCAAACACCACTTGGGGTGGCACTGCTTGGAGCGCCAACAATGATTGGCTTTTCTATGTCAAGCCAGATGACGCAATGCGGCCGTATCAGGTATGGCGCCACAAGATTGGAACGCCAACATTGAACGACGTGCTTGTTCTAGAAGATGCAGATGAACGCTTCTTTGTTGGTGTTGGCCTCTCAAGGTCCGGTGAGTGGATTCACATTGAATCGTCCAGCAAGACATCTAGCGAATGCTGGGTCATTAATGCAAATGACCCCACCTCTACTCCACGCTCTATTGCGCCTCGACGAAACGATGTTGAGTATCAAGTGGATCATTGGGGCGATGTCTTTGCCATCACTACCAATCTCGATGCAACAGATTTTCGCATCATGACGACGCCAGTGAACGGCGGCGAGTGGACGGAGTTAATTCCACATACCCCCGCCAAACGAATCACTCAATTTGATTGCTTCAACGGATTTGCCGTGATGCAACGCTGGGAAGATGCGCAACAAGTGATTTCAGTAGTCACCAAAGATGGAACCATTACTCCGCTTCAGATTCGCAACGAACCTCATGAAGCTGAACTCGACGTGAATCCGAATTATGAAACAGACGGAATACGACTCTCGTACCAATCGCTCACAACGCCACTCACTACTGCGTGGTACTCGCTAAAAGATTCCTCACTAATAACTCTCAAGAGGAACGAGACACCTCACTGCGACCTTGACTCGTACACGTCATCACGTTTGTGGATCAACGCAACAGATGGAACTCGTGTCCCGGTAGATGTGGTGCATCATCGCGATACGCCACAAGACGGAACAGCACCGTGCTTGCTGTATGCATATGGTGCGTACGAGGCGTCTTTGCCGCCGTGGTTCTCTGTTGCACGTTTGTCGTTATTGGATCGTGGTTGGGTCTGGGCACTCGCACACCCGCGCGGTGGTGGCGAAATGGGGCGTCAGTGGTACCTGGACGGAAAACTAGACAAGAAACGCAACACGTTTACCGACACCATTGATGTTGCACGTGGTTTAGCCGCCACCAACGTGTGTCATCAGAACAAGATAGTTCTTCGCGGAGGTAGCGCAGGCGGATTACTTGTTGGCGCGTGCATCACAATGAATCCAGAAGTTTTCTGCGGTGCAATAGCTGAAGTTCCCTTCGTAGATGTTGTGACAACAATGAGTGACCCCTCATTGCCTCTCACTGTCACGGAATGGGAAGAATGGGGAGACCCACGCAACGAACCATATGCGTCCTACATTGCGTCTTACTCTCCGTACGACAACACCACATCTGTGAAGTATCCGCAACTGTATGTCACTGCCGGATTAAACGACCCGCGCGTTAGTTATCACGAACCCGCTAAATGGGTAGCAAAGATTCGACATGAATCACCATCCACCACAGTGGTCTTTTCATGTGAAATGGGTGCAGGACACGGTGGACCATCTGGCCGATACGAACAATGGAAAGACGAAGCAAAAACGCTTGTGTTTGCTTTGATGTGCACTAAATAAGCGCAGCAGACAAGAACAATGCAATCAACATTGCACAGTTGCGAAGAATGTCGCGGCCCGATGGCGGGCGAGAAAACTTGGCTCCAAAGCATGCGCACGGAACAGTTGAACCCGACGCCACCAACACAACGAGATACACCGTAAATACCAAAACGAGAAGAGTCGCCAGACCCAAAACAACCGGCGTAGGACTCAGAACAATCAGTAAAGCGCCGATGAGCAACTCAATTACGGGGAGCGCGTACGCAATCGCGGGCCACAAACCTTGTGAGCGTGCATCTGCCTTCCATTGTTGAAAACCCGTGAGCTTGGTTGCACCAGCGAAGAGAATGACCACCCCAACGACAGCAGCAAGCAGTCGAGATATCACGATGGAGATGGATAAGTGGCGCTAACAACCTTGCCGCGGAAGAACACCATGGCTTGCTGAGCATCTGAGGCATGGCTCATCTCTGCCACGCGACCAACAACAAAGTAATGATCTCCAACAACCGTCTCAGATTCAATGGAGCAGTCAATAACACCAATCACGTTTCCAAGAACTGGATTGCCATTAGCGGATTGCGACCATTCAATTCCAGCAAACTTGTCGTCGCCTTCTTTCGCAAAACGCCAACACAATTCGTCTTGGTCTGCGCCAAGGATGTTGACGCAGAACTTTCCCGACTCACTAATGGCTTTCCACGAACGTGACGATGTTCCAGGAAGGAAACCAACTAGAGGTGGATCAAGAGACACAGAAACAAACGAGCCAATGGTGATCCCGAATGGCTTTCCGCTGGAATCGCAACCAGTCACCACCACAACCGATGTTGGCGCATGGCCTAGAACAGCACGAAAGAGAGCCGGATCAATATTTGAAGTCACGGTCACACAGTAGACCAGGCAACCTCAGACGGAAATTGTTCCGCCTTCGCGTGCGAAGAAAACATCCATAGGTTGCCCTGCCCCGCACGTCGCCATGGCGTCTATTGCCGTATCTGTGCGATCTGGGTCGTGGTGATACAGCGCAAGTCGCTTTGCACCGGTGTGAGCTGCAATGTTGATGGCGAAATCAGCCGTGCAGTGTCCCCAGTTGTTCTTCACGGCGAACTCTTGCGGCGTGTACTGAGAATCGTGAATCAAGAGGTCAACGTCTTGAGCAAGTTCGCGCACGCCTTCTGGCAATTGGAACGAACCATCTAGAGGTTGCTGGTGATCGGAGATGTACGCAATGGAGGAACCTGCGAACTCAATTCGATAGCCAACAGTGGGACCAATGTGCGGGACCAGTCGGGACATGATTTTGTAATCGTCCATTTCCCATTCAGTGTCTGCCACATCGGAGAACGTGAAATTGCCTGGGAAATCCTTCAAGCCGACAGGAAACGTTGGAGGAGAAATTGCTTCTTCCATGGCACTTGCAAAACTTGAACCATCAGATTGTTGAGGTCCGAAAATTTCAAGTCGAGCGCCAGGGTGCAACATGGGCGTGAAGAACGGCAAACCTTGTACGTGATCCCAATGCAAGTGCGTCACCAACGCAATGGCCTTCAATGGAATCTCTGTACCTGCGGTGTATTGCTTACCGAAGTAACGCAATCCCGTTCCAAGGTCGAGAAGGATGGGACGACGTCCGGGTGCGCGAACGGACACACAAGAAGTGTTGCCGCCATACTTCGCGGTGGACGGTCCATGGCACGGCGTTGAACCACGTACGCCGTGGAACGTCACAGTCAACATGGCCTAGCCCCCATGCGTGAAACGCTACGGAACTTCCACGCGTTACCCATGTTTCAAACGGGTGACGCCTGTCGCATCAGACGGGGTACCGTTCAGTACATGTCGCAACAAATTTCCACCAACACGGTCACCGCTAACGGAATTGATTTCACCTATTTGGAATGCGGAACGGGCCCACTGGCCATGTGTTTCCACGGCTTCCCGGACTCTGCTCATAGTTGGCGGTACTTGTTGCCGGCTCTTGCCGACGCTGGGTTCCGTGCAGTCGCACCATTCACGCGCGGTTATGCCCCAACATCACTCGCCGCCGATGGCCTGTACCAAACAGGCGCATTGTCTGCCGACGCCAATGCTTTGCACGAGGCTCTTGGTGGCGACGAGAACGCAGTCATCATTGGTCACGACTGGGGTGCTCCCACTGTTTACGGCGCAGCAGGTTCAGAACCAAACCGCTGGAAGAAAGTTGTTGGAATGGCAGTTCCTCCGGGCGGCGCTATGAACGTGGCATTCATAAACAACCAAGACCAATTGAAGCGCAGTTGGTACATGTTCTATTTCCAACACCCGTTGTCAGATTTAGTGGTGCCATCAAACGATCTTGCGTTCATTGACATGTTGTGGCGCGATTGGTCACCTGGTTACAGCGGCGCTGTCGATGCGGAAAACTGCAAGGCAGCGTTGCGCGACCCACAACATCTCGCCGCAGCTCTTGGTTACTACCGCTGCACTCTCGGTGCTGGTCCGCGTAGCGAGAAGTACGACGCCATCCAAGCCGCAGGCGGTGGTGAACTCACGCAACCAACGCTGTATCTACATGGCGCCAACGATGGTTGCATTGGTCGCGAAGTTGCGGAATCAATCACAACATTTGCACCATGGGCAACTCTGAAAATTGTTGAAGATGCAGGACACTTCTTGCAACTTGAAAAACCAGCTGAAGTCAACGAACTCATCGTTAACTGGGTCACGGCAAAGTAAGACGCCTACCAACACGCACTAACAAGCCCTCGGCAACTAGAGCATCTAACAACAGATGCGCCCGTTGTGGGTCGTCTTGCAACCCCATGGCGTTCACCAGTTGATGTGTTTGACCAATTCCCTCACCTGCAGCTTTCAACGCACGACCGCGCGCTTGTCGGTCTGAACCTTCAAATCGAGCTTGCGGTTTACTGGCCCCCGATGACAACGGCGCTGGATCGTCTCCTTCTCCGTGCCATGCACACAGTTTTTGAACTGGGCACGTTTCGCATTGCGGCGAACGGAGAGTGCAATGACGCGCACCAAAATCCATCATCACCTGGTTCCATTCCCATCCGAGGCTCTGTGGAACAAAACTATTTGCCATGTCTTGCAGTTCACGCGCCTTCAGGACCCGCCCCTCAAGTCGCGACAACACGCGCGACACGTTGGTGTCCACCACTGCTACATCTTCCTCGAATGCAAACGCCAAGATTGCGCGACTGGTGTACTGGCCTATGCCAGGCAACGACTGAAGTTCTTCGAGAGTGTGCGGAAACGTTCCATTGAAGTCACGCACAATCACCTTGGCTGCTTCTTGCAAATTGCGACAACGTCGCGGGTAACCCAAACCCGACCACAGTTGCAATGCATCTCCTAGCGACGCTTCAGCAAGGGCGTGCGGGGTTGGAAACGCATCAATGAACGCTTCAAATTTCGGAAGAACTCGCGCCACAGAAGTTTGCTGCAGCATCACTTCACTCACAAGCACATGCCACGGATTGCGCGTGCGCCTCCATGGAAGATCACGCAATGTGTCGCTACCCCACTTCAGTAGAGCAACCGCAATGCGGTCGTGGCGACTTAGTCGGCCCACACGTCCTGTCCGTCGTATGGGCGACGGCGCTCTGGTGCAAACTCGCGCTTCCACACCATGACGCGACGTCGGAAGTAACACACTTCTTTGCCGTCTTGGTTGAAGCCCTTTGTTTCCACAGTGACAATTCCGCGATCATTCTTTGACTTGCTTTCTGCAACTTCGAGAACTCGAGTCTCAGCATGAATGGTGTCGCCATGGAATGTGGGGAACTTGTGCTGCAGTGTCTCCACTTCAAGGTTTGCAATAGCTGCACCGCTGACATCGGGAACGCTCATTCCAAGAACCAACGAATAAACAAGGTTGCCCACCACCACGTTGCGGCCTTGAACACTTTCCTTTGCAAACCAGTCGTTGGTGTGCAGTGGGTGATGGTTCATGGTGATCATGCAGAACAGATGGTCGTCGTATTCCGTAATTGTCTTGCCGGGCCAATGACGAAAGACATCGCCTGGGATGAAGTCTTCGAGGTAGCGGCCAAATGAGCGTTCATGTGTTGTCATGAACTCAAACGCTACTCAGGGCGAGCCGAACCGTCCGTATCGTCCAAGAATTCGATGTCGTCTGGGGTGAGTGTGGGCATGGGGAACTGACCAGTTCGGTCTTTGGGCGCAAACTTCTCCACCCAGTCAACTGTGGTGAGTCCACGTTCGGTCTGTGTGCGCGCCACTCTTGGCAACGATGCCAAACGGTGACGGCGGTCGATGGACCATGGGCCAATTTGCAGCGACAAGTAACACAACCAACCAACCACAATTGGAAGCCAATACTGCGCCACGCGATACGACAAGACACCCACAGTTGCCGTGCGACGTGTAAGCCCAAAGCCGACCAGCATTGGAATATAAATACTCTCCACAATGCCCAGTCCGCCGGGCGTGATGGGCACAACAGAAAAAACGTTTGCGATTCCGAATGCCACGATGAGGCCATCTATTGCGATGTCGCCGCCAAAAGCTTGAAGAAACACCCACAGCGATGCCGCATCTAGAAGCCAGTTCACCGCTGCCCACCCAACAACACGACGGAGAAGTTGTTTGTCTGCGTACAAACCTTCAATTCGCGCACCGAGATGCGACAACACCTCTGCAGCATGATGCTCATCGAATCTCAAGCGACGTGCGATTGCTCGAACAACACGTTCTGATCGGCCTTGTCCCTCGACTAGTCCGAAAATCAAGAACGCTGCGAATGTCATCAAGATGACGCCAACGATTGCGGCCGTTCCATACAACGCGTTAACACCGCGAACTGGAATAGAAATAATCAATCCCAGCCATAAAATGAGATTCAACACCACAGCAGAACCAATGCCTGCCGTAGCAAGTGCAAACGCAGCATCTGGGCCAGCAACGCCACACATTGTGACCAACTTGTACCCGAGCGCAGAACTAGCAGCGCTTCCACCGGGAACAATGTTGCCGAGTGCTTTAGTGCTCAACTGAATTCGGTAAAGACGCAGTGAACTGATGTGTTCACCGCTTTCCCCCAAGGCTGCTTTTGTGAGAAGCGAATATGCAAACAACGACAGAGCTTGAAAACCGATACCCACAAACAAGAGATAGGGGTCAATGGTGTGCAGGTCGTTCACCGCATCACGAAAACCAGGGATCAACGGCAGCACAAAGAAGTACACAATTGCTCCTGCAACCACAATTTGAATTGGTCGCAGAAACGCAATGCGCTTCTTCTTCTTGGATTCCATCTCCTCCATCGTGACCCACCACCGCGCCCTATGCAGGGAATTGCTGGATAATCCTTGCCACGTGGCGACGCAAAGGGTCTACATGAGGCTCGTTTGTCTTCCCAAGATGCACTAGAACCACATTCCTACGAGGCGACACCCACAACAATTGACCTTCGTATCCATGACCAATCATTGACCCTTCATCATCTGGCCACGTCCACCATTGCGTGCTGTACCCCATGTTGGAGTCCGTTTCGTGTGTGATGGTGTTCGCCGCATCATTCACCCAATCAGACGAGAGAACACGACGATCGCCCCATTCACCACCATTGAGATACAAGTATCCAAACCGAGCAAAATCACGTGCAGTTGCGTAGACATATGACGAACCAACAAACGTGCCGACTTTGTCGAACTTTGGAATGGCTTTCATACCAATGGGACCAAAGAGGCGTTCATTCATAAAGTTCAAGACTTTGGTATTCGACCCAGGTTCTTCGCCCAATACGTTGGCAAGTATGCGACACAAAATATTTGTGGTGCCCGATGAGTATTCCCATTTTGTTCCCGGAACATCAATCAATGGTTTAGACGCAGCGAATGCGGCGTGATCACCCACTTGAGATGCATTGC
>CAZRHK010000043.1:0-12097 GCA_964599815.1 uncultured Bifidobacterium sp. | reverse complement strand
TGATGCCAGCGGCATTAACAGCAAGACTGAACGCTTTTCCAAGCGGGCTTTGTGGAGTTCTCACAAAAGTAATGAACGACAATAGGCCCACAAGGATGATTGCCAGCACGATGAGAGTGACAATGAGTGCGAGGCTTTCCACGTGCTCACTCTATGTTGTGCGCCGTTAGGACTGTGACGCGTCCACCATCCAGAAGCTCAACAGACCAATTGGTGCCTCATTGACGGTGACGGATACATCTATTTGGCCGGCATGTGGTGCCTGCACTCCTTGCAGTGGTAAAGCGAAGTGGAAGTTCAAACCTTCACCAGGGTGAAGTTCTGCGTCGCCGTGGAACTGAAATTCAATTCGAACAATTTCTTCCACAGTGTCTGGATAGCGCAGTACAACACGACCAGTGTGTGTTTCGCGGACCCGATGCGGCTGCACATACACAGACATTGCTAGGTGGGCGTCTATGGCGGTGGGGAAGCCGATGGAACTTCCAATACGAGTGATGCCACCGCTCACAATGTTGATCATTCCTTCACGAATGTTTGCGTAGTCGCACAAGAGCAATGTGGTGAGGTCAATTCCAGTGTCACCCATGGGGTCGAGGTTCATGACCTCACGGTACTTACTCTCCGGTGGGAACAATGACCACGGGCACTTTTGCGTGGCGTGACACATAATCGGCAACAGAGCCGAGCAGAAGACCCATGACTCCGCCATGGCCCCGAGACCCGACCACAATCATGTCGCACGACGTGGAGAGCAACGCATTGCGGGGGTCATTGTTCTCAAAGTGTTGGGCGAGTGATACGCCACGGTTGGCAGCTATTTGAGAGACGCGCTTTGACTCGGCTTCAAGAACGTTGCGAGCACCAGTGTCATCGAATGTGTAGGCCGTTGCCATTTCAGCGGGAACAACAATGGGGCTCCACGCTGACAACAAGATCACGGTGTCACCAGAATGTGCAAACGAAATCGCCCAATCAATTGCTTTCGCACTATTCGGTGAACCATCAACACCTACGAGAATCCGACGCTTACCTGATGTTTCACTTGCCATGAAGTGAACGTACCGCTTTGTAATTCAGAAGTGAAGAGGTGTGCGACGTGCAGGTAGTCACATACTCCCTAGTAGGTATTCCTTACTCGTTAGTGAGAGTGGTGTTCGTGTGTGTGGTGAACATAGGTGCGTTCGCTTCGCGCAAAACGCAATGCATACAGCACCACAAAAACACTTGTGGCGCCCAAGGTGATGGTGGGGCCAGGTGGAAGGTCGAGATGGTATGCCGCAATAAATCCACCAAGAACCTCAACGAGACCGATTGCAATTGCACTTTTTGTGATGGCGCCAACACTGTTGAAGAACAGTCGTGCAGTTGCGGTGGGTGTGATGAGAAGCGACACGGTTAATGCAATTCCAACGGTGTTCAAACACACGACAACGCACACAGCTAGCAAGACCAACATTGCCGCATCTAAACGTTGAACACGAATACCTATTTGAGTGGCGTGATCACGGTCGAATGTTGAGAATGTGAGATCTGGAAAGCGCCACCACACAAACAGCAGTGCTAGCAAAGTAAGAACCAAAGTGATGTAGACATCGGTAGTTGTCACTGTGAGTAATTGTCCGAAGAGAAAATGCGACACTGACACTGTGCTGTCAACGGAGTTCAAGGCAATGACACCGAAGGCAAACATTCCACTTCCCACGACTGCAATCACAGAATCGTTCGGAAGTCGCCGGTTTTGAGACAAATAGTGAATGGTGAGAGCCATAAACACTCCGGCCACTAGCGCGCCTGGGAGAACCGCATTTGTGCCGAACCACGCAAAACCAAGCGCAACTCCGCCAAGAACGCTGTGGGACATCGCGTCGCCCAGATAAGCCAGTCGACGTAACGACACCCATGTTCCAACGACCGGGGCAAGAACTCCCACCATGATGCAAATAAGTCCTGCACGTTGTGAGAAATCTGATTGGAAAGGGTCAAGTAGCCAATTCATGAGTGACCATTCGAAGAGGTTGCACCAAAGAGGCGTTCTAGTTTGTCGCCAGCAAGTTCAACTGAAGGCGAGCCATCACCCAAAATTTTGCCATTCACGGTGAGGCAACGAGTGAAACGTGAGCGGACCAACCCAAGATCGTGTGTAGAGACCAACACACTGGTTCCGCTTGCACATAGTGACGTGAACAACGAGATGAGTTCGTCGGTGTGGCGAGTATCAACTCCAGAAAGTGCTTCGTCAAGAAGAAGTACGTCTGCTTCTTGAGCAAGAGCCCGGGCGAGCAGCACTCTTTGAACTTGTCCGCCAGACAATGTGGACAGAGCACGTTCTTCTGCTCCAGCGAGGTCTACCTGCTGGAGGCACGCAGTGACGGTGGCGGTGTCGGAAGATGTGGCGCGCATTCGTCGGCCATGAAAACGTCGACGTCCGGCCATGACGACTTCGCGGACGGTGATAGGGAAGCGAAGGTCTAGGTCTGACTGTTGCGGAATGTATGCAATTGCTTTTCTCTCGAGGTGATGGCAGTGCTCGCCATGGACCACTACATCTCCTTCGTGGTCAACGAACCCAGCTAACGCCTTGAACAAAGTTGATTTACCAGCACCATTCGGCCCAACAACGGCAATCAGTTCGCCAGCGTCCACAGAGAACGACGAGTACGACAAAGCACGCGTGTCGCCGTAGCTAACTGCCACATCAACGGCTTGCAGAACTTTGTCGTGGTTCATGAACAGCGAAGTCCTTTTGCAATTTTCTGGATGTTCTCGCGTTGAGCAGAAATGTAGGTAACGCCTTTGTCAATGTCTTCCTGTAAGAGCCCTTCGAGGGGGTTCAGTACGTCTGTTCTTACTTTCAGCGTTTTGACTAGCGCCTCGGCGGCGGATGATGGAATAAGAGATTCGTAGAAAATGGTGACGTCTTTCCCTGCCAGCACGTCGGCCAGCGATTCCAAATATTGAGCTGAGACTTGTTCCTCTGGATTAACTCCTGCAATGGGAGTCAATAAAAGCCCCGCACGTTGTGCCAAATATGTAAATCCTTGATGAGCGGTGTAGAGATTTCCTACTTCGCATCTGGTTCCTACTTCGCCAGGCGGAATGCCAATAGAGGAATCAAGAAACTCGCCAAGTTCAGTGAGTTCAGCAATGTATGCATCGCTGTTGGCGGCGATGTCTTTTGCGTTTTCCGGAAGTTGTTTTATTAGTTGCGCGGTGACGGTCTTTGTCATTGAAATCATGTTGGCTGGGTCTAACCACACGTGCGGGTCGTATTCTTCAGCTAAGTGATTTTCTTCGTCTGAGTGTTCTCCGCCCGTTTCATCGTGGACGCCAAATTCACCAAGGGTTGTGTCGAGTAATTCCACTGATTCAAAGAGATCAACGGCGGGAATAGCGGCGAGATTCTTGATTGCTTTTTCTGTACCTGGTTGAAAGTTGTCTCCGAAATAAAACACAACGTCAGATTTTTCAAGACGTTGCACTTGTTTTGCTGTGAGTTCAACATCGTGTGCGTCGGTTCCGGGTGGAGTGAGATTCACCACTTCAACGGCGCTGCCGCCCACTCGTTGCACAATTTCAGCAATGGGGTAGAGAGACACGGAAACTACGAATGAGTCGTCTGCCGACGTCGATGAACTAGATCCGCACGCGGCCAGAGCAGGAAGAGTCAACAGCAGGGTGGTGAAGGCTCGGCGCAACATGCGGTCAGCATACTGATAATGAGAACGATTACCAAAATGGAACCCAACTGGCCCGACAAGTGGCGTTCTAGGGTGGCGAGGTGACCAAACGTGGCTATTTGTTCTTTGACCTCGACGGAACCATTGCCGATTCTGGGGCCGGAATCACTGCGTCGGTGAACGACATGTTTGCCGCCGAGGGCGCGGCACCGCTAACACCCGCAGAGGTGACTCGAATCATCGGTCCACCTTTCCAAACAACGATGCCAGAGTTGCTTCGGGCGCGTGGCATAGACGAGTCGCGCGCCTTGGAGTTCATTCACGAATACCGGCGCATCTACAAAGCGAATCATCTTCCGCATACGCCCGTGATTGATGGAATGCGTGAAGTGATTGATGAATTGTCTCAGCATTGGCATTTGTCGGTGGTGACAGCGAAACCACAATCGCAAGCAGACGTTGCTGTTGTGGCCACACGCATGGATCACCACATGGTGACCGTGGTGGGACCAGCCGATGATGCACCAGTTCACAAATCTGTGTTGTTGCGTCAGGCCCTGGCCGATGTGCAGCGTGAACATGGTGTTGTGCCTGAGTTGTCATCGTGCTGGATGATTGGTGACCGCCATCACGACATTGAGGCAGGCGTACAGGTGGGCACGCGGTCTGCAGGGGTGCTGTGGGGCTTCGGCGACCGCGCAGAACTCAGCGAGGCTGGGGCAGACGTGGTGTTATCGCAGCCCTCAGAACTCTTGTCACTGTTGCTTTCTCGCTGACGGGTAAGCCCGTGAACGGTGGGCATCGGTACAATTTGCCGTCCCCCTCCGCGTAAGGAAAAAGACATGGCCAACGAATGGTTTGAAACAGTCGCCGAAGCTCAGCGTCGCGCGAAGGCACGCTTGCCAAAGTCTGTTTACGGCGCATTGATTGCTGGATCCGAAAAGGGCTTGTCATCTGCCGACAACCTTGCATCGTTTGATCAATTGGGTTTTGCTCCGCACGTGGCTGGGCTGTCCAACACTCGTGAGATGGCAACGTCGGTGATGGGTCAAGACATCTCCATGCCCGTTCTTATTTCACCAACTGGTGTGCAGGCTGTGCATCCACAAGGTGAAGTTGCAATTGCGCGCGCTGCTCAAAACCGTGGCATTCCAATGGGGCTTAGTTCATTCGCGTCCAAGTCTGTTGAAGAAGTTGCTGCAGTCAACGACAAAGTGTTCTTCCAGATGTATTGGTGTGGCGATAAAGACACACTCATTCAGCGCATGGAACGCGCACGTGCTGCTGGTGCAAAGGGATTGATTGTCACGCTCGACTGGTCGTTCTCTAACGGACGCGACTGGGGCAGCCCATGGATTCCAGAAAAGATTGATATCAAAGCAGCTGTCAAGCTTGCACCAGAAGTTCTGCAGAAGCCGGGCTGGTTGTGGACGTTTGCAAAGACGGGTCGCATTCCAGACCTCACCGCTCCAAACATGGCAAAGCCAGGCGAGAAGGCACCAACGTTCTTCGGCGCGTATTACGAGTGGATGCAAACACCGCTTCCAACATGGGAAGACATTGCATGGTTGCGTCAACAGTGGGGTGGACCATTCATGGTGAAAGGTGTAAGCCGAGTTGACGATGCAAAGCGCGTTGTTGATTTAGGCGCAACCGCTCTTTCAGTTTCAAACCATGGTGGAAACAACCTTGACGGAACACCAGCACCAATTCGCGCGTTGCCTGCGGTTGCAGATGCTGTTGGATCACAAATTGAAGTTCTTCTCGACGGCGGCGTTCGTCGTGGATCAGATGTTGTGAAGGCACTTGCACTTGGTGCGCGCGCCGTCATGATTGGTCGCGCCTACTTGTGGGGCTTGGCAGCAAATGGTCAAGCTGGAGTTGAGAATGTTCTCGATTTGTTACGTGGCGGCATTGACTCTGCACTTCTGGGTCTCGGCAAGACATCGGTGCATGAACTCACGCGAGATGATGTTGTTGCGCCAGACGGGTTCTTCCGTTCACTTGGCACGAAGTAGTTCTTGAATTACAGCCCAGCAACTGGGCCGTGAAAGATGTCGCCGTTTTTAAAGATGGCGACACGTGCAGGGCATGGAATGTCCACTACCAATGCTTGCTGAAGCGTGATTGTCCGTGTGGTCCAACCATTCGGCATGTGGCGCGGAATGGGGTTCGTACGTCGTTTATGAAGATGCGTATCAACGGCTTGCGGTAACAAGGTGGTTCCACCTGGAAAATCGTCGTTGGTATCAATTACTTCCAACGTACGACCGGATTCAAACAGCACGCGGTGGGTTTTGAAAACAGGAAGAACTGTGACACCCTCAAAACCTTTTTCTGGTTGTCCTGGTCGCGCAACGCATGCAAACGTGCGATCACCAATAGAAACGGTTTCTACAGGGCCGTCGGCATTCGCTTGTGGTGGTCGGCTGAAGTATGCCGCATCGTGCTGGCTGCGTCCTACGCCGGATTTATTGAATCCATCTGGGATAACAAGTGATGCATATTCCTCCGGCGAAATTGGTTGTGTTGATAACCACACGCCGAATGTTGCGCTATCCATAATTTCGCCATAGAACTCGCAACCACCAAGTGACCAATTGTGTGGCCACTGTTCATTGCCTTGAAGAAGTTGCTTCCAGACGTCTGTGGTCATTGCTGGCTAATTTTCGTTTGCAATTCGTGAAAGAAATGCTTCAACAATTTGCGGACCATGGGAGTCTTGCAAGAAGTGCCCTGCGCCCTCCATCACATCAAATGTGGAACCAGGAATGAGCGAGTGCCATTTCTTTCCCCACTCAATCGTGAACACATTGTCGGCATCTCCCCATATGAAATGTACGGGGAGGGAGGTCGAGTTCACAATTGCAAAGTGCTTCTCTTGTTCAACGGCGTTTCCGGACATTGGATCGTGAAACGGAATGCTGAGCGGAAAACGACGCGGTCCAGTTACTGCCTCGTCGCCAAGACCTGCGAATGGCGCGTCGTATGCGTACTTCACTTTTGCCGCGTCTGCGTTGTAATCAGGCGTTCCACCACTCAGTTCCACATACAAAGAGTCAGCCGCAGAGATACGACCGGATGAGATAGCCATCAATGTTCCCCAATTGGTTTTGGATGGAACATTGTCGCGGAAGATGCCACCAGGAAGATTCTGTGTAATCCAGTTTTGAATACCGGGGGAGTATTCATACTCCGCATGATGAAGCCAGGTATTCATAATGACGAGACGTGAGAAACGTTCGGGCATTGTTGCGTATTGCGCAAGCCCGGTGGGGCCACCCCAATCTTGAACAAACAAAGTGATGTTGTTGAGATTGAGATGGTTCACTAGTCGAGTGATGTTGGCTGTGTGTCGCGCGATGTTGTACCAGTCTGGGTCTGTGACTTTGTCCGAGCGGCCAAACCCAATGTGGTCAGGAGCAACACAACGGTAACCAGCAGCACGCAGTTGCGGAATCATGTTTCGATACAAGTAACTCCACGTGGGCATTCCATGCATTAATAAAGCAACGGGAGCATCTTTCGGTCCTTCGTCCACATAGTGCATCCGAACACCATCAATGTCGAAATAGTTAGGCGCGTATGGAAAGTTCTGAAGGTCTGAGAAGTTTGAGTCTGGTGTACGAATGATGTTCATTGGGGCTCCTTATATAGAGAGTATGTGGCCGGTCTCGGCGGAAATGTTTCCTGAGACAAGTTCGTCGTATGCGGCAACAACTGAATCTGCACCGTGCGTTTCCTTAATGCTCATCCAGCGCCGCGAATCAATAATGAAATCGTCGAGCGCAGTATTCATTCGTGAGTTCAATACGTCTCGACCCCACTCTTTTCCGCGCTTTGCCAATTGGCTTGGTGCAAAAAAGAATGCCGGCGTTGGTCCCGGAAGATCTCCAAGGGATCCGTTCTGGTCCCAATGTGTTGCGCCGATTCGGCAGGAGTGCATAAGAGATTCGCCGAAGTGATGGTGAACGCGTGAAATAACGGATGCATTCCCAGCCATGTCAACAAACACTGTTGGTGCCCAATCGGCGAGACTTTCAATGTCGTCGTATGTGGCAACTTCGTCGTACAGGTTCACTTTCTCAACGAAAGCTACGTTCGCCGAAGACGTTAAGGCGATGCAATGCGTATTGCCACGTGCTCGCACTCGGTGGGCAAATGCAATTGCGGTTTTGCTTGAGGCACTGCTCACCACAATCTGGCCTGCACCAAACATTGCGTTTTCAAACAGGAAATCTTCTGCAAGGAAAGAAGTGACGAAAAGTCCGCGCAAGAGAAGGTAGGCGTTGTCGTTTTCACCTGGGGTGTCGTCTACCTTGTCAAAACTTCTGTAGGCCATTGCATGTTTTTCACGATGTGGTGCAATGTCTACAAATCCGCCACTCGTACGTTCGGCACTCACAACGTGCTGATCTCCAACGGGAAAGAATCCGAAGTAACGGCCGCCAACCGGTAAAGCATCGTTCTGAGATTCGGTAATGACTCCAAAACCCATTGCTGGCAGGCGACCCCAGCCAGCCTCGGTGGGGAAGAAGCCCCAATAGTCCAAGAAATCACCGCTCAGTGCATAGCTGATGTTGTTGGACGTGAGAGCAAAACTCTCAAGAGACAGCCTTACTTGTCCAGACTGAAGCGGTGCCGCCTCGGGAGCTGCAATTCGGTGTTGACGAATATCTGACTTGTTAATTTCGAGATACATGGGCACTCCTTGTGCGTGATGTCTTCCCATCGTTTCACTTTCGGGGTTCGCTTGTCATTACCGCGCGGAACATTGTGTATTTTCTGCCAACTTTCAATGGCGTGTTGAGCCAATGAAGAATAAGGTCTGACAGACATTGAGAGATGAACGGGTGGCTATGGCTCAGAAATACGAATTCCAGGGAAAAATCGGACGCTATGTCACTGATTCAGAGGCCTGGTTTGAAGAGCCAGCGCACCCAGGGGACAACGCACCGAATGTGATTCTTGTGTTACTTGATGACACCGGATTTGCTCAGATGGGTTGCTTCGGTTCAGACATTGACACGCCGAATCTCGATGCACTTGCTGCAAACGGGCTTCAGTTCACCAACTTCCACGTCACGCCGTTATGTTCTCCTACTCGAGCCGCGTTGTTAAGTGGACGTTCCAATCATGCCGTTGGTATGCGAACTGTTTCGAATTTTTCTACTGGGTTTCCGAATCAGTTAGGTCACATCAGCAATCACGCAGCCACTGTTGCCGAAGTGTTGGGCGATGCTGGTTATGGAACTTTTTGTGTCGGTAAATGGCACCTTGCACCAATGGAACAATGTTCAGCAGCTGGTCCGTTCAACCAATGGCCACTTGCTCGCGGCTTCAATCGCTTTTACGGATTTCTCGATGGAGAGACCGACCAGTTCTATCCAGAACTAGTTGCCGACAATCACCCTGTTGACCCACCAGCAGGCCCAGACGAGGGTTATCACCTGTCGGAAGATCTTGTTGACAACGCATTGAAAATCATTGCCGACTTCAAAGGTGTTCGACCAGACCGTCCATTCCTTGGGTATGTGGCGTTTGGTGCAACACACGCTCCGCATCAAGCACCTGCGTCGTACATGGCGAAGTATCGCGGCAAGTTCGATGAAGGCTGGGATGTCATTCGTGAACGATGGTTCAAGAAACAAATTGAAACTGGCGTTATCCCGGCTGACACTCAACTCGCACCACGAAACCCTGGTGTGAAGGCGTGGGACGATCTTTCGGATAATGAAAAGCGCCTTGCTGCGCGTATGCAAGAAGCATTTGCCGCATTTCTTGATCACACCGACGATCAAATCGGTCGACTGGTTGAAGGTCTACGCCACCTTGGTCAACTAGACAACACCATTCTTGTTGTGCATGCCGACAACGGTGCTTCCCAAGAAGGTGGACCATTTGGCGTGATGCATGAAATGAAGTTCTTCAACGGAATTATTGAGATGCCAGATGAAGCCATCAAGAACATTGATGACATAGGTGGACCAAACAGCCATTGCAACTATCCGTGGGGATGGGCACAGTGCGGTAACACTCCGTACCGCTGGTACAAGCAGAACACTCACGAAGGTGGAGTGCATGTACCAATGATTTTCCATTGGCCAAGGGGAGTTCCTGCAGACCAAGTGGGAACAAAGCGAGATCAATTCGTATTCGTCGCAGACATTGTGCCAACCGTGTACGACCTTGTTGGCGTCACACCACCAACAGTGCGTAATGGTCTTGAACAACTTCCCGTCACAGGTCATTCATTCGCCTCGGTGTTAACCAATTCGAGTGCGCCGGCCACGAACACCGTTCAATACTTCGAGAACGCGGGAAGCCTTGCAGTAGTTGCCGGTGAATGGAAAGCCGTGTTGAAGCACACGCCAGGGATTGATTACGGAACAGAAAAGTGGGAGCTGTATCACCTTGCAACAGATCGTTCTGAGTGCAACGACCTTGCAGATGCTCAACCAGACAAACTCGATGAGTTGGTTGCGTTGTGGTGGGAACAAGCCGAAACTCATGGCGTGTTGCCCCTAGACGACCGCGGCGTTCAATTGTTTGGCGCGCGATTCCGAAAGAACTCGCCACACCCTGAAGATCGTCGTTACGTGTATCGACCACCGATGTCGCCGATGCCCGGCCAAGCAACTGCAGGTTTAGGTGGACGCAATGTTGATTTGTATGCCACCGTGACTTTTGCGGCAGGAGACGAAGGTGTCTTGTACGCAACGGGCACACAGAACTCTGGCTTGTCGTTGTTCATTCAGAACAACAAGCTTGTCCTTGACTACAACGCATTTGGCGACCACACCATTTTGGAATCGCCCAACGACATTCCTACTGGACATCACGAACTTCGCGTTGTTTTGCGCCGTACCGAGGGCATGGCTGGTGACCTATCGCTTCAAATAGACGGCGCAAATGTAGCTACTGCAACTGTGCCGCTATACATGCGCATGATGTCGTCGGTAGGTCCAAGCATTGGTTATGACCATGGTTCGCCAGTGTCGCAACGATATTCAGCGCCGTTTGAGTTCACAGGCACCCTGCATGAAGTGGTCATTGAAGCTGGCAAGCCACGCGCCGATGTAAAGGCTGCTGAAGCCAAATCAGAAATGAATCGTCAATAACTAGTCAAGTGTGATGGAGTCAAGTGTGACTTGTACTCCCATGACATATGCATCGCCGTTGGCAGTTGATACACGCTGTGCGATTGCTGCTACGTCGTCAACAGAGTTGACAGGAATGAATTGCACGGTGTCCCATTTGCGACCGTCTCCAATGATCGTTCCTTCACCGGAGAATTGAACAGCTTCTGGCAAATCTGCAAACGCCGCCTGACGATCTGATGCTTGGCGAACAACCATGGCGACCAAACGAGATTCAAGTGGTGCAGGACGATTACGCATATCTAGTGATTCATCTTCTGGTCGGCAGCAAACCAGCGTGGTGCGAGCCATGCCAGCAGCTTTATGAACATGCTTCTCACCGAAGTCGGGACGATTCTGCATTTCAATGAATGACTTACGTGTGGCGTATCGCACGATTCCGATTCGATCCCAATCTTCGTCACCAATGTGATTGCTGATCACGTCGCCGTAGAACACAACGTTGGCGCCAATCTTGTTGAGAATCGACGATGGGTTGTAGCGATCGTCGGCTTCCTTTCCGCTGATGGGCTTATCAACGCCTGTTCCTTCTTCGTACTGCGCAACCTCGTGATACTTCATAAGGTTCACCATGTAGATAGGGCCATCTTCGTCGGCGGGTCTAGTCGCCAGGAACATTCCGTATTCCTTGTCGATGGTGCCGTACTTATGCTTCAGTCGCTTTGCGTCGGACATGGTCCCTCAATTCCCCCGTTGGTATTGGGCAAACCGTAGCAAGGTTCAAGTGCCGCCTCGTCACGAAGGGGAACACAGTTCATTCGCTTTTGACATGGTGTATCAATGCTCTAATTTCATTCAAGGACAAGGGGAGCCTCATGACCACATCACGCCCGCAGCGACTCATTTCAGACATGCGCAATGTGCGCTACGGCGAAGTCTTGTTGGTGTTTGCCAAAGACGACACCTTGATAGCTGAGGTCTACGGCACGCAGATGTTGAATGATTGCCCTGCCGAATTATGGGACACATTGAAGGCCGACGAGATTGCCAAAGAACGTGGAGCAGTGTTCGCGAAACTGAACGGACCACGCCATTGGTGCCTGGACGGTCTGGGAACAAAAGTTGCAGTGGTGGAACCCGTCATCACGGATTTCAACGGGCTTACCATGCGCCGTATTGCGACAATTGATTTGAAAGATTCACCAGGCTCACTTCCGTACACCGAGCGCTTTGTTAATAGAGGTGCAACATTCTTCTGGGATGCCGGTTCAAAAATTTGGGAACTTGTTAATCCAGAGGGCAAGGCGTACGTAATGC
>CAZRHK010000042.1:0-12266 GCA_964599815.1 uncultured Bifidobacterium sp. | reverse complement strand
CGCGTTCTTTTTGTACTGCGTTTTGTAACGCCAAAAAGTAAGGCTTCGCCATCTCGTGAGAGAGGAACGGTTCCCAGTCGCTAAACATCTGTGTCATCGTACGAGAAACCAATGTTTTGTTATTAGTAATAACAAAACAAATAGGTCACTATTCAACGAATTGTCAACGCTCATGACGTCGCGGTTGCGAGAATGGTGGCTCCATGGATCTTGCACTCGCCATAGATATCGGAGGAACAAAATTCTCTGTTGGCCTAGTCACCCGAAACGGTGAACTAATAGACCGTGTCAATGTTCCAGTTGACCGTGGTGGTTCTGGCGAGGAGTTGTTTGAAGACCTTGCCGACGCTGTTGTTAAACAACTTGAACGAGCTCGCGAGCATCATGGCATTACACCGTCGGTTGTAGGCGTTGCGTGCGCCGGACCCATTCAACGAAATGTGGAGACGGTGTCGCCGCTCAACATTTTTCAATGGCGAGATTTTCCACTACGCGAACGTTTAGTTGGAGTAACTGGCCTTCCGGTATTTGGAGATGGCGATGCAAAAGCACTCGCATTGGCCGAGGGCTGGCTTGGTGCAGCTAGAGGTGTAGACAACTTCATGGCCATGGTGGTGTCCACGGGAGTCGGCGGCGGAATCGTCTTAAATGGCGAACTACTAGATGGCGAAAGCGGCAATGCGGGTCACATTGGTCATGTCATTGTGGAACCAAATGGTCGTCGTTGCACATGCGGCGGGCGTGGATGTTTAGAAGCAGAGGCATCTGGCCCAGCTATTGAGGCAATTACAGGGCGACCACCAACGCAGCCCACCTACGAGATCATGGTGCGAACAGGTCGTTTAGTGGGTCGAGGCGTTGCATCGGTGTGCAATCTGCTTGATTTGAAATTGGTGTGTGTAGCAGGAAGTGTGGCACTTGGCTTTGGTGCAACGTTCTTCAACTCTGCACAAAAAACACTTGATGAATTATGTGGACTTGAGTTTTCGAAGAACGCACGTATCGTTCCTGCGCGCCTCGCAGATGAAGGTCCACTTGTCGGAGCTTCTGCTGTTGGCTGGCGGGGATTAAATCGAATGGTGAATGCGTAGCGCGCACTAATGCGTTACTTGATCCACTGAAGTAAGTCCACTTGCACTCGGGTAAGTGGCTGTTGAACATCAATCCATTCGCCAATACTTGGTCGTGGTCGACCACGTGCCACGAACAACATTGATGTGTGCATGTGTGGCGATTCCAACATGTTCAAACGTTGACGTTGATAGTGAAATGGGCTGCGGCCGTCGGGCAGCGGGAATACTCCATGTGCCGTTCCACAACCAACGAGCACAATTTCGCCTGGGCCATCTACTTTCACCTGCCGGTACCCAGCGCGTGAACCAGATTCAATTGGATGATGATCAACAACATCGGCTGATAATTGCATCATTGATTTATCGCCGTGCCATAGAGATGTTCCAAGCCGCATTCTGAAGTCAACGTCTGGGTTGTCATTTCTCAACTTTGAGTACAACTGCGAATCGAGATGGCTGAGATACAGCGGAACTCTCTTGTCTAGATGTGGTAACCACGCTTCAATCTCTTTGACATGCTGAAGCGGGTCGCCTTCAAGAGGAGGGTGAAGAGAAAAACCTCGCACAGTAAAGCGAGCCGCTTCAATGTCGGACAACAACGATGTCAAACCTTCGTGGGGTACTCCGTATCTCATCATCGATGATTGAAGTTTCACAATGACGTCGCCAGTCCAGCCAGCTGTAGTTAAGGCAACAACATGATGAGGCGAACCAACAGTGAGGATGGTGTTCAGTGGAAGATTTTTTGGCGGAGGTGTGAGAGTTGGTGTGAGAACTATTGGTGTCACATTTGAGGGAACATCACGAACCTCAAAGACTGTTCCAACGGCAACTTCTCTAGACAATTGACCGGCAAGGGGCATGAGATTCCATCTACGGAATCCGTAACCGTTTCCCTTCACCACTGGAACGAGGCCTGGGTGTTGTCGCGCCACGCCCTGCACATGTGCCAGCCATTTGGCTTCATGTACTGCGAGTCGAATTGTCACCCCTTTGACCGTAGTCGCAACGGAGACCTTGTGATTGCCGGTACGAGACAGCGCAGCGACCGCAAGCGCAGCGCCCCCCACCAAACACCGAGGCCATACGAAAGATTGTCGAGAATACGCAGTCCCATGTAGCCGAAAATGCGTTGGGGTTTATTTCGCACCAGCCCATACACGGCTGGAATGAGAAGGCTGGCAAATAATGCGAATCCTGCACCAAACGAGAAAAGGGCAAGAACAAAGAAGATGGGCCACCACGCCCTGGCGATTGCAGAGGCAAGTAGTCGGATGGTAGAGGCAAGGCCCTGCGTTGTGATTCTGGCTCGTTGATTTAGCGACAATCCCGATCTGTGAAGTGTGAAGAGGTACCACAAATGGACAAGTGGAAGCATGGGAAGAAATACCCACACGTATCCAAACATGAGAGCAATAGCGGGCAACAACAACACAATGTTTGCGCGAAGTGGTGAAACGTAGGATCGATGTGAAGCACTGAGAGATGCAGCACTAGTGCCGTAACCGAATCGTTGCTTCACAAGTTCGCGAACCGTCATGCGTGTCTCATGTGTGCACGTCAGTGTGGGTTCGTATCGGCACAAATGGCCGGCATCTGAAAGACGCCAAACAAAATCAACGTCTTCACCCATGCGCATGTCACTTTTGAACCCGCCTAACTGGCGTACAACTTCAGTTCGACAAACAATTGCGGCAGCAGGAACATACGACACGCGAGAGAATGGTCGAATAAGAGTGGGCTCGTTTCCTAAATCAAGAGGGGAGTGATGCACTTCGTACTCGCCCGTGAGTCGACCATTGTCGGAGCTAACAACACGAGGTGCAACTAGTGCGACACGCTCATCATTCATTTGTGCCGCAAGTTGGCGCAAGCAATCTGTTGTGATCTCAACATCATCATCAACGAAAGCAACAAACGGAGTTGTTACATGTTGCAATCCAGTATTTCGTGCTGCCCCTGGGCCTTGATTGAAGTCGTGTCGGATGACAGTTGCACCACTAATGCTGAACGGTTCTGGTGAGCAGTCATCCACCACCACAACAGCAAGTCCAGACAATGACTGAACAAGATGAACTAGTCGATCGAGGTTGCGGCTTTCGTCAAGATATGTGGGAATGACAACAGTTATGTCTGCAGTGGGAACGGGCATGTGCCACAACGGATGTGCGGCACCAGCGGCCACGAGGCGACTGGTGAGGGCTTCGTGACCATCTGGCAACAGATCGTTGTTCTGCACCAACGTCAAGATTTCCGAGCCTTTGTCGGAGACTTTGAAAAACGAAAGTGGTGACCCTGCAATAAGTGACAGTCCGTCGGTGGATCGATTCCACTGGAGGTCGGGACGTAGGCGAATTGTCATGCAGGAAAATGTAACCAGTCAGATGAACAAGTCTTCATTCGTTGAATAAGTGATTGAACATAGAGATTGAGAACTTCTTCACCATGTTGCGCACTGGCAGTGCTGGGGTTGCCGAGTACGCCTGATGGTGCAACGCCTTTAACGCCCGAATTGCGAAGCAGGTCAATGTTGGCTGTGATTCCTTCAATGGAGTCGATTAATTCGGTGCGCACTGAATGCGGCGAAATATGAAGCATGAGAGATGTCTCTGTGTGGCCGGCATGCATGTCACCACCCGCATAGGAAGGAAGTGTCCACACAGAGTGCGTGATTTTCTCGTATTCCAACGCAGACGTAATTTTCTGAAGTGCGTCGTAGTTGCCGCCGTGTCCGTTTGCAATCAACGTACCCACGGCCCACGATTGCGCTGATCGGCAAATTGATACAACAGAATTCACTAGAGCGTCTGTGCCAGTACTGAGCCCGCCGGAAAATCCTTCGTGTTCATCGCTAGCGGTAATTGGAAGAAGTGGTGCACACAAAAAGTGCTCAGCCGAGACATCTGAATGATCAAGAGCATCTTGAACTACTCGACTAATGATGACACTGTCTGTATCTAATGGGAGATGTGGCCCATGTTGTTCCCACGAGCCAAGCAGCAAAACGAGAATTTTCGTTCCATTGGAAATCTCGTTGGACGTTGGTGCCCTATTTTCAGTCATGGCGTGACGAAGACTTTTTCCCACGAACGTAACGAATGACTTCAAGTATGACGGTGGCGCCAATGGCCATTGAGAACGCAACAATGAAGGCTTTGGTGTGATTGTCTTCAAATGTTCGCCCGCCAATGAAACCAAGCATGGTGGCGTATGTCGCCCAAATAGCTGCAGCAATAGCCGACCATTTCATAAACCATCGCGTGGACTGTCCAGTGATGCCACATGTCAACGTGACAATGGTGCGTCCACCTGGCACAAATCGTGCAGTAATTAACAGTTCGCCACCGCGAGTTTCAATTTGTTTATGTGCCCACTGCAATCGCTGTCGGCCTTTATTGCTTTTGTTGTACTTGCGTTGTAGTCGTTCTGAGAAGAACACACCAATGTGATAACTGAAATTGTCGCCAGCAAATGCGCCGATACCTGCAAAGACGATGACAAGGGACCAGTGAAGTTCATGCAGTCCGGCAGCAACTCCACCGATGATGACCATGGTTTCGCTAGGGACAACGGGAAAGAACGAATCAAGGAATGCAATTGACAGGAGGACTACGTAGAACCACGGCGAACTTGAGTAGTCCTTCAACCAATCGAATGCGGAATTGACAAAATCCAGCATGCAATTAGTGGGTGGTGCCAGTAACGGGCGGTTCGCTTCCGCTTAATAGGCGCTTGATATTGGACAAGTGGCGAATCTCAATGAGCAATCCAAGCCCAACGAATGCGAGAACTTCCCATGCAGGCTTTCCCGTGACAATCAAGAGCACAACTACTAAAGGAACAATTGCAATAGACGCAATAGATGCCTTCTTGGACAACTTCATGATGGCAATCCAACTGAGTGCTGCGATGACCATGATGATGGGGTGTAGTGCAAGTAACACGCCACCGCCCGTTGCAATTCCTTTTCCGCCCTTGAATCCGCGCGTTACAGGAAAGATGTGACCAACGATGGCCATGGCGCCACACACATACGCACTTGGGCGATGCCCAATGAGTAGTAATGCAGGGATGGCGCCCTTTGCGGCATCGAGGACGAAAACCAATGAGCCGTATTTCCAACCAATTGCCCTTGCAACGTTGCTTGCACCTGGGTTGCCAGAACCAAACGATGTGATGTCTACGCCTTTCGCGCGCGCAACAACAATTGCGCTTGGCAACATGCCAAGGATGTACGCGCCGATAATCCCAAGAACAAGATTAAGTACGTTCACGCATTGACCTTCTTGCGTGCTGGCTTCGAGTGATCCATAGAAGGTCGAGGAAGAATGGCAACTGGCGTTGAGGCCAAATACTCCTCGCCGTCTCCGCCAACACATTCTGGGTCTGGACCATCAAGTGGAATACCAGTGAAGAACTTGGCCGCCATGCATCCGCCCTGGCATGCATCGAACGAACCGCATGAGGCGCATGCGCCAGCACTTTGTGGTTCGCGAAGCTCGGTAAAGAGTGCCGATTCGCGCCACACCTTGGTGAAGCCGCCATTGTCTAGTACTGAGCCGGCTTTGAACTGGTCGTGAATCACAAATGGGCATGCATACACATCGCCAAGTGGGTCGATGAGACACACCACGCGTCCGGCACCACACATGTTGAGGCCGGGCAATGATTCGCCGAAAGCATTCAGATGGAAGAAGGAGTCACCGGTAAGAACGTTTTCCCCGTGTGCCAACAACCAGTCGTAGATCTGTCGTTGTTGAGCGTTTGTGGGGTGAAGTTCATTCCATGTGTCGGCACCTCGACCAGCTGGTCGCAAACGTGTGATGCGAAGTTGTGCACCATATGAATCGGCGAGTGCTTTGAAATCGTCCAACTGATCAACATTGTGTCTGGTGACAACAACCGAAATTTTGAATTGGCCAAAGCCAGCATCGCGCAAGTTTTCCATGGCGCGAATTGCGGTGTCGTAAGACCCGGCACCGCGTACAGCATCGTTTACTTCTGCGGTTGTGCCATCCAAACTGATTTGAATGTCGAGATAATCAAGAGCGGCAAGACGCTCAGCATTCTTCTTATCGATGAATGCGCCGTTCGTTGAGAACTTCACGCCAATTCCATTTGCAATGGAATGCTCGAGAATTTCAAAGAAGTCGCGACGAACCATTGGCTCACCGCCGCCAATGTTGATGTAGAACACTTGCAAATCGCGCAACTCGTCAAGAACGGCCTTTGCTTGTTCGGTGGAGAGTTCACGCGGGTCGCGTTGACCACTACTAGATAAGCAATGAACACACTCAAGGTTGCATGCGTATGTGAGTTCCCATGTGAGACAGATGGGCGCATCGAGACCCGACTTCATTTGTTGAACAAGCGATTCAGCGGACACGAACTATCTCCGAGGTGGTAAGCGATGAAATTGCCTTCACGAAGGCAGGCCACCGAGATTCCTCAACACCTTCTGCCACGAGTGCATCGCGCAGACTTGGGTGAGAGGCCATTGATCGCACAACGCGAACAATGTCTGGGTGGCGAAGGAACACCAGTCGACGGTTGCCGTAGTGATAGGCAAGCGCACCGAATGGCTCTGGCCGCAGTGCGACCTGGGGGTGCATCTCGCACGCCGACTCGAGGGTGAGTGTCATTGGGGCGTGTGAGAGACAGGGATCAGTAGACGCCGCACATGCCGTCAATGGAGATTTCCTCTACGAGAAGCTCTTCCGTGACGACTGCTTCGGTGGCGTCTGTCTGGGTGTCGGCGATGTCCTGGATGTTGTCTTGTTCCATACATACGACAGTACCCGCCTCAAGCCCCACTAGAGAAGGTTGGCGCAAGATGGGTAATGTCTGAGACATCCACTAGACCGTCTGGTGGCCAACTAAAGGGGACTTCAATGAAGACCAAGGCAGCCGTTCTCTGGGAAGTTAATGCTCCATGGAGTGTTGAGGAGATTGAACTCGACGCACCCGGTCCAGGCGAGGTTCTCGTCAAAATCGCCGCATCGGGAATGTGCCACTCAGACGAGCACCTCACCACCGGCGACCTTCCATTTGCGCTCCCCATCGTTGGTGGACACGAAGGCGCTGGCGTTGTTGAGCAAGTCGGCGAAGGCGTCAGCTGGCTTGCGCCTGGCGACCATGTTGTTTTTGGTTTCATCCCATCGTGCGGACGTTGCCCTAGCTGTTCCACCGGACACCAAAACTTGTGCGACCTCGGTGCATTGATGGGTCTCGGCAAGCAGATTTCAGACGGAACCTCCCGTCACCATGCACAGGGCCAAGACCTCACTCTGATGTGCATGTTGGGAACGTTTGCTCATCACACCGTGGTGAACGAAGCATCGTGCATCAAGATTGAAAAAGACGTTCCGCTCGACAAGGCATGTTTGCTTGGTTGTGGCGTTGTTACCGGTTGGGGTTCTGCTGTGTATGCAGCAGATGTTGCCCCTGGTGACACTGTTGTTGTTGTGGGTGTTGGCGGTATCGGTGCCAACGCAATCCAAGGTGCAAAGTTGGCTGGCGCAAAGCGCGTTGTTGCTGTTGACCCCATTGAGTTCAAGCGCGAAAAGGCAATGGAATTTGGTGCAACACACACTGCATCGTCAATGGCCGAGGCATTGCCACTTTTGCAAGACATCACATGGGGAACCATGGCTAACAAGGTCATCATGACCATGGGCGTTGGCGATGGTCAGGTCATGGGTGAAGCCATGGCACTTGCTGCAAAACGCGGTCGCGTTGTTGTCACCAACATTCACCCTGCATTTGAAATGGGCGGAGCAAACATGAGCCTTCTCGACCTCACGTTGATGGAGAAGCAAGTTGTTGGTTCATTGTTTGGCTCGGGTAACCCACGCGCAGACATTCCAAAACTTCTTGGTCTTTACCGCGAAGGTCAACTTGATCTTGATGGCCTTGTCACCAAGACATACCCACTTGAAGGCATCAACGAGGGCTACCAAGACATGCGCGACGGCAAGAACATCCGTGGCGTTTTGGTCTACGAATAATCTCAACTCACAACAGGAAATTTCTCAGAGGGGGAAGAAATGAAATCACGTGCAGCTGTTCTCTACGGGCTTGATCAACCTTGGGTCGTAGAAGAGATTGAAGTTGATGAGCCAAAAGCCAACGAAGTATTGGTTAATTGGAAAGTGGCAGGCATGTGCCACTCCGACGAACACTTCGTCACTGGTGACATGGTTCCACCAAAGGAATTGCTCGCCATGATGGGTGTTGACGATTTCTTCCCATTCATTGGTGGCCACGAAGGCGCTGGCGTTGTTGTGAAGTGTGGTCCTGGTGTTACATCACTGCAGCCTGGCGACCACGTATCGGCAAGCTTCGTTCCATCTTGTGGACGTTGCCGTTATTGCTCCACTGGTCGACAGAATTTGTGCAACATGGGCGCAGGAACTCTCACCGGCGGCATGATCACCGACGGCACACATCGTCACCACGTGAAAGATGGTCGCCCTGTCAAGTTGATGGCAAAGCTTGGAACCTTCTCCGAGTACGCCACTGTTGCTGAAGCATCGCTCATCAAGGTGGAGAAAGATCTTCCACTTGATTGCGTGGCACTTGTGTCTTGTGGCGTTGCTACTGGTTGGGGTTCTGCAACAAATCGTGCAGACACACAGCCTGGCGACACCGTTGTGGTCGTTGGAATTGGCGGCATTGGTATTAACGCTGTGCAAGGCGCACGCATGGCCGGTGCAAAGCGAATCATTGCAATTGATCCTGTTGAGTTCAAGCGCGAAAAGGCAATGGAAATGGGTGCAACGCACACGTTCTCGTCAATGGCAGAAGCGATTCCTCACATCAATGAACTCACATGGGGAGAAATGGCAGACCGCGTCATCATGACCCCTGGCGTACTTCATGGAGACATGATGGGTGAAGGAATGGCAATGGTGGGCAAGGGCGGCACATGTGTTGTCACTGCTATCTCGCCAATGCACGAGACTTCTGCAGACATCAACTTGTTCCAACTTGCAATGTGGAACAAAGAAGTCAAGGGAACAATCTTTGGCAGCTTGAACCCACGCGCAGACATTCCACGTTTATTGGATATGTACCGCGTTGGTGATTTGAAGTTGGACGAACTCATTACACGTCGTTACACGTTGGATGAAATCAACGAGGGTTATCAAGCCATGCGTGATGGTTTGAATATTCGCGGCGTCATCGTTAATGACTGATTCTTCAGCACTACGTCAAGCGCTCTCCACGCAAGTTGTTGGTCGTCGTCGCGAACTCGAATTAGTTCTCGCTGCGCTCGCAGCAGATCGCCACGTGTTGTTGGAAGGTCCACCAGGGACTGGCAAATCAACGTTGTTGCGTGCTGTTGCACAAGGTCTTGGTATCGGTTTTGAATTCGTAGAAGGCAATGCCGAGCTGACTCCAGCGCGTTTGGTGGGCCACTTCGATCCTGCACGAGTGCTCAACGAGGGCTACGACCCATCTGTCTTTGTTGATGGGCCATTGGTCAGTGCACTTCGTGACGGTTCGTTGTTGTACGTAGAAGAAATCAACCGCATCCCAGAAGAAACACTCAACGTTCTCATCACCGTGATGAGCGAAGGTGAATTGAATGTTCCACGGCTTGGACGCATTGCTGCCTCTCCAGGTTTCCGACTTGTGGCGGCAATGAACCCGTTCGACGCGGTGGGCACTGCGCGAATTTCAGGTGCGGTGTATGACCGTGTATGCCGCGTGTCCATGTCGTACCAATCTGCCGAAGAAGAAGCTGCAATTGTTCGACGCAATCTTGACGGTGCAGATGTGTCAGACGATTGGTTGAACAAGGCAGTCTCGGTTGTGCGCCGTACCCGTTCACATTCAGATCTACGCGTGGGTTCATCGGTTCGTGGTGCGGTGGACTTTTCAAAAGTTGCTGTGTCGCTTGCATCACTACGCGAATTAACTATCAATGATCCAAGTGTTGGTGTTGATGCCGCACTAGTTGCGCTGTCTGGTCGTGTACGAGTTCGAGAGGGAAGTGTGCGCACTCCCGAAGAAATAGTCACTGAAATTTGGCAAGACGTCTTCGGCAGAGTGGAAGGCGAGGGCGGCGAGGGAAAAGCTGGAGCCCCGACGAACCGGGGCACGACCTCCCTGTAACAAAGGAAGGCGAAGCCGCCGACCAGGCCGTTGCAGAAGCAGGCAAACGAACAACGTCTCGTCGCGACTTGTCGCGCAACGAGAACTTCGAACAAATCTCTCCCGAAGTTGGTGAGTTAGATGAAGCGGCGCTTGACGAAGCCATGCAGAACAGTCCCGATGAAACATTGGGTTTATTGGCAGATCTCACCGGAGCAACAGATCCGAAACTTCGCGAACTAGCTAGAAGACTTGCAGGGCGTTTAATGCTGGAGTTAGGAAATCGTGGTCGTGCTCGTCCGCGGGGGATAGGCAAAATTGTTGAACAGCCGTATCGACCGGACGGCGGCGATATTGACATTGACGCAAGTTTGGAAGCAATCACTGAATCACGTCGTGGTCAGGCAATAGATCCAGAACGCTTGCGACTTCGCGGGTGGCAGAAACCGGGGACTGCATTTTGTTTGTTACTAGACAGAAGTGGATCCATGGGTGGACAACCTCTTGCAACGAACGCCGTAGCAACTGCTGCAATTGCCAGTAGAAACCCAGACGACTACAGCGTGATTGCTTTTGGCAAAGATGTGGTGGTAACGAAGAGCCAAGATGTTCCTAAATCGAGTGATCGTGTCATTAATGATGTGTTGACATTGCGTGGGCATGGGACAACAGACTTAGCTGGTGCACTTTTAGTTGCACGTCAACAACTCTCACGATCACGTGCGGGGCGAAAAGTGGCAATTTTGTTGTCTGATTGTCGCGCCACTGTAGAAGGCGATGCCGAGAATGCCGCACACGGCATGGATGAATTGGTTGTCATCGCGCCCGAGGAAGACCACGATGAAGCAAAAGCGTTTGCTGCGCGCGTTGGTGCGCGGTTAGCTCTAGTTGGTGGTCCAAGTGAAATTCCTGAGGTATTGGCCCGCGTGTTGGAGCCAATTGCGTAGGCAGTTTTAGTACTGGCAGTTGGCGTCGTTTGGTGGCACAACACCACGCGTACTTTGTTCAATCAATACTTTGGGCACCGTAGTAGTTGTGCTGCTTTGTGCTGGCTTCGTTGTAGGCGTTGATTTCGGCGCAGTAGTTGTGGTTGTTGCAAGCGCGGCAAGTGTTGTGGTGGTGACAGTTGCGGAGTCTGCAGGGGACGCTCCGGAGATTGTTGTCTTCAAGCTTGCTTTACCTTGGAACACAGCAAGGATCTTCTTGGATGTTGCACTTTCAAGATCGGGAAGAATCACAGACATATCGTCGACCAATGTGCCGGTTCCGGGCATGGTGTAGCTACCCATGGTGTCGGTATTGAAGTTCTTCATAGCTTGGCCAAGTTGCAGAACCGTCAACGGCGACAACTTGTCGTCTGTGATGATGTTCTTCAACGCCGCATTCAATATTCCAGACGCAACACGCGGATTTGTTTTTGCTTTTTCAAGCGACTTGCGAATCACTCGTTTCATGAAATCTTGTTGACGGCTAATGCGACCCCAGTCTGACGTACCGTCTGACGTCCACTTCATTGTCTTTGGGTTGAACCACTTGTAATGGCGTGATCGCATATATGCCAATGCGTGGTCGCCTTGGAAGGTATAACAGACGCGAGCACGAAGAACTTTAAAGCCAGTCATCTTGTCTTGGGCTTTGTATGTGAATGGCACTCGAACGCCACCAACAGCATCAACAATTCCTGCAAATGCACAGAAGTCAATGTTGATGTAGTGGTCAATGGAGATACCAAAGTTTTCTTTGATATTTCGAATTAGTCTGTTTGGATTCTTCTTCTCAAAGTTTGCGTTAATTCGATTGCTGCGGTTTGAACCTGCTTGTTTCACCCACATGTCGCGAGGGAAAGACAAAATTGCAGCTTGATTGTCAATGGGGTTGACTCGAACGACCATCAGTGAGTCGCTTCGTTCGCCGTACCCGGTGCGGTTGCTGAACCCGCCGTAGAACGGCGAGTCTTTACTAATGCACGCATTGTTGTCTGACCCAGTGATGAGGAAATTCTTTGCAGTGCGGTCACCTTCGGGAAGGTCGAGATTGCCATCTCCCAATGCGACAGGGTCAATTGAGACAACTTTGCGACTTCCAAGTTTCCAA
>CAZRHK010000041.1:5662-12413 GCA_964599815.1 uncultured Bifidobacterium sp. | reverse complement strand
TAACCGATGAGCGTTGTGAGGAATTGCGCTTGCCTCTCATGGTGGAACAAAACACCGAAAGCCAACGCACTGCTTACACGGTGACAGTGGATGTGATTGAAGGAACAACAACAGGCATTAGTGCCGCAGACCGTGCCGCAACGGTGCGAGCAATTGCCGACCCCGAAGTGTCATTCAAAGCATTTGCGCGACCTGGTCACATTTTTCCGTTACGCGCACGTCAAGGCGGCGTGTTGAAAAGAGCAGGCCACACAGAAGCCGCAGTAGACCTTGCGCGCCTGGCCGGATGCCAACCAGTTGGCGTCATCTGCGAAATTCAGCACGACGACGGAACAATGATGCGTCTAGAAGCTTTGAGAAAATTCTGCAATGAGCACGGCCTGCTGTTGTCATCTATCGCTCAGCTCATTGAATACCGCCGTCATCACGAGCGCCTTGTGGAGCGTATGGGTGAAGCAACGGTTCCCACTGAATTTGGTCCGTTCACGTGTGTGGCATATCGCAGCACCATTGATGGCGTGGAACACCTCGCGTTTGTGAAGGGCGACATCTCACAAGAAGAGTCAGTGTTAGTGCGTGTTCACAGTGAATGCCTCACAGGTGATGTGTTTGGTTCACGTCGTTGCGACTGTGGACCACAACTAGCAGCGGCGATGGCCATGGTGGAGAAAGCCGGGGCCGGAGTCATTGTGTATCTCCGCGGTCACGAAGGGCGAGGCATTGGTATTGGTCACAAGATTCGCGCGTACTCATTGCAAGATCAGGGCCTCGACACCGTTGATGCAAACGTTGAACTTGGATTACCAGTTGATAGTCGTGAATACGGAATTGGTGCACAAATATTGGCAGACCTCGGAGTCAGCAAACTTCGACTCATGACCAATAACCCCGCAAAGTACGGCGGACTTGGCGGTTATGGATTGTCGGTCGTAGATCGCGTTCCCATTAACACCATTCCCACACCAGAAAACGAGGCATACCTACGCACCAAGCGTGAACGTATGGGACACCTCATTGATATGAACAACGGAGAAACAAAATGACACGTGCAGGATCAAGTAGCGCTCTTCCAGAACTCGATGGCACAGGTCTTCGAATTGCAATCATCGGTGCGCGGTTCAATGATCACATCGTCACCAAACTTCGAGATGGTGCACTGCGTGGACTCGAGCGATTGAAAGTTGCCGATAGCGACATCCTTGAATCATGGGTTCCTGGTGCATTTGAACTTCCATTGGCCGCTAAAGCATTGGCTGAAACTGGAAAAGTAGATGCCGTGATTTGTCTAGGCACCGTTATTCGCGGAGATACTCCACATTTTGATTACGTGTGCAACGAAGCGGCTCGCGGCATTCAAGACGCACAATTGACCACCGGTGTCCCGGTGATGTTTGGCGTTCTCACCGTGAACACCGAGCAACAAGCGCTCGACCGCAGCGGACCTGGCATCGACAATAAAGGCGATGAAGCCGCTGTTGGAGCTGTGGAAATGGCGCTTCTCTTGAAGTGTCTACGCGCCTAACGTCTCTCCATTTCCCGTGAGGGAGTCACCGCGTACACACCGCCATGCGAAGGAGATTCTCATGGCTGTACTTGCCTCGATTCTTGTTGCTGCCTGCATGTCAGCAACCCCTCCCCCTGCGGCCCACGTTGTTGCACAACAGTTGGTCTTCAAAACTTCTCTCACACAGTTTGTTGCAACTGCAGATTCGGCAAAACGTGACTCTCGTTTAACGTGGACAACAGACGGTTGTTCAGTTCCCATTCTGGGTAGCACCGGTCGCACGTACGATTTCTACAACGCATGCCGGCGTCATGATTTTGCATACCGCAACATTGGAAAACTCGACAACGGAAAATGGTGGACTGCAGAAATGCGCGCCAAAGTTGACGAAGTATTCAAGAAAGACATGCTGAGTGATTGCAAGCAACGACCCAAGGCATCACGTGCTACATGTACTGCGTGGGCAGAAACGTATTACCGAGCAGTTCGCGTTTACGCAGGCCCGTAATCAGCAGACAATGTCAAACATCTGACGCAAGATGCGGCCAGTAGCTCCCCAAATTGTTTCGTCGTCCAAATAGAAGAAATGAATGTTCAGTTCTCCACGAGGGGTGATCCACCATTCGTTGTCGTACGAGTTCTCTTGAACCAATTCAGTAAGCGGAACAATGAGAATGCGCGACACTTCACTTTCATTCGCAACGAATTGTGCAGATGAATCAACTATGGCAACGATTGGAACAATAAGACTGTTGCTAACAAATGTTGCGTGCGGATCTAGTTGCCCAATCACACGCACCAAAGACGGGTGTAGACCAATTTCTTCCTCTGCTTCTCGAAGCGCTGCTTCAACGAGAGATTCAGACTCTTCCACGCGACCACCTGGAAACGAGACCTCGCCGCGATGATTCTTTAGGTGGTCAGCACGCCGTGTGAGTACAACGCAGAGGCCCTGCTCGGTTTCAATGAGAGGGACAAGAACTGCAGAAGCGCGAGCTCCAGACAACCATTCGTCGTTTACTCCAGCAGTTGCGGGTTGGTCGGCAGGTACGTGAGCATGAATACGAGATTCCACATGCGACAACGAAAACAAGTGATGCGCACCTTCGCGCAACCATGATGGTGCATCACCACTGCGCCATTGGTCTGGTCGCGGAATGACTTGCGCGCCACCGCGACGACGAGTCACGATGCGCTCGGAGTCCAACCAGTTGATTTCAACTCAGCAAGAATTTCTGCGAGTCCAGCTGTCTTGAGGTTTGCCAAAACTTTTCCGGGCATCTCTTCGCCTTTTTCCCACGCTTCCCACGCGGCAATCAACTTGGAGAGATCTGGTGCAGGTCGTTCAAATGCCATGACCGAAGCGTACCGACACAAAGCCCTCTGCCAATGCGCCAATCACAAGTAACGCTTTTGTTCCCGCATCAACATCAACAAAAATTGCGGCCGCAAGAATTGCAATAGAGAGTGCAATACCGAAGACACGATGCAATTGAGGCCCAGTCACACGAAAAGCAGAAAGCGGTGCCTTGACTATTGCTGCATTTGTAATGACAAGCGCCGCAACGATGGCGGGTACTAGTGGTTCGCTTGCGCGCGATGCAGACCAAGCAATTGCAAAACCAATGGCGTACTCCAACAACTGTGACACCCAGAGATGTTTTCTCTTTCGAAGAACGCGACCATCAAGTTTCTTCTCGATGGTTTCTCCTACAACGTCTTCCACCATGTCCTTCATGTCGTCATCGTTCATGACCACAACCGTAGGGGGAAAATATTGATGGCCCAGCCCTTTCGGGTCTGGGCCATCAACGGGAGGCTCTAGGTACAACCACCCTGGGGTGGGGTTTATTCCAGGAAATTTCCTACATCATTCCCATGCCACCAGGCATGCCGCCACCCATTGGGGCAGCGTTCTTCTCGGGCTTGTCGGCCACGAGGCATTCGGTGGTGAGAACCAATGCGGCAATGGATGCGGCGTTCTGGAGAGCGGCACGGGTGACCTTTGCGGGGTCGATAATGCCGGCAGCTACCAGGTCGACGTATTCGCCAGTTGCAGCGTTCAAGCCTTTGGAGCCTGTCTCTGCTTCTACACGCTGAACCACAACGGAGCCTTCAAGGCCAGCGTTGTCGGCAATGTGCTTGGCAGGAGCCACCAATGCGTCGTACACGGTGCGAGCACCAGTTGCTTCGTCGCCAGTGAGCGATTCAACAACCTTCAATACGGCGGGACGGCTACGAAGAAGTGCGGTGCCGCCACCAGCGACGACTCCTTCTTCGATAGCTGCACGAGTAGCCGAAATGGCGTCTTCGATGCGGTGCTTCTTTTCCTTCAATTCAACTTCGGTTGCTGCGCCCACCTTGATGAGGGCAACGCCACCAGCAAGCTTTGCAAGACGCTCTTGCAACTTCTCGCGGTCCCAATCTGAATCGGTGTTGTCGATCTCGGTCTTGATTTGGCTGATACGGCCATTCACTTCGGTCTTGTCACCAGCACCGTCAACGATGGTGGTGGCGTCCTTGGTGATGATGACACGCTTTGCACGACCCAACAGATCGAGAGTGACGTTCTCCAACTTCAAGCCAACTTCTTCACTGATGACTTGTCCGCCGGTAAGAACTGCCATGTCTTGCAACATTGCCTTACGACGGTCACCGAAACCTGGTGCCTTCACTGCGGTTGAGTTGAAGGTTCCGCGAATCTTGTTAACTACGAGAGTTGCAAGTGCTTCACCCTCTACATCTTCAGCGATGATGAGCAATGGGCGGCCAGTCTTCATGACGGACTCCAATGCTGGCAACAATGACTGCACCGAAGAGATCTTCGATGAGTAGAACAAGATGTATGGCTCGTCAATAACGGCCTCTTGACGCTCTTGATCGGTAACGAAGTATGGCGAGAGGTAACCCTTGTCGAACTGCATACCTTCGGTGAACTCGAGTTCGGTACCGAATGTGTTGCTCTCTTCAACGGTGACAACACCGTCTTTGCCTACTTTGTCGATTGCATCTGCAATTACTTGACCAATGCTGGCGTCTGCAGCAGAAATAGTTGCAACGCTGGAGATATCTCCCTTGTCGTCCACTTCTTTTGCTTGGCTCTTGATTGATTCAACAGCTGCAGCAACAGCCTTTTCAATGCCGCGCTTCAAGCCCATTGGGTTTGCGCCGGCAGCAACATTGCGCATGCCTTGATGAACAATTGCTTGAGCAAGAACTGTTGCGGTGGTTGTTCCGTCACCGGCGACATCGTTTGTCTTGGTGGCAACTTCCTTCACCAACTGTGCACCCATGTTTTCAAATGGATCGTCGATTTCGACTTCCTTTGCAATGGACACACCGTCATTGGTGATTGTTGGTGCACCGAACTTCTTGTCGAGGACAACGTTGCGTCCCTTTGGTCCGAGTGTGACCTTGACTGCGTCAGCAAGCTTGTTGACGCCAGCCTCTAATGCACGACGAGCTTCGTCGTGAAACTTCAATTGCTTTGCCATGTGAGTGACCTACTTTGTAACAACTGCGAGAACGTCGCGGCTGGTGAGAATGAGAAGGTCATCTCCACCGTGTGAGATTTCAGTTCCGCCGTACTTGCTGTACAACACAACGTCGCCCACCTTGATGTCGAGTGGGAAGTGCTGGCCTTCATCGTCGCTCCAGCGTCCTGGACCAACAGCGAGAACTGTTCCCTGCTGTGGCTTTTCCTTTGCGGTGTCTGGGATAACGAGTCCGGATGCAGTGGTCTGCTCGGCTTCGCTGGGCTTGACCACGATGCGGTCGTCGAGTGGCTTCAGGTTCATGTTTCCTCCGAATAATCAGCGTTTCGCAGATGGAAATCCGAGCCGGTCTCCCGACTCGGGGGGTTTAGCACTCAGGGAGTGCGATTGCTAATGATACGGACGCAGACGCCCCGTTAGCAACCGAGGCGAGGGAGTGCTAATCAAGAAGGGATGGGTCGCCCGAGGCCACGACCCCCAGCAACCGGGCTGTTTCCCGAAGAGGCAGACCAATGATGGCGCTGAGAGAGCCTTGGTACTTATCAACCAACGTGCCGCCCAGGCCTTGGATGGCATAGGACCCCGCCTTCCCCTGCCACTCGCCTGTCCCGATGTACCAATTCAGAGCTTCATCAGTGATGGGGTGAAACGTGACCAGCGAGGTAACCACGAACGACTGAACCTCATCGGCGCCACATAACGCCACGCCCGTGTGCACTCGGTGCGTTCTGGCGCTGAGCTGTCGCAACATATGGCGCGCTTCGTTCTCGTCTTTTGGCTGTCCAAGAATGTGGCCACCAATATCCACGGTGGTGTCGGCTGCGAGTACACGTGCGTCGTGATGTCGCTGATGCACAATTCGTGCTTTTTCTCGCGCGAGGCGTTCAACATACGCCACGGGATTTTCACCGGCGTGAGGAGACTCATCGATGTCTGCGGGATCAACAAGAGGTTGAACACCAATACGTGCGAGCAACTCAATGCGTCGCGGTGAACGCGATGCAAGAACTATTGGCATGTGTTAGCCGCCACTTGGCGCGGTGTCATATGCATCGTCTGGAATTGTCATGTCATCGCGGTTATCCAAATAACCGTCTGGAAGTACAACTTTGATTGGTCCATTTGTGTGACCACGCGCCAAACGTTCACCACCAGGAACTAAGCGCATGGAGTGATCAAGTTGTGACGCAATGGACTGCAAATCTGCAAACGATGACGCAGTAGAGAATGCACGACGAACATCTGAGCCCACTGGGTAACCAGTGAGATACCAACCGCAGTGTTTCCGGAAGTTCCGAATTCCAAAGTCTGGACCCATGATGGCCATTAAACCTTCGGCGTGTTGCAGCATGACGTCTAACACGAAACCAAGTGATGGTGACTGTTGAACATCTGAACCTGTGAATGCATCAATGAGATCGCGGAACAACCATGGCTTACCTAAACAGCCGCGACCAACAACAACACCATCGCACCCTGTTTCATTCATCATGCGAATTGCATCGGATGCTTCCCAAATATCGCCGTTGCCTAGAACTGGGATTGACGTGACCACATTTTTAAGTTCTGCAATGCGTTCCCAATGCGCGTGCCCACCGTAGTGCTGTTCAGCAGTACGTGCATGCAGAGCAATCATTGCAATGCCTTCGTCTTCTGCAGCTTTCCCCGTATCGAGAAATGTTGTGATGTCGTCGTTGATGCCAATACGGAACTTGCACGTAATAGGAACACCGTAAGGTTCGGCCGCCGATAC
>CAZRHK010000041.1:0-5652 GCA_964599815.1 uncultured Bifidobacterium sp. | reverse complement strand
AGCTGCCCTCATAATGGCGCGTGTGAGATTTCGCTTCACTGGAACCGCAGCACCGCCACCTTTACGAGTGACTTTGTTGGCTGGGCAACCAAAGTTCATATCAATATGGTCTGCAATGTCTTGTTCACACAACGCGCGTACTGCACGCCCTACAAACTCTGGATCACTGCCGTAAATCTGCAAGCTGCGGAAATCCTCGTCAGACCCGAATGCCACCATTTTCTTGGTCTTTTCATTGCCATGCACGAGAGCTGCAGCCATCACCATTTCACTGACATAGATAAGCCCGGGACCAAACTGTCGGCACAGTGCGCGGAACGGAATATTGGTGACTCCAGCCATTGGCGCGAGAACAATTGGCAGCGGAAACTCACGTCCGCGAAGAACTAATGGCAAACGACTCATCGTGGGACATCCGACAACTTGAGATTCGGATACGCACCACATGTGAGATCCATTGGCCCATCGGACTTCAAGCGATGCCAAGCCGCTGACGCAATCATGGCTGCATTGTCTGTGCACATGGCACGACTTGGTAATGCAACCTTGAAACCAGCCTCGGCGCCTCGCTGCGTCATTTGTGCACGCAACGATGAGTTTGCCGACACTCCTCCACCAAGAACAATTCCCTTAGCCTTCACTTGCTGTGCGGCTTTGATTGTTTTAGAACACAGCACATCAACCACCGCTTCTTGAAATGATGCGGCAATGTCAGCATTTGACACATTTGGATTCTTGCGAACGTAGTTAATGACAGATGTCTTCAGGCCACTAAATGAAACGTCTAATCCGTCGTGCATGATGGCGCGTGGAAAATCAATCGCAGTTGGATTTCCTTCTGCAGCCAATCGATCTATTACTGGGCCACCGGGATAGCCAACATTCAGATAGCGCGCAACTTTGTCGTACGCCTCGCCTGCTGCATCGTCAATGGTGCGACCAAGAATCGTGTAGTCACCATGGTTGCGCATTTCAATAATCATGGTGTGTCCACCAGACACCAGAAGCACAATCAATGGAAATTCAAGTGTGGGGTCATCTAGTAACCCCGCATAAAGATGCGCCTCTAAGTGATTCACACCAATGAAGGGCTTGTTCCACGCAAGCGACAACGCTTTTGCCGCCGACACTCCTACAAGCAACGCGCCAATTAATCCAGGACCTGCGGTTGCTGCAACGGCATCAATTCGTTCGGGAAGGATGCCCGACTCTTCTACTGCAGCGTTCACAACAGGAATTAATGACTCCAGATGTGCACGACTTGCTACTTCTGGAACAACTCCACCGAATCGTGCATGAATATCAATTTGACTACTCACGATTGATGACAACACATCATTGCCACCCATGACCACTGCTGCGGCAGTTTCGTCACAACTTGTTTCCAATGCCAAGACAACTGTTGATTCGTTCACGTTCATACTGGTCTCCGTGATTCAATAAGTCGTAAACGATCAACAAACTCACTTGTATTGACTCCGTGTGCCCACATGATGATGGCATCGTCTGTGTTCTCGTAATAACGCTTGCGAACTCCGGCGGGTACAAAACCGAAACGGCGATACAACTGTTGTGCCGCCGTGTTTGTATGGCGCACCTCTAGGGTCATGGCCTCACAACCACGTTCATGTGCAAGTAATGCTAAATCAAGCATCATCTCAGTGGCTACGCCGCGCCCTTGCCACTCGGGATCAACCGCAATGTTGGTGATGTGCGCATCGTCACCAGAGAACATGAGACCTGCGTAGCCCACCATGATGTCGTCAACATAGGCCACCATGTAATAGCGAGAACCGTTGCGCATTTCAGTCAACTCACTGACAAACGTGCGGTGCGTCCACGGACGCGGATACACCTGGTCTTCAATTTGCAACACTCGTCGAAGGTGTCGTCGACGCATTACTTCTGTGGTGAGTGCATTCACTGGACGCTCGCGCATGAAACTCATGGTGTTGCCTCGCGAGTCTTCCAATTAATTTCGGCATCTGGCACCCGCAAATACATTGGCTCCACGTTGTCTGGCGCCACAGTCTTGTCATTCAACAAAGCGCCGGCACCCAGTGTCACAACAGCTGACGCAGTGGGATACAGACTGTCCCCACCAATTATTCGCCCCCACGGATTGGCTTCGAACGTGTCGGCGTACCGCTTAAACCCCGTCCCTACGCACACCACCTCTTCTGCACGATCTGCAATATGAATTGCAAGGTCGTCGGGAGACGTCACTGTTGGCTCAACAATTCGCTGAAGTTCTTGACCACGTGCGCGATATAGCGCCCAGTACACCTCGCCTCTACGCGCATCTAGTGACGCAACGATTGGCGCATCAGACCATGCCACCGTTTGCGCCAGTGCATCCAAACTGCAGACCGGAATCACTGGTACTTCAAGTGCCCACGCAAGACTCTGCGCTGTTGCAATACCAACGCGCATGCCGGTGAACAGACCTGGCCCAATGTCAACTGCAATTGCTGAGATGTCAGACATTGAACTTTCAGCTTGTTGCATTACGAACTGAATCATTGGGGTCAGCGATTCGGCATGTTTTCTATCGCTAGAGATTGAAGCGGTTGCGCGAATGCCGTTGTGATCACCTAATGCGACTCCAACATTTTCAACTGAGGTTTCAATTCCAAGAATCACGAGGCGACACTCCATGTTCGCAAAGAATCCTTCAGCCGTTGCCATCGAGAATCCCACGAGTGTCCATCAACACTGAATGTGATATCGCGGGCATCGTCATCAACATCGTCGTGCATGAATCGAATGGTCAAAGTATCTCCGAGAACATCACCAACAACGTCGCCCCACTCCACAAGCACCACGGCGCCAAGATCTGCTTGTTCTCGCAAACCCAGGTCGGTCACTTCACCAACTGTTTGCAAGCGGTATAAATCAGCGTGCAACAACGGATACTTTCCTGATTGATAGGAATGCACGAGAGTGAACGTGGGCGACGACACATGATCGTCATCACTGACGCCAAAAGCGCGTGCGAATCCCACAGTGAACGCAGTTTTCCCTGCGCCCATTTCACCGGCAAGGACCACTATGTCTCGTGGACGCACCAAAGACGCCATGGCCGATGCAATGGCGTGAGTGTCGTGAACCGAAGTAGAACGACAATCAATCACTGATATCTCCGGAAGACTCGCGGTCCGATGCCGCACACAATTTCATACCCAATGGTTCCAAGTGCATGTGCCCAATCGTCTGCGGTTACTCGCGCGTCTCCTTGTTTTCCAATTAAGACAACTTCGTCGCCAACTGTGACTGCTGAATCTTGTTCGCAATCAATCATTAATTGATCCATAGTGATGGTGCCTGCAATACGGCGCGGCACTCCATTGACAAGAACGCGGATGTCGGTGTTAGTGAGGGTTCGTGGAACACCATCGGCATATCCCAATGGAACTGTGGCGATGAGTGACGACTTCTGAAGCGTGGTTCGTAATCCATACGACACTGCTTCACCTTCGTCCACCCAACGAACTGCGGTAATTCGAGCTTTCAGAGACATGGCGGGGATTAATCCGGCACAAACATTGGCAACGCCAGGACCAGGCAGCAGGCCATACATAGCAATTCCCAACCGCACCATTGAAAAACGACTCTCGGGCATTGACAACGCAGCAGCACTATTTGCCGCGTGAATGAGGGCTGGTGAAATTCCCGCTGCAGCGAGCGAATCGAGACACGCATTGAACGTATCGAGTTGCTTTTTGTTGGCTGGATGGTCTGGCTCATCTGCAACAGCAAAGTGCGTGTAAATGCCTTCGATGGACAACGAATCAAATGACGTAATGAATCGTGCAAGTTGCAACGCTTCAGTTGGTGCTACCCCCATGCGGTGCATCCCCGTATCAATTTTGACGTGAACCGAAACTTTTTTGTCTGCAGCCGATGCCGCAGCCGCCAATGTGGCTGCGCCGCGAGTTGTAGTCACCGTTGGTGTGAGACCGTACCCAACAATGAAATCGTTCATCTCTGGTGGTTGTTCACTGAGAATCAAAATTGGACACGTTGCACCTGCCCGACGCAATGCAACACCTTCATCAACAATTGCAACACAAAGACCTTGCGCACCAGCTTGAAGCGCTGCTTGTGCAACGGGAACTGCTCCATGACCATATGCATTCGCTTTCACCACTGCCCACACCTGAGCCGGTGCAACACGTTCAGCAACTATTGCAACGTTATGTTGAATGAGACCAGTGTGGACTTCTGCCCAACCCCAGCGTCCAGAGAAATCAACCGACATTGCCCACCACCTCTGACATCACCTCTGAAATAGTCGCAACAATGTCGCGTGCAATGGTTCCTTCCACTGCACATGTTGAACCTGCAACACCGTGAATGAATGCGCCAGCTGCGGCAGCCTCGTGAGGTGCAAGCCCACGAGCAACCAATGCTCCGATGATTCCAGCTAACACGTCACCACTTCCTGCCGTTGCGAGGCGTTCATCGCCCGATACAACAAGGTAGACGGCTCCGTCTACATCACTGATGACCGTTGTTGGCCCTTTTCGCAAAACAACACAGCCTGTCTCACCTGCAAGTTGACGAGTTGCTTCAATTCGGTCTGGATTGACAACTTCGCCACCGAGAACGGCGAATTCCCCATCATGTGGAGTGAGTATGGTAGGTGCAGGCCTGGCCTGTAATGCCACGTAGCCACCATTCGGGTCCACCGCACAAGCAAGGCCATCGCCATCAATCACAGTTGGTAGTGCGCATTGGGCCAGCACGTCACGCACCTCGACCCCGAGATCGTCTCCGCGACCAAGTCCGGGGCCAATGACTAAAGCATCAAATCGATGGATGTCTGAAGCAATAAACGATGCCCAGCCAGTGTCCGGAAGCGGACGACCAACAACTTCAGTTGGTGGTGTTACTGCGTCTCGCCCGCGCCAGGACAAGTGAACAATTCCAGCACCTGCGCGCATCGCTGACGCCGATACCAACGATGCCGCACCACCCATTCCAACACTTCCAGCAACAACGCGAACTGAATGATTCCATTTATGTGCAGATCGTCCACGTGGTGGAATCCACGACGCCACATCGTGTGATTGCACAATGTAGGTCTCCACGTTGTCCACCGGGTCAATACCTACATCTACAACATCGATCTCGCCGCACAATGAAGGACCATCGCCGAACAACATTCCCGTTTTCACGGCGGCAAATGTGACAGTGCGATCAGCTGGTATGACTCCACCCGACACAACTCCGGTGAGCGCATCGAGGCCGCTTGGAATATCAACGGCAAGAACGGGAACATCAAACACAATTGGTGGAGTCCACTGCCCATGAAAACCAATTCCGTATGCAGCATCTATCACAAGGTCTGCGTTTGATGGATTGAGAAATGTAGATGCGCACTCTGTTGCAGGTAGTACCTCAACCTGTGCGCCCCACTCCGTTAGCCATTCACCGGCCACGCGACCGTCGTTACCGTTGTTGCCTGGCCCAGCGATAACAACAACTCGACGACCGTAGGCGGCGCCCAACATTGACTTTGCAGCGCGAGCTACTGCGTGTCCCGCGCGACGAATGAAAACCTGCTGGTCAGCCACCAGTGCAAGCGCAGCAGAATCTGCATCACGCATTTGCTGGGGGGTGAGAACGGGAATCACCCTCTCAGCGTAT
>CAZRHK010000040.1:0-12749 GCA_964599815.1 uncultured Bifidobacterium sp. | reverse complement strand
GCTCGCGAGATGCGACGTGCCCGTCAGGAAGGCCGTCCACCTCTATTCAACGCATAGAGAGTCTTGACAAATCGTTCAATTCTGAAATGGGCAGGAAGTGGTTCGCCCGACTAGTTTGTTCATGTGAGCGAACGCGAAATCATGACCTGGGACATTTTCGGAACGGCAAGTCGTGAACTTGCTACCAATGTTGCGGAGTCTGGATATGAACCGGACATCATCCTTGCAATCGCACGAGGCGGCTTGCTGGCCGCCGGAGCCCTTGGGTACGCATTGGCAGTGAAGAACCTCTACACCATGAACGTTGAGTTCTACACAGGTGTCGACGAACGTCTTCCTGTTCCAATGATTCTTCCTCCCGTGCCGGACCTTGTTGAATTGCGTTTTGCACGCGTTCTCATTGTTGATGACGTGGCAGATACTGGCCACACATTGAAGATCGTGCAGGATTTCTTCAAGGGTCGTGTAAAAGAAGTTCGCTCGGCTGTCCTGTATGAGAAGCCTCACTCTGTTGTTCAATGTGACTACGTGTGGAAGCACACCGATTTGTGGATCAACTTCCCGTGGAGCGACAAAGATCCAGTCGTCAAGCGCGACAACATCGTGAAAGACGCTTAACTAGCGATTCTCTTTCAATATGGTGAGCGCTGTGTTGCGCCCGCTTGCACCCCATACGCCAGCCCCTGGAAATGTTGCCGCGCCTGTGAGGTAGAGCCCCTTAATTGGTGTGTGGTAGCGAGTGAGTTCGGGCTGAGATCCAAGAAAAGCCGCAAGTGGACCGCCAGCAAAACTGGTGGCGTGCCCCTTCGGCAGAAAGAACTTTGATTCATAATCTGCTGGTGTCATGACGCGCCAATCGACAATGGACTCCATGAAATCTGTTTGAGCAAGGGTGGAGAATTGTCGAAGCCATCGTTCTGGTTCGGCCTTTGACTCCCATCCGTCTGTAAAGGAATATGGGGTGAACAGTGCTTCCAAACTAAAGACGTGCTGTCCATTTGTTGTGAGGGAACTATCCGCAACTGAAGGAGAATTGGCCAGCAGTGCCATGCGAGGCATCATCCGTCCTTCGCGCATAAGTTGAGCGCCTCGATGTAGTTCTGCCAAAGAAGGACTCACAATGATTGTTGATGCAACAGGATCGGCTCCAAGTAACGATGGGGGAGCGGTAGTTACTGCATCAATCTTCGATTCATAACCTTCGCCAGTCTCTGAATTTGTCCAACGTGTAACGAGTTCTCGTGCGCGAGATGGGGGATTCTTCAACCACGTCACAAAGGTGCGCTTTGGGTCGCACGCCGACACAACGATGCGCGCAGTAACGGTTGCGCCATCGCTGGTTTGTACTGCACGAACTGCGTTGCCTTCGCACACAATGCCCACCACTTTGGTGCCCGTTCGCAATAAGCCACCCGATTGCAAGAAAGACTGCTTGAGTGCTTCAGGGAGGGCTCCGCTGCCACCAATTGGTCGTCCTACTTGTGCAACGTGTCGGAGAGCGAATGCTGCTGCTGCAAGGCCGGTTCCAGGTGTCTCTGGTGAGAGTCCCCAGACCACAGGGCCCTCCACCATTGCTGGACCAATGATTGCTTCTTCCGTAAAGAACTGACGCATCACGTCAGCTGCCGACATTCTGCTCATCTTGAGAAGCGTGCTCATTCCTCGTCCGCCACGTTTTGCAATGGTGGCCAATAGTGACCCTCGCGACGGCGGTTGCGCAGATGCCTCAAGAATAAGTTTTGCAACTGGAATCACAGACTTCGCATAGGCGCGGTATTCGTTTGCGGCAGACGGGAATTGCTTCCCAATTGACTCCACCGTTTGTTCAACGTTGTGCCACAGTTCCCATGGCTTCTCGTTTGACCAGTCAACATTGACTTGAGGTGGTTCAACATTCAGATAGGTGAGACCGTATTTATCTAGCGCCAACTCCTCTGCAACTGGGGTAGTGCGAAATGTGAGGTGATCACAATTGCAAATGTTTACTTTTGCACCAGCAAAATGATCGCTCGCTGCAGTGCCTCCCACCTCTGACCGGGCCTCGATAAGAAGAGTTGATAAACCGCTGCGTGCAAGATAAGCCGCGGTGACAAGACCGTTGTGTCCAGCGCCAATCACAATTGCGTCAAAGTCGCTTGATGGTCGCTTCGTCATAGTCTTATTCTTTCACTGGGATAGGTTAGAACCATGTCTTCATCGCGTGACCTTGCCTCACTTCGTGCACCAGAATTACCTTCCGCATTGACGAAGAACTCAATCATTGTTCTGCCCCTCGGTGCCATTGAACAACATGGTCCACACTTGCCCCTTAATACGGATTTTGTCGTCGCTGATGAGGTATCACGCGCGGCTGTACAGAATGTTGGCGAAGAGACCGAAGCGTGGATTCTGCCCACATTGCCTTTCACGAAATCAAACGAACACGCATGGTCTGCGGGAACCATGTGGTTGTCGGCCACAACATTGATCGCGGTACTTGACGACATTGCACGAAGTGTCGCATCAACATCCGCACGAAAACTTCTCTTTGTTAATGGCCATGGTGGGAATAGTGCTCTCACGGCAATGATGAATCGTGAGATTCGCCTGAAATGGGGTTTGCAGACCTTTCTGGCACACCCACATATGCCTGCAGATCAAGGCGGCAGTTCGGCTGCGTCAGAGTTGGGCATGGGTGTGCACGGAGGCATGGATGAGACGTCTGTGATGTTGCACTTGCGCCCAGAACTTGTGGACATGTCGCTAGCCGTGCGACGTGTTCCGGAAAAGCTTGCAGAGAATGAACATGTTCGATTTGGCGGTCGCGTGGCATTCGGCTGGCTTTCAAATGACTTCTTTCCTGATGGCCATATTGGCGACCCCACGGGCGCAAATGCCGAGGCAGGGAAGCAGATGTTCAACTCTGCAGTGTCAACGCTCAGTGACGCGATTCGTGAAATTAGCCGTTTCGATTTTGGTCGATAAACGGAAAAAGGGGAGGAACCTTTCGGTCCCTCCCCAAATCCTCATTGTCAATTAGGGAAGCTTGATGGAAGGGTCGATGTACTTGTTGGTGACGATGTCATCTGCAACAAGTCCGTCCTTCACTTTTGCGCCAGTTGACGTAAACACGGGGCCAGCAACTTCAATGAACTTGGTCACTCGATCAATGTCGAACGAACCAAGGGTTCCATCTGGGCTGTTAGCAACCAAGTTGTCTGCCTGCATCTGCTCAACAGCTGCAGCGGCCTGACCGGCGTCGTACACCCAACCGTTGTTGTATTGCTTGACTGCATCAAGAACAATCGCATTCGCACGATTTGGTGATGCGATGTAATCAATCATGGCCTTCTGGATGACAGGAACAAGTTCCTTCAAGCATGAGTCGTACTTTTCAATGTTGGATGGAATTCCGCCCAATGATTGTGCGTAAGCGGTCCAGCCAGCATCGTGGATGTACTGGTAACCAACTGGCTTCATCCATTCCTTCAGTACCTTCTCGTAGAAGTAAGGCTCTGCGGTTCCGAATCCCTGTTGTGCGTCTTTACCTGCTGCGGCAAGGAATGACGCTGGAGCACCGTCGTAGGTGCCGTCAGTCTGTGCCTTGTCGAGGATTCCTGTTGCAGTGAAGAAGTCCATGTATGCAGCACCGTTGAAGTAGCGAACCTTGACGTTCTTTTCCTTCAGATCGGCAATTTCTTTTACGTCTGGATATGTCTCTGGGTCCCACATGATGATCTGTGGGTTGATGTTGAACGGTGCAACAACTGCAATTGTTGGAAGCTCGCCACCAGATTGTGAGACTGATTCATCGGTGCTGGTGAAACCAAGAAGGATGTCTTGGTCTTTGTACAGCTCTGAAGTCACTTGGCTAAAGCCAATTGCTGGGCCACCCGCACGCACTTCAATCTTGACGCCGGTTGTCTTTCCGCCCGACACGAGGTCGCCCGACACGCTCAACTTCTCAGTGTTGACTGTGTAGCCGTCACCAATCATTTCGTAGAGGTTGCCGTGTTCTGCTTCTGGGTTCCAGTCTGTTTGGATAATGACAGTTTCTGGGCATCCTGCTGCGGCAAGGTCAACGCCTTCTGCCGCAGGTGCTGCTGTGGTGTCTGTTGACGAATCGCTACCACCGCACGCGGCAAGCGTGAGTGATGCCGCGATCGCGACTCCGAGTAGTGGTCTGATTTTCATGAGTGGTGGGTCTCCTGATTGTGTGGTGGTTGTGGGTCAATGACCCCTTGTGGTGATGTGCCACTTCCCAATGACTGCTCGAGACAGCCATCCGAAAAAGAGGAACACCACCAGACCTAGTGCGCTTGCCATGAAGATGGATGCAATGAGTTCTGCGCCCCACAAGCGGTTTCGATAAATATCGATTTGGGCTCCGATTCCTACAACGCCACCTTGGCGGAAGTAGAAATCTCCGACAACTGCACCGATGACAGCAAGGCCGGCTGAGATACGAAGTCCAACAAAGATGTTTGGAAGCGCAGCGGGTAATTGAAGTTTCTTTAATCGTGTCCAACGTGATGCGCCCTGCAACGTGAAGAGCTCATGCTGGCTTTTCTCCGCTGACAACAATCCGAACAACGTATTACTAACGATGGGGAAGACGGCGATAAGAACAACCACCAGAACACGCTGCTTCTGAGCGCCGTCAATCAGTGCACGAATAAGTGGAGTCAACGCAAGAATTGGTGCACTTTGCACTGCTACCAAATATGGCCAGGTGGCTCTTTCTAGCCAACGGCTCATGCTCATGATGATTGCTAAGCCCATGCCCACCACAATGGTGATAGCAAGCCCAATGAGCGCAACCTTCGCTGAGTCCCATAGCGACAGCAGGATTGGTTGTAGTCCACGGCTTTCTCCGGTTTTCCATACAAGAAAACCTTCATTAACCACCTTGTGTGGTGTGGGAAGAAGGAATCGCTTCTCTGGTGGAAGGATGACGTTCGAGAGCAGATACCACGCTCCGATGAACAACCCGAAAACAATGATGGGTCCGGAATAATCGGCGATGCTGAACTTCTGCTTCTGTTCGTGAATGATCTCGTCGGCGAGTGTTGAAGAGTTCGTTGCGGTGCTCATTGGTGCGCTCCTCGAAGAGCATGGGAAATCTCTCCACATAATTCAGCAAACTGTGGTTCGTAGCGAAGGTCGTGATTTCTTGGGAATTCAAAGGGCACGTCGAACGATGCAACGATGCGACCAGGGCGTGCAGACATGACAAGCACCTTCGTTGACATGTACACAGCTTCTGTAATGGAGTGCGTGATAAACATCCCCGCAAAGCCCTCGTGCTGGAAGAGAGCGAGCACTTCGTCGTTCAAACGCTCTCGTGTGATTTCATCGAGAGCGCCGAACGGCTCATCAAACAAAAACACCTTTGGCTTCATAACAAGTGATCGCGCAAGCGATGCGCGCATCTTCATGCCGCCGGAGAGCTGACGAGGATATTTGTCTTCAAAACCGCGCAGACCTACAAGTTCAATAGCTTCTGCAGCTTTTGACGTTCGTTCATCTTTTGAGAGGCCATGAAGTTCGGCAATAAGTTCAACGTTCTTTTGCACCGTTCTCCATGGCATCAAGGTTGCATCCTGGAAGACATAGCCAATGCTGTCTCGGTCGACTGTGCATGTGCCGCCGGTATTTGTTTCAAGATTGGATGCAATTCGAAGGAGAGTTGACTTTCCGCAGCCGGAGGGACCGACCACGGTGACAAACTCTCCGGCCCTAACCGACAGTGATACGTCATCGAGTGCTTTTGTGCCGTCTGGGAAAGTCATGGACACGCCCGAAAAATCGAGCAGGGTCTGACCTGAGTTAACGCTCATGTTGGTGCCTGTCTGCATCTCAAACATTGCCGTACTCCGCACGACAGTCACCATAAATGATGAAGGCGACGTACGTGTCACGGAAATATTTACTTTATGTTTCTCTTTTGTTCGGAGATCACGACGCCGCCATATACGACTGTTCTGTCGGGGGGCCCCATCGCGATTGCCTCTCGAAGATTAGTCGCTGTGACGACAACGAAGTCAGCCTTGTCTCCGACGGTCAAGAATGAACGACTCGGAGAGATGACATGGTGAGAATTAGTTGTGACCATGTCCATTGCGCGTACTGGCGTTTCATGTGCAGCTAGCACCATAAGTGCGGCGGTTTCAAGCGGGTCTCCACGGCCCAAAACATTAAACGGGTCTTGCAGATTGTCTGCACCGGCAGCAACCGTGACGCCCGCAGATGACAGGGCACGAGTTGGGGTGATTCCTCGTGGCGCAACACTTTGAACGTCACGTGACTGAAGAAAGAGATTGGTGAGGGGGAGTGCCACAACAGAGATGTTGGCTGTGGCAACCTTTTCAGAAATGCGCGCAATGTCCGCAGGGCTCTGTGCCGATAGCGAGACACAGTGACTAGCAGTCACCTGATGTTGAATGTTGTTGCGCAAGATGGAGTCCGCCAGATACTCCAGATCGTCCGATGTTGGTCGTAGGTTCTCGTCGGCATGAAGGTCAAGCGGAAGACCTGAATCAATTGCGAGAGATAAAAGCGTGTCAATCGCTTGATGAGGATTCTCATCGAGATGAGGGCAACCTCCTACAACGTCTACGCCTGCTTCAATTGCTGCGCGTGCCAATTCAAGGCGAGGTTGGGCGTTGGGGCCACTGATCGGCCAATCCAATAGTGCAGCCACTTGAACATCCATGAAATGCGCGCATCTTCTTTTGGTTTCCAGAAGTGCAAGAACAGGGGTTAGGCCGCCGGTGAGCGTGGTGTCGGCGTGTGTGCGAACTGCAGTAACTCCATTTCGCGACAACAGTTGAACTGCCATGCATGATCGTTCGACGATGTCGTCGAATGTTATTGAGTCTCGAATCTCTTCCAGTCCGAGAATTGCTCCCATAAGGTCACCAGTGGGGTTCGGAACTCGATCGGCTAGAAATGCTTTGTCTAGGTGTGCGTGTGGTTCTGCAAACGAGGGAAGCACTAAATTGCCCCGCAGGTCAATAACTGCATTGTTCGTTGATGAAGATGTATTGCCGGTGGACGGAACAATGGAGCTGATAAATCCAGATGCATCGACGACAATGTCGACAAGGCCCTCGTTTATGTGGGCGTTGATGAAGCGAACTGATTCAGTGGTCACTAGATGAGCGGCTGGAGATGAGGAAGTGGTCGTGGTTCCATTTTCTCTCCGAGTTTTGGCATGACTTCTTCAGCAAACAGATGCATTTGCTCGTTCATCTCTTCGCGTTCAATTCCTGGGAAATCGAAGAAGATGCACAAGTGTTTCATGTCAAGCAGATCACGCCAGAAACCGACCGTGTCAACAACGTCGTCTACCGAGCCAATGGCCATGATCTTTTGTTGAATTGAATCTTCGACAGATGGGCAGAAGTCAAACGGAACTTTGCTTCCATCTGGATTTCTGTAGCTGGAGAATCGCCCGTAAGGGGAGAGGAATCGGCAGAATTCATCGTGTCCAGGCTTGCCTCGTCGCATTGCGGCTTCACGAGTCTTGCCCACATGAATATTCAAAACCAAGCAACGGTCTTCGCCAGATGCGACTGGTTCGCCCATTTCTTCGCGAATTGCGGCGTATCTATCCCACTTTTCTTTTTGGCTATCAGCATTCTGTAACCAATAAACAGCCTTGTGTCCCGCGCGTGGAACATACTCAATGGTCTCTGGCGATGTCACTGGCTGGTACACGTCAACGGTGCGCGTGGGGCGCGGAATCAGCGTGAGATCGTCCACGTACTTGCCACGGTGGGAATCTCATCTGGCGGAAACACAAACTGTTTGCCGCGATAACTGAACCGTTCATTTGTCCACGCAGCCTTAATGACTTCCATTGATTCTTCGAAAGTTTGGCGGTTGATTCTGTCGTGCTCTGCCGACATTGAATTGTCTCCGGACGCAACCACTGTGCCCAGGCTCCAAGCCTCACGTGGAACTGTGCCACGACCCACACCAAATTCCATACGTCCACCAGTGATGATGTCTGCGAGTGCGAAATCTTCTGCAAGTCGCAACGGATGCCATTGAGGAACCACATTGAACATTTGACCTAGACGGAGATTCTTAGTGAGCATCGCCAAGTGCTGACCAAACATGATGAGGTTGGGCAGAACTTCGTATCCCTCGAATTGAAAGTGATGCTCTGTGAGCCACATTGTGTCGTAGCCAAGAGTGTCTGCCGTTCGGGCCCATTCCACCAGGTTGCGATAGCACTCAATGACTGCGTCATTTCCGTATCGACGATCGGTGGGATTTATTGACAAATCTCCTGCGTCTGGCATAGGGACTGTGCAAAAGAAGTTTGTGTCAACGCGCATACCTTGAAGGTAGTCCAGGTTCTACTGCTGAGAAGTCTCTGAGTCGTGAACAAGTTGTAAAGAATTTGTTCACAGTTGGTTGCTACCAGTGACCGCGTGCTTGAAACACGTCTCGCAAGGCTCGTGTGTCGTCACTCATGACGCCGTCGACGCCGAGATCAAGGAGTCGAGCGATTTCAATGGGATCGTCCACTGTCCATACATGAACTTGAATGCCAAGGTCATGGGCACGGTCAACAAGTCTCTTGGTCGCGACAGGGATTGGTCCTTGTTTCACCGGTATCTGCGCAGCTAGCGCATGGCTAGATGGCGAGACGGGAATCTTGAGCGAACTATTGGCGACCAGTTTGGCTACCTCTTTTGGCCCCATGGACGTGCACACGTTGTCTCCGAACTCGGCCCGAATTCGGTCTAGCCGAGCATCGCTGAAACTACCGATGCAGACGCGATCGAGAATGTTCCGTGTGCGCAATGTGTGAATGAGTGGCTCCAATGCCGAATCTGCTTTGCAGTCGATATTGATGCGTACCTCTGGCCATTCATCTAATAAATCATCCAACAGAGGAATGGGGTCGGTTCCATCAATGCGGGCAGTCGCTAGTTCTGCTCGTGTGCTTCCAGCGATAGTTCTGTCTTCGCCACACGTTCTCTTCAGGTCATTGTCATGAAACGCAACTAAAACACCGTCCGATGTTGCATGAACGTCGGTCTCTATGTATCGGTACCCAAGTGCGATGGCGTCTGCAAATGACCTCAACGTGTTCTCAGGTGCGGCAGATGTTCCACCGCGGTGTGCGAATGCGATTGGTCCAACGTTGTCGAGATACGGATGACTTCTCATTAGATGGAACGGCCGGCGGCTTTCCAGTATTCGTCTTTTAGGAGTCGCTTGTACAGCTTTCCTGTTGGGTGGCGCGGCAATTCAGGTCTGAAGTCGATGCTGCGCGGACACTTCACGTCGGCAAGATTTGAACGACAGAACGCAATGAGTTCCTTCTCTAGCGCAGATGCCTCCTCCGCAGAAGCTGGCATGGTGACTGGTTGAACGACACCCTTTACTTCTTCGCCAAAGTCGTCGTTTGGAATTCCAAAGATTGCTACGTCTACAACTTTCGGATGGTTCACCAGCAGGTTCTCTGCTTCCTGTGGGTAAATGTTGACGCCACCAGAAATAATCATGAACGCCTTGCGGTCGGTGAGATACAAGAAGTTGTCTTCGTCTAAGTAGCCAACATCGCCAAGAGTTGTCCAGCCGCGTCCCTTTGGGTCACGCGATGACTTCGTCTTTTCTGGATCGTTGTGATATTCGAACTGTCCGGTTCCTTCAAAGAACACGGTTCCAGATTCGCCAGTGGGCACTTCGTTTCCTTCTTCGTCACAAATGTGCACCACGCCTTGAATTGCGGTGCCAACGGTTCCCGGATGAGCTAGCCACATTTCACTGTTGCAGTAGACGAAACCGTTTCCTTCGGTTCCTGCGTAGTACTCGTGAATAACAGGTCCCCACCATTCGATCATTGCTCGCTTAGTTTCGGCGGGACATGGCGCGGCTGCGTGAATGGCGACTTCAAGTGAAGAGACGTCGTACTTGGCGCGAACATCTGCATCGAGTTTCAGCATGCGAATAAACATTGTTGGCACAAGTTGCGTGTGGGTTGCCTTGTACGTATCTGCGAACTTTATGTAGTTCTCGGCGTCAAAGTGTTCCATGATGACCGTGGTGCCACCTTTGACGTGGACGGAGATATTGAAGCGAAGAGGAGCTGCGTGATACAGAGGTGCTGGTGACAGGTACACCATGTCTTCACGGAACTTAAACAGCATGTCTGTGACTGCAGCGCCTAGTCCGGCTGCGGTTCCCAAGGGTGTACCAGGGAACGGACGAGTGATTCCTTTTGGCATTCCGGTGGTGCCACTGGAATACAGCATGTCGGTGCCGTCCACCATGTTTTCAAGTGGGGTAGTAGAGGCGGCGTTGACCGTGTCCTCGTATGAGTCGTATCCGTTGACGGTTCCACTTAGCATGAGGCGAAGCGTCACGTTAGGAATGTCGTCTGCGATCTCAAGCGCTTGATCTGCTTTGTACTTTGATGTGATGTAGGCCTTGGCATTGCAGTCATTGATGATGTAGGCAAGCTCGGCACGCGTGAGTCGGCTAGAGCACGCGGTGTACACGAGGCCCGCGTAATGGCAACCCCAGATGACCTCCATGTAACGAGGATGGTTTTCCATGCACAATGCGACATGGTCACCGGGTTGAAGGCCAGCAGAGCGCAACACGTTCGAGAGACGAACCGCACCTTCATGCAATTGTGCATAGGTAATGACTTCGCCAGTCTCGGCCAAAATAACGGCGGGACGGTTGGGGGCTGTTTCTGCGTGGATACCTGGGTACATGGCTACAAACTAGTGAATGACGCAGGTCACAAGCAGTACGGGGCGTCGATGGCTCGCTTCAGCCGAGCACAGGGCTCTATCATTCGGCTTACTCAACTGAATAGGGGATGTCATGAGTGTTTCAACGCAAACCATTGATGAAGTACGTATCAAGGAACTCGCGGAAGAGTTGCTTGCAGAATTTCCTCCAAACAAAGTCTCTGCAGTCGAGTTTCTCGGCGCACAGTTTGACAAGGGTCTTGCATGGGTTCACTTCCCAGTCGGTCACGGCGGTCTCGGCGCCAATGCAAAGTTGCAAAAAATTGTGAATGAAACCATTTACGCAGCGGGTGCTCCGAATCCAATGATGCGTAACCCCATTGGACATGGAATGTGTGGTCCAACTGTTGTGGAGTGGGGAAGCGAAGAGCAGAAGAAGCGCTACCTTCGCCCTCTGTTCACCGGTGAAGAAGTGTGGTGCCAGTTGTTCTCTGAACCAGGTTCTGGCTCTGACTTTGCTGGTCTGTCCGCTAAGGGTGTGAAAGACGGCGACGAATGGATCTGTAACGGACAAAAGGTGTGGACCACGTTGGCGCATCTCTCGCGTTGGGGTCTCCTCGTTGTTCGTACCGACTCAGATGCTGTCAAGCACGCTGGCCTGACGGCATTTGTTGTTGACATGCAGGCTCCTGGAGTTGAGATTCGCCCACTTCGCCAGATGACAGGCGAGGCTGAATTCAACGAGGTGTATTTCACCGATGTTCGAATCTCAGACAAAGAAATGCTTGGTAAGCCAGGCGATGGTTGGCGCGTCAGCTTGACCACGTTGATGAACGAGCGAGTGTCTATTGGTGGTTCAATTCCGCAAAAGGGTTCAGGCTCAATTTCCCACGCTGTGAAGACATGGAAGTCTCTTCCAGCAGATCGCAAAGACGCTGCATCACAAGATGAATTGATGAAGTTGTGGATTCGTGCAGAAGTGCACCGCCTCACCAACATTCGTGCAAACGCTCAGCGACGAATGGGTGCACCGGGACCAGAAGGTTCAATCGGCAAGATGGAAAGCGCCAACTTGAACAAGGCTGTATACGAATTCACGGTTGGCCTTATGGGTGCCGACGGAATGTTGTACGGCTCGTACGAAATGGTTCGTCCAGAGACTGCAATGAGTTTCGATGGAATTCAGAAAGCGTTCTTGCGTTCACGTGCAAATTCCATTGAAGGCGGCACCACTGAAGTGATGAAGAACATCCTTGGTGAGCGCATTCTTGGTTTGCCAGGCGATGTTCGTGTTGACCGCGATGTTGCATGGAGCAAAGTTCCACGCAACTAGTTCACTGTGGGGTTATCCCACGTGGGCCATCAAGATTCCTGCGAAAGCCGCAAGAAGTGACGTGAGCAAACTTGCTGCGCCACCAATTCCCTTTGCGGCCTTGCTTGTTCCATTCGAGTGAATAAGCGTTGCAATCACTGCGATTCCAACAAGAAGCATCTTGATGCCAAACGTGGCGAGATATTCAGAGCTTTTTGCTGACACATCAATGGTGCCCAATCCCCACATTCCAGTGAAGACGATGACCAAGAATGCAGGCCATGCGATGCGCGCAAAACCCTGCGCCACAGTCTTCATGGCTTCTGGTGCAACTGTGCGAAGTGACGGAACGATTCCCGCCAACACAATTTGACCTCCAACCCAAATGGCGACAGCAATGAGGTGAAGGAAGACGCGAAGAGAATCAAGTGTGGGTGAAATCATGACTCAGAGAGTGCCTCAAGAACGGTGCTTGCTGCAAGTGCGCGGTCGTCCATGCGTGGTGTACTCATCACCGACCCACCACACATTGCAGTAACAGCTACAACGATAGCAGACTGCAGGTCTCGAATGTTTCGCGGGGGGGGAAAGTATTCATCTTCATCCGTGACGAAGATTTCCTCGACTCCGTTGCGAGGATTCAGTTTGGCTAAGACACCCATGACGAGTTCTTCCGGAGCCGAAGCGCCGGCGGTGACTCCAACTGTGCCAGAGAGATCAGTGGGGAGTTCGTC
>CAZRHK010000039.1:0-13652 GCA_964599815.1 uncultured Bifidobacterium sp. | reverse complement strand
CCACTGACTCCAACAAGAATCCGTCGTCATCACCGACCAACTTGATGTAGGCGGCTACCGGAGTTTCAAGGTCGGCGAGAATCTCAGTCCACACCGGAACAACCGTGTGCTCTTGCGCCAGAGAGATGAACTCATCGCGCGTTGGGCGAATATCAGTGGTCACTGCTGGGTTCCAAAAGATCGATAGAAACAAGAACGCTCACCGGTATGGCATGCGCCCTTGCCTTCTTGTTCAACAACAAACAGCAAGGTGTCGCCGTCGCAGTCGTAATACGCCTCTCGCACAAACTGACGATCACCACTGGTGTCACCCTTGCGCCACAATTCCTGGCGACTGCGACTCCAGTAGACCATTCGGCCTTCTGCAAATGTCATGCCGAGCGACTCTTTGTTCATCCACGCCATCATCAAGATTTGACCCGTGTCAACACATTGAGCAATTGCGGGCACTAAGCCGTCGCTGTTGTATGTGACTGCGTCTAACTCTTCTTGAGTTGCCGAAATGATTCGGCCTTGTAATTCAGCCATTAGATGTACAACCCTGTTCCAACTTCAATTCGGGAAGCAGCGACCGCGTGAATATCGCGCTCTCGCAACATGATGTAATCAACACCTTGCACTTCAACTTCGTATCGATCTTCGGGGCTGAACAACACCTGGTCACCCACCTCGGCTGCCCGCACATTGGCGCCAAGAGCCACCACTTCGGCCCACACCAAACGCTTGCTGATTTGAGCTGTGGCCGGAATGAGAATTCCGCCCGACGACCGACGTTCGCCCTCACTTTGAGGGATTCGAACCAATAGACGGTCGTTCAACATTTGAATGGGGAGCTTTTGTGTGTCGTCACTCACCTACAGCACGGTACCGTCTCCGTCTGTGGCATTGGAAACCGTTTACCTAGAAACCATTGATGGCATCAGTATTGAGGCCGATGTTCTGCGGACCGACGCTGAAAAAGTACGCGCCACCGTGGTTATTGGGCACCCACACCCTCTGTACGGCGGGGACAGACACAACCACGTGGTGCACGCCATGCAGCGCGCCGCCCTGCGAATGGATTGCCACTCCGTCGCTCCAGATTTCCGAGGCGTGGGCATGTCTGGCGGAGAACATGACGACGGCGACAGCGAGAGACTGGACCTTCTTGCCGCCTGTGACCTTGCCGACATGATGAATCCAGACGGTGCTGTGATTATGTGCGGTTATTCATTTGGCTCAGTCGTTGCCATGAACGTCACCCATCCATACATAGCTGGGTGGATTGCAGTGGCACCCCCACTTCCGTTACTTACTAGCGATCCGCTGTGTAGCAGATACTCGCAACCAAAAATCTTGCTGGCGCCTGAACACGATCAATTCACTCAACCAGATGCTCTGATCGCACGAACATCAACGTGGACAAACACAACCATTCTGGTCATGCCACAAGTGGATCACAGCATTGCTGTCGGCGCTGAAGAGTTCTTTCTCTCAGCAATTTCCGACGTACTTGCAACCTTGAGTTAACAAGAACTATGCGAGGCGAACCCTAATTCCTCGTTGTGCCATAACGGCTTTTGCATCTGCGACGGTGAACTCACCAAAGTGAAAAATAGAGGCCGCAAGAACTCCCGTTGCGCCACCTTTTTGCACGCCATCGGCTAGGTGGTCGAGTGTTCCAACGCCACCACTTGCGATGACCGGCACTGGTACTTCACGCGAAACAGCAGACGTGAGAGCAATATCGAAACCATCACGCGTGCCGTCTCTGTCCATTGATGTCAGCAAAATCTCTCCTGCCCCCATACGAACAGCCTGTGCGGCCCACTCCACTGCGTCTAGTTCAGTTTCTGTGCGTCCACCATGAAGAAATACTTTCCATCGGTTCTCAGTTGCGTTCCATTTTGCATCGATGGCACAAACAACACATTGCGCACCGAATTCAGCAGCAATGTCCGAAATAAGTTCTGGCCGTTGCACAGCAGCTGTATTCACACTCACTTTGTCTGCACCTGCACGCAACATTGAACGCGCATCAGACAATTGACGAATACCACCACCCACCGTGAATGGAATAAAGACCTCCTCTGCAGTGCGAGACACCACATCAATCATGGTGTCGCGCCCATCTGACGATGCAGTGATGTCTAGGAACACCAATTCATCGGCGCCTTGTTGGTCATATCGCGCCGCTAGTTCTACTGGGTCGCCGGCGTCACGAAGGTCAACGAAATTAACCCCCTTCACAACCCGACCATTAGTCACGTCGAGACAAGGAATCACACGAGCAACAATGTCGTTACTCATTGCAGCACCGCCACAGCTTCGGCCACAGTGAACTTTCCTTCATAAATGGCCTTACCCACAATCACGCCATTCAAGCCAGACACTTCAGCAAGTTGAGTTAAGTGAACAAGTGCACCAACTCCACCGCTTGCGATGACAGGAATTTTGGTGGACGCTGCCGATGCCGCAAGACCTTCAACATCTGGTCCGGTCAACATGCCGTCTCTAGAAATATCGGTAATCACAAATGCTGACGCCGTTGGAAAACGAGACAGCAGTTCCGCAACCGACTGACCAGATGATTCTGTCCACCCGTGAGTTGCTGCAATTCCGTTGCGATGATCTAACCCAACGGCAACGGCAACGTGGCGCGACACTGCCTCTACTAACGACGGATTCGCCACCGCAGCCGACCCCATGACCACACGCGCAACACCTGCATCGGCTAACGCCTGTGCATCGGCGAGCGATCTCACACCACCACCAACTTGCACCTGTGCGCTACCAGACACCGCGGTAGCCACCGCTGAGATAATTGCACGATTCACAGGTTCTGCGCTTCGTGCTGCGTCGAGATCGACCATGTGCACCCACGTTGCGCCTTGAGCCACAAACGATTGAGCCACGGCCACCGGATCGTCGCCGTACACCGTGGTGTCGTCGTATTCACCTTGGCGTAATCGCACCACTTTCCCACCGAGTAAATCAATAGCTGGATACAGAATCACGACGCCGCCGATCGAACAAAGTTCTCTAACAACGCAAGACCTGCAGATGCAGATTTCTCCGGATGAAACTGTGTTGCACACACATTGTCTTTACGAAATGCAACATTCAAAGTGTCTCCGTAATTAACTGTTGCAATCACATGGTCACTGTTGGTTGGCACGCCATGGAGCGAATGGACGAAATACATCCATGGCTCATTACCGAGACCCTCAAACATGGGATCTTTGCCTCGTAGGTCTAGTTGATTCCACTGCATCTGTGGCCGTGGAACCGAATCGGGAATCCATGAAACGACACCAGGGATGATTCCAAGACCATTGGCGCTGGGGTCTTCATCACTGGACTCAAACAGCATTTGCATTCCAACACAGATGCCTAGAAACGGCACACCGCTATCAACAGCATCGCGCACTACCGTTTCAAGTCCGGCGGAACGCAATGCGGTCATGCACGCACCAAATGCGCCAACGCCCGGCAAGACCACTGCATCGGCATTCTCGGCAACTGAAGAATCACTGGTGAGCACTGCGTCTGCACCAACTCGCTCTAGCGCCTTTTGTGCCGAACGAAGATTTCCGATTCCGTAATCAAGCACCGCAACGCGAGTGCGTGAACTCACGAAAGAACGCCTTTAGTTGACGGCACTCCAGACGACTCCACACGAACAGCATCACGAAGACAACGAGCCAAACCCTTGAATGTTGCCTCAATGATGTGATGAACATTTCGTCCTGCCTTGAGATTTACATGCAATGTCATTGCGGCTGACGTGGCAAGCGACGAGACAGCATGTTCTGCAAGCGACGGGTCGAATGCAGGAGATCCAAGCGGAAGACATTCGGGAAGTTCAACATTCCATGCAACAAAGGGGCGACCGCTGAGGTCGAGCGAAATTTCAACCAGTGCTTCATCAAGAGGGAAATTGCCGCTTGCGAATCGACGCACACCAGCCTTATCACCAAGCGCCGTTCGAAGCGCTTCACCAACACAGATGGCAACATCTTCAACCGTGTGGTGCGTGTCGATGTGTAGATCCCCAGTTGCCTGAATTGACATGTTGAAACCACCATGGCGTGCCAATTGCTCGAGCATGTGGTCGTAGAACGGAATACCCGTGCTCACCGACGCTTGTCCGGTTCCATCTAGATCGATGGACACCTCGATGGACGTCTCTTTGGTTTGGCGGGAAATCTGGGCGGTGCGAGCCATGGTTCTATTCTCGCCTTTGGGGAACCCAACACCCCGCTCATTTAGAAATTTTCGGCCCTATGCGAGAGCTTTTTCAATTGCGGCCAAGAACTGAGAGTTCTCATCAGGGGTGCCCACTGTGACTCGGAGGCATCCTTCTAGCCGGGCCCACGAACTGCAGTCACGCACCAGCACGCCATCGCGCAACAACGATTCCCACACTTCTTTAGCAGGCCGAGCCTGAGGGCGGAACAGCACAAAATTGGCTCCGCTGGGCCACACCTGAATGTTGTGCGACAACAACTTCGATTCAATGCGAGCGCGTTCTGACTTAATGAGCTGCACACGCTCTTCCATCTCGGCAGTAAACGACAATGCCGCCACTGTTGCAGCTTGCTTAAACGAGTCGAGGTGATACGGCAAAACGGCAATATTCAATTGCTCCACCATCCACGCTGGCGCAACCACGTATCCGACGCGTAATGCAGCCATGGACAATGTCTTTGAAAAAGTTCGCGTGACGGCAAGTGGTCGCGTATCGGACACCATGTCGATAGCTGACCAATCTGCAAACTCGGCATACGCCTCGTCGACAACAACAATTCCAGTTGCGCTTTCTAACAGCACGTCTAAGTTCTCGCGTGGCTCCACCAAACCTGTTGGATTGTTGGGGTTGCACAAGAACGTGACAGCAGGTGCATGTTTTTGCATAACTCGTTCAATCTCATGAGCATCAAGAGTCATGTCCGCGCGACGTTCACCAATAACAACTTCTGCGCCAGTGACACGCGCAATTTGGGCGTACATCTGATACGTGGGCTCAAATGTTGCAACGGCACGCCCATGACCTGCATACGTGAGAAGAATGGTTTGCAACACCTCGTTTGACCCATTGGCCACAAACACCATTGATGGGTCAACGCCATGACGTTGCGCAATCACTTCGCGAAGTTTTTGTGCCGACCGATCTGGATAGCGATTCCATTCAATTGATGTAACGACTTCTGTGAGCGCTTCCACCCAGCCTGCTGGTGGCGGAAATGGCGACTCATTGGTGTTCAACCGGACAGGCACATCAACCTGTGGCGAGTGATAACCAGCCATGGCCTGAATTTGCTCTCGTGGTGTAAACACTTCAGTCACAATCCCAAACTAATGGCGCACAGCCGAATTAACGAGCGAGTTTCTCTGCACGAACCAGCAGGCGCTCTGCAGACACCAATGCTCGCTCTGCTTCATACATCGCGCTCACCAAATCTTCGTGATTTGGGCCAACAGAATCGAGCAAGCCGGAGATGCGCTGGCGATATTGCCCAATGGCATCTGCTGCGGCACCAAGTTCTGCGCGGACGGTCTCTGTCATTTCAACAACGCTACTTGATGCCGCTTTATTTCGTTTTGGCCTTGGTGGGCATTAACGACGAAGGGCAAATGTCTTCAAATTCACAAATCTGACACTTGGGCTTCTTGGCGTCACACACTCGTCGCCCATGGAGAATTAAACGCAAACTGAACTTTCCCCACTCTGCTGGCGGAAGAAATCCGTTCAGGACTTTTTCTACTTTGACAGGATCCTCTTCCGTAGTGAGTCCGAGTCGGCGCGACAAACGCCCGACATGTGTGTCTACGGCTAGACCAGGAAGATCGAACACCACACTTCGCAACACGTTGCCAGTCTTTCTTCCAACACCTGGAAGCGTGACGAGGTCTTCCAACTCGTGCGGGATGACTCCCCCGTATACCTCCATGACGCGCGTAGCCATGCCAATGAGGTTCTTCGCCTTGCTTTGATAGAAGCCAGTTGACTTGACAATGGTTTCAAGTTCAGCAGGATTCGCCTGCGACAACGCGAGTGGTGTTGGATACTTCTTGAAAAGTTCAGGCGTCACCATGTTGACGCGAACATCTGTGCACTGCGCCGACAAAATGGTGGCGGCTAGCAATTCATATGGATTTGAATGCGTTAGTTCGCATTCGGCGCCGGGATACAGCTCTGCAAGTCGCTCGGCGACAACTTTCGCTCTCCCTGCTGGTGTTCTCGGCTTTCCCATACCTCTGAAGGTACCCTGACAGCGTGCCATCGTTGGAAATTAAGCGTCATATGGATGCGGTCAGCATGAATGAGGTCAGCACCCTCATTGCCGACGCATGGCGTGCCGATGGCTCTCGCCCCTTGAACGACCACTTGTGGCTAGATCTGCGTGAAGGTGGCCGCGAAGGATTCGCAGGAATCATTGCGCGTGACGACACTCACCCGCACCCAGTGGGTTACTGCCAAGTGTCACGTGGAAATGAATCATGGTCACTCGATGTCGTCATTCATCCGCATCATCGTTACGACTTCCATGAACTTGCACCAGACCTCTTGCGCGCAGCTCTCACGGTGGTGGCGCAAGAAGGTGGCGGACATGTTCATTGGTGGGTCTTTGAGCCCAACAACACACACCGTCAGTTAGCCGAGCAGGTCGGCCTTCATCAAGGTCGACGCCTCATTCAACTACGGCGTCCCTTGCCGCTTGAAGATCATCTTCTCGATGAAATCGCAAATTTTCACACCGACACATTCGTCGTTGGCAAAGATGAAGACGAATGGGTTGCAGTAAACAATGCCGCATTCGCACATCACCCAGAACAAGGTGGTTGGACTGTTGACACCGTTCGCTCTCGTGAACAAGAACCATGGTTTAACGCGCGAGGCTTCGTAGTGCACCGCGAAGACGGCCACATGACGTCGTTTTGTTGGACCAAGATTCACACAGACTCAGAGCCACACCTTGGTGAGATTTATGTAATTGCGGTTCACCCTCGTCATGCCGGACATGGCTTGGGGCGAAAAATGGCCATTGCTGGGCTTAGTCAAATACCGCACCACAGTGTCCCCGTTGCCATGTTGTATGTCGACTCAGACAATGCAGCCGCAATGTCGCTGTATACATCTCTTGGATTTACAGCACACCATGAAGAACATGCGTTTATCGGAGACATTGCATCTCTACGGAGCGCATCGTGAATTCGCTATATCAACCAACTCGTGACGAATTGTCCGACATTCTTTCTGGTGAACCCCGCTACCGACTTGATCAACTGTGGAGCGGTCTCTACACCCACTTTCAGAAGCCACAAGACATCACAACGTTGCCGGCTGCACTCCGCACGCGATTATCGGAACAATTACCTGAGTCACTCATTGAAGTGAAACGCGAGATCAGCACTAACGGCGACACAGTGAAGTTCCTCTGGCATCTTCTCAATGGTCAACACCCCATTGAGACCGTCTTGATGTACTACGACACCCGCGCAACCGTGTGCGTGAGCACCCAAGCTGGTTGTGCCATGGCATGTGGTTTCTGTGCAACTGGACAGGCCGGCTTTAATCGTCACCTCACCACTGGCGAGATTGTTGAGCAAGTCGTGCGCGCAGCACGTGAGGCCGCGCTACATAATCGACGTATTGACAACATTGTGTTTATGGGCATGGGCGAGCCCCTTGCCAACGAACCTGCAGTGTGGGGTGCAGTAGAGCGCATTCACGATGACATTGGCATTTCCGCTCGCCATCTCACCATTTCAACAGTGGGAATAGTTCCAGGAATCAAGACTCTTGCCACTCGGCCGTTGCCGGTGAATCTCGCCGTCTCTCTTCACGCGGCGCGTAACGATCTACGCAATGAGTTGGTTCCTATCAACACGCGTTACCCATTAGAAGTTCTGATGCAGGCCTGTCGTGATTATCTGCACGAGAAGAGGCGCCGCGTCACTTTTGAATGGGCCCTCATTGACTCCGTGAACGACACAGACCAAGACGCTCACGAACTTGCCGAATTGTGCTTTCAACTCACACCACCTGCGCACGTGAACCTCATTCCGCTCAACCCAACACCAGGATGGCCCACCGTAGGTAGTTCACCTGCACGGGTGGCTGCGTTTCAACGTTTGTTGCGAAACCTGGGCGTGAATGCAACCACTCGCCAAAATCGGGGAACAGACATTGCTGCTGCCTGCGGACAACTTGCTGCGGGCCAACCCGTCACCGTGACGCCAAAGCCTCCACGCAGTTAACTTTCACTGCAAATGCTTCGGGTTAGACACGCGAACTTTGTTTTCAATGACTGGCGCTAGAACGTTCAACAGTCCCAAAAGATCCGCATCGAAATCGCCTGATTGAATTCGCTGCGACAATTCATTGTCGGATTCAACGTTCAAACTCTTCAACACGTCGCTATGTGCCGCGTCAACAACGTCAGCGGAATCCAATTCTCTCTTCACAATGTCCAGCGAGTTCATGGCAACGCGGGTATGAAATACAAGTCGTCCATCTACCGACGGCAAGACATCTTTCTCTAGCCATTCACGCACAGACTCAATGAGTTCACTTGCTGTTGGGCGATCGTGCGCAGCCATTACGACATCTCCTCTCGCAGCAGATTCAATACGTCATATTCGTTCTCACACACTCGTCGGCCAATGGCGGCGAGTTCATGGCTTCTAGCAACACCGCTGAGATGAGTATTCGCTTGCACAATGCACATGATGCCCCATTTCACGGTGCCCAAGATTTCCCACCAACGCACTGTTGAGAATTTGGGACGAACTCCACTGACTCTCTCGTATGCGTCCAACAAATCGTCATACGAACCGAGACCCGCCACTGACCCTTCGCCACCAAATCGCCATGCACGAACACACAGCCATCCAAGATCTTCCATGGGGTCCCCAATGTGGGCAAGTTCCCAATCAAGAACAGCAGTCAAGCCATTGCTATCAACAAGCACATTGCCCAATCGAAAATCTCCATGAACCAGCGTTGGTGTGGACGCCGATGGTCGATTCTGCTCTAACCATCGAAATGCAATGTCAAACACGGGGTGTGGCTCCCCTAGGTCATTCATTACTTTTTTGTACATAGAGATTTGGTCGACAGATGTCAACCCGTGAATTGATGTCACATCAACCTGATGTAACCGAGCAGCCGCTTCACCCAATTGCGAAGGAAGTAGTTTTCGCGCAACATCAAACTCTGCATCTCGCAAAATTTTTCTGGCGATGGTTTCACCGCCCACGGCACGCACGATCATGAATGGCAAATCAAGTTCTGTGGATGCGGCGCCATCAACAATTACCTCTGGAACCGGAACACCTGCTGCAAACGCCGCAGCCAACACGGACGGTTCTGCTCCCAACCCATCCGGGCGACCCGGACGAACCCGTTGCAAAATAAAGTCGTCGCCGCTGCTATGAAAACGCCATGTCTCACGAGATGCGCCTCCAGTGAGCCGCTGAAGCGACGCAATGGGTGCACCGCCCATGACATGCGACAGACCTTCAGCGAGTTGGTCGGCGTGAGATGCGGGCATGCTCTACTTTGCCACGCGAAGTACCGTGGACACGATGCCCACCTCCCCTACGACCGTCCCCGTGATCCAGGTAAAAAATGTCTCTGTTCGGCGGGAGACCCGCACCACCGTGGACAACGTGTCGCTCACCATCTCACCTGGTGAACATTGGGTCATCCTCGGGCCAAATGGTTGCGGAAAAACAACACTGCTTCAAACCATGTCGCTGTACCTTCACCCAAGTAGCGGCGATGTCATCATCAATGGTCAAACGCTTGGAACATTCGACATTCGTCCAGTGAGGCCACGGCTTGCCTACGTGTCTGCGTCGTTGGCATCGGAATTACGCACCGCATTAACTGCACACGAAGTTGTTCTCTCTGCAAAACATGGTGCGCTTGAAGTGTGGTGGAACGAGTATTCGCCACAAGATCACCAACAAGCCGACGCATGCCTTCACGACCTTTCTGTCTCGCACTTGGCGTCCACGCCAATTGCAGTGCTGTCTTCTGGAGAATTACAGCGAGTGTTAATGGCTCGAGCCCTCATGAGCGACCCGTTGGCAGTGTTGCTAGATGAGCCAACAGCCCGACTAGACCTAGGTGGACGCGAACATGTAGTTCGCATTCTTGACGAATTTTCTCAGCGGCACCCAGAATTACCAACAGTGACCGTGACACATCATGTCGATGAAATTCCGATGTCAACAACCCATTGCGCGCTTATGCAAAACGGAAAAATCTTGTCTTCCGGCACACTCACAGAGACGTTGACTTCACAAACATTGTCTGAATGTTTCGCCATGCCCCTGGTGGTAGAGACGCGACCGAATGGTCGACTTGGCGCCTACGCCCCTTGAACAACGGCAGCTAACGCAGCTTTTCCGGCATCAACTTGTGAGGCGAGAACACGGTCGAGAACGCCCGCAGTCCACAGATTTCCGCCATAGGACAAGTCAATTGCAACTATCGATCCGCTGTCCGATGGCGTCAATGACACGCGCATCATCCACGGCGAATGATGTCGACCATCGTCTTCATCACGTTCAAAAACATAAAGCGTGTCTGAGTTGAGGGTTCGACGCATTCGCAGGCGCTTGGAGCGCGCAAAAACGCCTACTTTGGCCCGCAATTCAACGTCCCACACATCGTCACCAATTTCAACGGCGGAATGCACAAGCGGCATCCATTGTGGGTATTTCGCCAAGTCCGCAACAAACGGGCGCACTACATCACTTGCAGCAGCAAGCGACACCGACGATGAGTACTTCATTCTGGATTCTTCTTCCCAAATGCGCGTCCAAGTAGACGTCCATACACAGGTTGATCTTCTTCATCGGTTGGTTCATCTGAGGAAACCAGACGCGGCGACCACGGGATGGCCTGCGTCTCGTCTGGATCGATAACTTTCGCCTTCTCTATCTCTTCAAGTTCAGCTTCAATAGTCTCAAAGAGCGACGGACCATCGTCTTTCTTTTCACGTTTCGGCGCGCGCTTTGCCACAGCGTCGCTCTTAGATGTGGGCTTCTTTTCAGGCACAGAATCAACAACGCGAAATAGCTGTGGAACTGCTTGTCGACGGTCGTCGAGGGTCCATCCACGTGGCACAACTAATGCATCTGCATGCCGGCGACACAATCTGCCCGCATGCTCGCGCTCCAAAATGGCGCGATTGTCTACCCAAACAGTGAGCGATGCATTGTCGATGCCATACGACACCTCTGCAGGCGCACCGCACCCGGGTCTTTCACAAAGTTTGCGCACGGCTAGAAACTACTGCTGCTTCGCATGAAACAGATGAATGGTGGGCGCGACGGGACTCGAACCCATGACCCCCACGATGTGAACGTGGTGCTCTAACCGACTGAGCTACGCGCCCCAGCAGGAATTCTTAGATTACCCACATCATTCAACATCCCCTACAGCCGTTGTTGGGCCGAGAACGACGCAGGCACGGCCCATTCCTTGGCGATCGAGATGCGATGACATTGTCGCCGGACATGTTTGGTCAATTGCAACGAAAGCTTGGACAACACCGTCATATGGCCCGCCACATGACACTTCAACTGCGAACGATTCACGATCAATTTGTACACACGATCCGTTTTGCAGCAATTGGTCGGGCACGCCAGGTTCGGCGGGCTTGGTGAATGCATGAGCAATTAACACCAACACTGCTGCAATAACCGAGACAACAACTAACCCGCGCCACGGAAATTTAGGAGGCACTGTCTGCGGAGGGCGAGACACTCCCCTCACACCATCTTTGCTAGGCGGAACAGCCGAACCATATGACGCCGATCCCACACGTTGCGATGTGTCGTAATCACGACGAGCAACTGGGTCTGACAGAACCGACCACGCATGATTCACTTCTGCCATACGAATGGCATCTTCTTTCGATGTGCCCGCAACGTCTGGGTGAAGCCGACGAGCTAACTCGCGGTATGCATCGCGCAGTTGTTCTGGAGTTGCGCCAGATGACACTCCGAGAACTGCATATAAATTGCGATTAGTAACCATTGCGAACGTCTACAAGCCCGATGAGGGGAACATCTGCAATGTACCGTTTCACGTTCTCTGTAATGCGTTCAGACAACAAAGGAATCGCCATCTCAGGCGTGTTACCAATGTGCGGCGTAATAATGCAATTAGATAACGACCACAAAGGATGCCCTTCGGGCAGTGGCTCGGGATCTGTCACATCTAGTGCAGCACCGCCAATCACGTTGTTCTCAAGCGCCCACACCAAATCGTCAGTCACAATGTGTTGGCCACGCGCGACATTCACCAACCATGCGTGAGACTCCATGATTTCTAACTCTGATCGCCCGATCAACCCTTTTGTCTCGGGAGTTAACGACAAGGCAAGGAAAACAACGTCTGCCCCAACAAGCGCATCAACTAGGTGCTCAATACCAACAACCGTGTCTGCACCTTCAATGTGGTCTACGTTTCGGCGCACCACTGTGATGTCACAGTTGAATGGTGCGAGAAGCCGAATCAGCGACTCAGTAATTCCGCCTCCGCCAACTATTGAGACGTTTGCGTTCAATAGGTTGCGCCCTACTGGTCCAGTCCACTTCTCTTGTCGCGCATAGTTAGCAACATTGCGCATTCCTGCTAGAGCAAGCGAAAGTGCGTGTTCTGCCACCGGTTCGGCATAGACACCTTTTCCACATGTCCAGATTCGACCATCGTCTATGACGCCAAGAAAATTCTCGATTCCGGCGAAAGGCAACTGCACCCACGGAAGGTGAGGATGCTGTCGCAACAGTTCTTCAAGCCCAGCCACATCACGTGCGGCCGTCCAGATCAACCCGACTGCCCGAGACGCATCAACTATTTCGCCGCCGCCTGCGCGAACAGCATCCCGCACCCACTCGGGAGACGTATCTGGCCCCACTGCAATTAACGAACGAGACGACATGTATTACTTGCGTGAACGCTTAAGGCCGTTTGCCAGCCGCTGTTTACGAGACTCAATAATGAGGCCGCCCACCATGATGGCAATACTGCCGAACAACAACATGGAGGCCAGCACGTTCAGTTGTGGCGGAATAGCCACACGAGATGCTCCGAAAACTTGAAGCGGGAATGTCACCAGCGAGCCAGCATTGAAGAACGTGATGATGAAGTCGTCAATAGACAACGCAAACGACAGCAACGCCGCAGCCAAGATGCCAGGGAGAATAAGCGGGAATGTCACTTTCCAAAATGCGCGCTGCGGCGAGGCACCCAAGTCCATTGCAGCTTGTTCAAGTGTCCAGTCGAAGCCGCGAATACGTGCACGCAACGTGACCGCCACAAATGACACCTGGAACATGATGTGCGCGATGACAACCGTGAGAAATCCGCGTTCGACCCCGCGTGCAAGGAACAAAGTTGCAAGCGATGAACCAAGAACAATTTCAGGTGATGTGAGTGGCAACACCAAGAAGAGATTTACAGCTCCGCTTCCCTTGAATCGATAGCGACTAAGCGCCAACGCTATGAGCGTTCCAAGAATGGTGGAACACACTGTGGCAACGGCAGCCACGCGAAGGCTGACGAGAAGTGCATCAGTAAATTCCGGTTCAGAAAATGGGTTCAACCAGTTATCCAGTGTGAAACCTTGCCACACAATGTTGAATTT
>CAZRHK010000038.1:6266-13873 GCA_964599815.1 uncultured Bifidobacterium sp. | reverse complement strand
CCATCATGGTGATTGGTTTCTTTATTGCTTTAGTTCTGCCAGAGATCCCACTAAAACAACGCGCAGGCCTTTCCGACGCAATGGAAAACACATCTGCCCATTAATCACAAGGTGTAGCGATACACGTTTGTTTCACGTTCAACAAACCCGAGTTTCTTATACAACTTGTTAGCTGCCTCACGAGATGGACGTGACGTTAAATCAACAGTGACTGCTCCACGTTGACGTGCTTCATCTAATGCCGCCACATTCAGAGCAGCACCTACGCCATGACCGCGCGCTGAGTCATCTACAACAACATCTTCTATCCATGCACGCAGACCAGTTGGAATACGAAACGTTGCGAGAGTCAGTGATCCAACAATTTGTCCATCAACCCGCGCGATGAACAAATCGGTTGCGGGAGAACTAACAATTTCCTCTAATGATTCCCTGCTTGGGGGTGGATTTGAGGACGAAAGCTGAGGGATGAGAACTTCAAATGCCACAACGATTTCGTCCGTTACTGTCCCGGCTTTTTCCACAACAACTGCCATCCCTCCACCTTGCCACACACGCCCCTGGGAGACGGTAGGTTTTAGAGGTAATGACGGCTGCAGATCATGTCCGATGGTTGTCGAGTCCACGACTTCAAAGCCCAACAATGATTGCCGCGTTTAGTGGCTGGAACGATGCCGCCGACGCCGCAAGCACTGCAGTGCGCACGCTCATCGACGCTTGGGATGCAGAACCTCTGTGCGACATCGATCCAGAAGAGTTCACAGACTTTGCAACTATTCGTCCATCGGTTCACCTGAAAGACGGACTCACCCGCAGCATTGTGTGGCCAAAAGTAAGCATGTGGCACGCAAGCACACCAGGTTCCGATGTCATTTTGGTTCTTGGTCCAGAGCCAAGTTTGAAGTGGAGACTGTTCACAGAACAAGTAGTGGGCGTTGCAGCTCGGTTTGACTCATCGTTGGTTCTTACTCTCGGTGCACTTCTTGCAGATGTATCCCATCGTTCAGATGTTCAGGTAATGGGAACCGCCAATGACGACCACACCATCGAGCGCTTCGACTTGCAACGGTCACGCTACGAAGGGCCAACAGGAATCATCAGCGTTGTCCACGATGCCTGCAATCACTCGTCATTGCCTTCTGCAAGTTTGTGGGCTGCAGTTCCCGCCATTGCATCACAGATTCCATCGCCAAAGGCAGCCAATGCCCTCATTGCTCGCGCTTGTGAAATCATCGGAACTCCTTCTCCACTTCATGTTCTTCACAATCAAGTTGTCGCCTACGACAACAAAGTGGAAGAGATGATTGAAGACGACGACGATCTCCGTGAATACGTTGAGCGCTTAGAGACCATGGGCGATGACCCATTTGGAACAGATGTTCCTAATCAACTTGAGTTTGATTTTTCAGACGATGACACCGACGACGATGCAGAAGAAAATATCGACACGTTGGTTGATGAAGTTGAACAGTTCTTGCGCGACCAAGACTCAAACTAATTAGTGGTTGTCTGCGCTTCCGCGCCACAACTCAGTGCGTGGTGCATCAAAAGTTGCCGGTGTAACAGACCCGTTAATTGCCGCGAACGCCATGTTTCCCCACCATTGCGCACCAGCAGTTGGTGTTGGCAGTTCATCCGGACCAAACCAGCCAACATCTCCAGTCTCCAACGGATGTGGATTCAGCTCGCCACCTGTTGCTTTCATGTGAAACAACAACATGTACATACCAAAGCGTGAGAACCCCATGCGCATTCCGTCTACAACACCCAGTAATTGCAATGGCTCAGCGATGATGCCGGTTTCTTCTTCCACTTCTTTCATTGCTACTTCTGCAGGCGAATACCCCACATCGGCCCAACCTGTGGGGTACAACCACACGCCACTTTCTTTGCGTTGCACTAACAGAATTTTTCCTTCGTCATTCCCGACGATGGCACCAATTGCAACTTTTGGTGTGACGTAACCAGGCACACCTTCGCCCACCGATTCCATCCACTCTTGAACAAAGTGATCTTGTTCTCGACGAACTTCAAGCGCTTCATCGGACGCAGATTTGATGTCTGCAGCAACCTTTAAGACTTCTTCGTATCGTTCGCGTTCATAGAGACTTTGGGTAAAGCCCATTCCCGTTCGCGCGATAGCGGCGAGAGTCTCGCTCCATCGAATCAGGTCACGTGTGAAGTCTTGAGGTTGTGCGTCGCTCACGGCACGAACCCTAGTTCCAGAAACCGATATGGCCGTATTCAGCGATCTTGCAGGGCAAACAGAATTGCTCGCGAGATTTCTTTCTTGTATTCCTCATCGGTAATGCGACCACCACCCGACTCCCTGACATAGAAGGCGTCGACAACCTCATTACCCAAGGTCAAAACACGCGCATGTCGAATATCGAGACCAAGGTCTGCAATTGCTTTTGTGATGCGATGAAGAACTCCCACCTTGTCTGGTGCTCGTACTTCAAGGAAGGTGGCGTTCGATGACGCCGAATCGTCAAAACGCACTGTTGGTTCTGCGGGCGCAATGGCCGACATGGCACGCTTTGGCCGAGCCGATGCAGCTCTATCTGCAAGACGAGATTCCAAAGCAAGACGGCCTTGCAGGGCGCGAGTGAGATTGTCGACAATTGGAGCCCAATTGATTTCTCCATGTGGACTAGAGACTCGGAACTCAGAGGCAGCCATACCTTGTTCATCAGAGTGCGCCTCTGCACCAAGAACGTCAAGACCACTAAGTGCAAGTACACCAGCAACTTTGCTGAATGTTCCCGGCCTGTCTGGGCTCACAATTGTGACGCGGTCACTTTCAGTTCTGACTGCAACGTCTCCAGTAGCCATCAATTCAAGAACCGATGCATCGGGGAACAGTCTCCACGTCACCTCTGCAATGTCTCCACCGCCAAGAACATGTCGTACTCGATCAACCAGAAGTGCAATGAGTTCTGCTTTCCAATCGCTCCATGCCGAAGGACCAGTAGCCAAAGAATCGGCTTCAGTGAGTGCGTGCAATAAATCGAGCACTTGAACACTTCCGACTTTCTCCGCAACCATAGAAATAGTTGCATCATCAGATAAATCGCGTCGTGTTGCGGTGTCGGCAAGTAACAAGTGGTGCTCAATCAATAATGAGACCACCGTCTGGTCCTGCGCCGACAAACCCATTCGTTGACCAATAACAGCAAACTTCTCTACCCCAACTTCGGTGTGATCTCCTGGGTAACCCTTTCCAATGTCGTGGAAGAGCGCGCCAAGAACCAACAAATCAGGGCGCGATACTCGATGCACAAGAGCACTCGCATTTGCAACGGTTTGCCACAAATGTCTGTCAACCGTGTAGCGATGGAAAGCGTTGCGTTGTGGTTTGCTTCGAACTGGTGCCCACTCCGGCAAAACACGGACCAACAAGTTGCGCTGGTCAACTGCCTCCAACACTGGAATAGCGTTCTCCCCCTCTAACAACAACGCAACTACTTCGTCGCTCGCACCAGCGGGCCATGGGTCTGGCCAAATTGGTAGTTGTTGACCGAGCCTGTCTAATGACGAACGGTCAATGCGAACATTCAGTCGAGCAGCAGCAGTCGCAACGCGCAACAGAAGTGTTGGGTCGCTAGAAACATCAACATCGTCGGTCAGTTCAATTTCACCATTGAGTAGCTGCACACCCGGCGCCAACAACTGCGGAACTGACGAACTGTGCGCGGGAGGGTCAAGACGTGCCCACACTTCGTCGGCAATCCATGCAACTCGCCGGCCTACTTCAGCAATAGATCTCATCAATGCATCGTCGGATTCAAATCCGGCTAATTCAGCAACGGCGCGTTGGTCTTCAAGGCGTAGTACTTCAACGGGACGACCAATGTGTCGGTGGAGCGCCACGCGTACGTTCAGTAACACCTCGTTGCATCGAGCAAGTTGGCCCTCATCGCCTGGCAATAATTCAAGCCCCGCTTCAATGGCCCACTGCAACGCATGAATGTCGCGGAGACCACCCATTCCTTCTTTGAGATTTGGCTCTAATAGAAACGCAACCTCGCCATCTTTTTCATAGCGCTCCAGAACACGCGAATGAAGTTCTACTAACCACTCTCGGCCACGTTTCTTCCAACTGTCCGTACTTCCAGAGATGACTTCTTGCCCAAGAGATGCATTGCCAGCAACAACGCGAGCTGTTACCAGTGCAGTTGCCGTATCTAAATCGGATGCGCACAACTGCAGTGTCTCTTTTGGTGTTCGTACCGAATGACCAAGTTTGACGCCTGTATCCCACACGGGATACCAAATCTTTGATGCGATTTCGCTGATGTCTTTTACGCCGCGATGGACAAGCAAAACATCTAGGTCACTTTGCGGTGCTAGTTCACGCCGACCATAACCACCGACCGCAAGAAGAACAATGTCATCTGCTTTCTTCACTCCGCTGATTGCAGAATGAAAGAGTTCTGACAACCATTCATCTGTTGCATCAGATAACGCGTGGCACATGTCGATTCCGCGTCGTGAAACATCGGAAATGATGTCGTGACGATTGCTCATGACAATTTCCCTTCTGCACGACGTCTGGTGAGCACTGTTGCTGCCTTCCATGCGCCCCATGTAATTCCTGCGTCATGAACATCCTCAGAGAGGTCTCTCCACGTAAGTGGACCTAAGGCATAGATGTCATTCGGCATTAATTGACGGTCAAAGTCATCTCGTTGTGCAGGGGCAACGCCAGCTTCTTTGAGAACGTTGGTAGCAAATTGCGTTGATTCGCGAAGAATATGAAGAGGGTTTGCGCGTTGGTCATCAACATCAGTTTCCAACAAAGCTGACAATTCGCGACGAACAAACTCTTCGGTCTGTGAGATAACACTTTCGTCAACTGCAACTCCCGGAGCGACTAAAGCAATTCGAGACGTCAGCCACAACGGGATGGCTGCCAAGACGGCATCTAGCAACTCCTGCGAATACGGCTCAAGAGTGCTGGGTCCAGAGTGACGGTCCATCTCACAGGCGATTGTATGGAGGGCAATTGCGACAGAACTACTACGAAACAAACATGCAACAAAGTCTTTGGCCAATTCCTGGACTAGACATATTTCTATGAGTTCTGCATTGGTCTTGGCGGGCGGTGGGGTCACTGGAATTGCATGGGAAACCGGCGTTCTCATGGGACTTCATCAACGAGGGCTACGCCTTATTGAGAATGTTGACATCGTCATTGGAACCAGTGCAGGTGCCACTGTGGGCGCTCAAATTCTGTCTGGGCTATCTATTGAGGAATTATTCGAACGTCAGATTTCGGACGAACACCACGAAATCTCACCAAACATTGATCTGGAATTGCTCGCAAAAGTCTTTGGTGAACTTGGTGCAGGTGGAACTGATAGCAATCTTCAACGTCAACGAATTGCTGACATTGCCCTTCACGCACCAACAATCTCAGAGGAAGAACGGCGCCATGTCATAGAGATGCGATTACCAAATCACAACTGGCCGACGACTCCCCTTGTACTGACGGCTATCGAGAGTGAGTCAGGCGAATTCGTCACGTGGAACAAAGACTCTGGTGTGTCCTTGATTGACGCAGTTGCAAGCAGTTGCGCTGTTCCAAGCGTGTGGCCATGCGTCACCATTAACAACACCAAGTATTACGACGGCGGTCTTCGTACCAGCACAAATGCACATCTGGCAGCTGGATACAAGGAGGTGTACGTGATTGCTCCGTTAACGCAAGGAATCACTCCCCTCATTGCGAAAGAAATTGACGATCTCAGATCCTCTGGATCCACCGTTCACATCGTTGTCACCGACGATGAGGCCATTTCGGCAATGGGACCAAACTCTCTCGATCCACGTTTTCGTCGTGTTGCGGCCGAACATGGCAAACGCCAAGGGCTCACTGCGTTTCGCTAAGTAGAACGCACCTCATTATTTAGCCCCAGTCCGCGGGAAACTACACTCGCGTTACCACTCCTGGAGGCACACATGACGTTCACACCAACTACTCCACAAGGTTTTCCTGGCCGAATCGGCCGCACGCTTGCCGAATCGACCCCCTATTTCCCACAGCACAACAATGCAGGCAGTAAACCAAACATCCTTATGGTGCTACTTGATGATGTTGGCTTCGCCGACTTTGGTTGTTACGGATCTGAAATTAAAACTCCCACCATCGATGCCATTGCGCAACGTGGACTTCGCTTCTCTGGATTTCACACCACAGCAATGTGCTCCACTACACGAGCAGCACTTCACACTGGTCGCAATCATCACTCAGTTGGCGTTGGTTGTCTCGCAAACTTTGACAGCGGTTACCCCGGATATCGCGGAAAAATTACGCACGAAGCTGGAACGCTGGCGGAGATGCTTCGCCCACACGGGTACCGCAATTACATGGTGGGCAAATGGCATGTCACGCCATTGACAGAAACTGGACCCACAGGACCATTCGATGGTTGGCCACTTGGTCGTGGATACGACCGCTTTTACGGTTTCCTCGACGCAGAAACAGATCAGTACAGCCCCGAAGTTGTGCGCGATAACTCACATGTCACTGCTCCAGGCACATACTGGACTGGCTACCACCTCACAGAAGACCTTGTCGATAACGCCATCACCTACCTTGCAGAACACACTGCAGGAGCACCTGATGCGCCTTGGATGATGATGCTGGCACCAGGTGCATGTCATGCGCCGCATCAAGCGCCACTTGAATACATCAATCGATGTGAGACGTATTACAAAGATGGATGGGATGCAGTTCGCGAACGTCGACTTGCTCGTCAAATTGAACTAGGGATTGTTCCACCGGGAACTCCCATGCCGCCACGTAATGATTTTGTGTTCCCATGGGAAGACATCCCTGCTGAACAGAAACCTCTCTCTATTCGTCTAATGGCGGCATACGCCGCAATGCTGGAACACTTTGATGATCACTTTGCGCGCGTCATCCAACATCTTGAAGCTTCGGGCCAACTCGAAAACACAGTTGTTCTCGTCATGAGCGACAATGGCGCAAGCCAAGAAGGTGGAGCATTTGGTTTCATTAATGCAATGGGTCCGTTCAATCTCATTCAAGAGTCAATTGACGACAAGATTGCGCGTATCAACGACATCGGTGGGCCAGACACACATTCAAACTTCCCATGGGGATGGGCATCGGTAGCCAACACTCCGCTTCGCCGTTACAAACAGAACACTCATTCGGGCGGTATTCGAGATCCGTTTGTTCTCGCCTGGCCAGGTGTGGTGCAAGACGAAGGTGGATTACGACACAATTTCTGTCACGTCGTTGACATTGCACCCACAATTCTTGACATGTTGAATCTTGAAGCACCCACAACCGTTAATGGTGTTTCGCAAATGCCAATTGAAGGAGAGTCGTTCGCTCCATTGATTTCAGACCCACACGCTTCTGTAAACCGAGGCCCTCAATATTTCGAGATGTTTGGACATCGCGGAATTGTTGTAGACGGTTGGAAGGCCGTTGCGTATCACCAAATGGGAACTCCATTTGAGAATGACACGTGGGAGTTGTACCACTTAGATACCGATTTCAATGAGTGCAACAACTTGGCGGAACAAGAACCAGAACGATTACAGCAGCTCATTGACCAATGGTGGCAAGA
>CAZRHK010000038.1:2987-6166 GCA_964599815.1 uncultured Bifidobacterium sp. | reverse complement strand
TTGACAATGTTTATTGACGATGTTGTCGTTGGAACTATGACTACAAGCAACATCTTCTGGATTCTCATTTCCTGGTCTGGTCTCGACATTGGACTTGACCGAGGAACTCCAGTGAGCCTTTATGAATCTCCATTTGAATTCACTGGGCATCTCACAAAAGTTGTTGTTGATCTTGATGCAGATCAAGTGCTGGACTTCAGCGGCACCAGTCGTGCCACCATGTCGCGCGACTAGCGCGCAACAGACATTGCCGGAACTTCCTTAAACGGCATATCACGATCTGTTTGTGGCTCTTTTGGCAAACCCAAAATCAGTTCGCCAATAATGTTTCGCTGAATCTGATCAGTACCGCCACCGATAGAAGTGAAATATGCATTCAGTTGTGAGTAGTTAGCATCTCGCGAACGTGGGAACGCATCGCCGTCCAGCGCTCCTTCAGCACCCAGCAGATGTCCCTGCACTCGGCCTGCATAGTGAAGAATTCCAGACATCGCAAGCTTTCCAAGTGATGCAAGTGGTGACGAACCACCAGCCTCGCTGACTGCCTTAGCGCGATCTCCGTTCCAGTCGTTCACCATTCGCATGCAATACAAGCGGGCAAGATGTTGGCGCACCACGGCATCATTTGACTTCCCCATGTCTCTCGCCAATGACACAAGAGAGAGATCTGGTGATGGAATTGACCCATGCGCGGCCGATGTTGCGCCACCGGGACCTTTCGGGCCGCGACGCGACACACCCATTGCTGCTCGCTCATACGCAAGCGCAGATTGAAGCACCCACCATCCTTTGTTCAAGTCTCCTAATACGTTCGCATTTGGTACGCGCGCATCGGTGATGAACACCTCGTTGAATCGCGCATCTCCTGTTGCTTGTCGCAATGGGCGTACTTCAACTCCGGCCTGCTTCATTGGGAACCAAAAGAATGTGATGCCGCGATGTTTCGGTTGATCCCAATCTGTGCGTGCAATTAACATGCCAATATCTGCAGCATGTGCGCCAGATGTCCACACTTTTTGTCCGTTGATGATCCACTCGTCACCATCGCGAACCGCAGTGGTGCGAAGTCCTGCAAGATCTGAACCAGCACCAGGTTCGCTATACAACAAACACATAGCAACTTCATCTAGTAACAGCGAACGTAGGTATTGACGCTTCAACTCGTCTGTGCCAAAACCAACAAGAGTTCCTGCCCACAAATTCCACTTGTCTTGACCAGGTCCTGGAACCCTTGCGTCAGAGAACACTTTCTCTACTTCTTCTGCCTTGTCATCCGACAGACCTCGGCCGTACCACTGCACCGGCCAACGCAGGGCAGCCCAGTTGTTGTCCACTACCAACTCGCGCCACGCCGCCAAGTCGAAACCCGACGTCCAGTTCTTCTCAATGAATTCGCGTGCTTCTTGTACAACGTCGCTCATGCATTCCCCTTGTTGAGGTCATCGTATGTGACCCCGTCTCGTGCTGTCGTGTCGAGCCCACATCAGTAGGGTTAAGCAACAAGGGGGAACTATGAAAGCTTTGGTATTCCAAGGTCCGCGCGACATTCGCTGTGAGGACTACCCAGACCCATCACTTGATTTTGATCATTCCGTCATTCTTCAAGTGAGCCACTGCAGTATCTGCGGAAGTGATCTCCACATCTATCACGGCGACAAAATCGGCAAAACTGACTACTCCGCCGGTGTTGAACCATTTTGCGTAGGGCATGAATTCATCGGCGTCGTTGTCGCCGCCGGAAAAGAAGTACACCGATTCGCAGTTGGAGACCATGTCATTGCTGCAGGTGGTTCAGGATGTGGGGAATGCAGTGCGTGTTTGTCCCGTGTTGGTCGTTGCTCGCGTAGCACAGCATTCGGATTAAGCACTCGCCTACAGGGTGGCCAGGCAGAGTTTGCACAAGTCCCCAATGCAGATCTCACGCTTATGAAGATTCCCGAAGGCATCTCATTCGATCAAGCAATTCTCCTCACCGACGCGCTTGCTACCGCACATTTTGGAGTTTCTCGCGCAAACATTCAGCCAGGTTCAAACACAGCAATAGTTGGCTTGGGTCCAATTGGATTGTTAGGGATTGAACTTGCTTTTGCCCGCGGTGCTGCAACTGTCTTTGCAATTGATCCTGTTGAAACACGTCGCCAACATGCAACATCGCTTGGTGCAGTGGCATTGCACCCCGATGAAGCGCGCGACCAGATCCGGGAAATCACTAAAGGTGCGGCATGTGACTCCATCTTTGAAGCATCCGGTGCAAGGGCTGCAATTGGGTTAGTCCCATCGTTGGCGCGCCACGGAGCTACAGCTTCATTCATTGGATTGCCCCAAGGCGATACAGCAATTCCAATGCGAGACATCATCTACCGAAACCTCACCGTGCGTGCAGGCATTGCCAATGTGGTGGCACAGTGGGCAGAACTTGTTCCCCTTCTGCAAAGTGGTCGTGTCAAAGGTGATGGAATCTTCACGCACCGCATGACCTTGGCTGACGGAGCAGAGGGCTACCGCATGTTTGATGCGCGCGAAGAGGGCGTCATGAAAATCATGTTTGAGGTGGGCAAGTAGCCCGATTACGAGATTTCAACTCGAAGGCGGCGGAACCCTTTGCCTTTATTCTCCATCTTCACCACACGCACAGATCCAACTTCCGTTGTTGACGCCACATGCGTACCACCATCGGCTTGTTTATCTAAGCCAACAATGTCCACCACGCGAATCTCTTTCACATTTGCTGGAATGAGTGACACTTTGGTGCGAATGAGATCTTCATCTTCCACAGCAGTGTCCCGCGGCAAGAACGACACCTCGATCGGATAGTCGGCAGTCACTGCTTCATTCACCAACTGCTCAACACGTTGCAAGAAACCTTCCGGTACGTCTGGTAATTCAAAGTCCATACGCGCAGACAACGGCTCCATGTTGCCACCAGTCACGGGAACTTTCCATTCGTTCCAGATGACACCACATAAAACATGCATCGCCGTATGTGTGCGCATGAGTTGATGACGACGATCCCAATCAATGGAGCATTCAACAACATCCCCTACGGACGGCAGTGCGGCTCCTTCAATGAGATAGTGAAGAACATCGTCCCCGTCTTTTCGCACATCGACGACGACATTCCCGCCCAACACGCCGGTGTCGTGGGGTTGTCCACCACCGGTGTAATAAAAGATGGTTTT
>CAZRHK010000038.1:0-2887 GCA_964599815.1 uncultured Bifidobacterium sp. | reverse complement strand
TTGCCGTGCTCTTCCATGAGTTCTTTGCGCTTGTCATAGTCCAATGTGAACCAGTTCTGACCCTCGTTGCGACGCTTTGACATTGGGTAAAAGCACCATGCGTTCTTTCCAGCTGGTGGAAGCTGTGGGTACAAGCGTGCATTCAACATTTCCTGTGGCATGCCTTTCGCGTACTCGCTGACTTCGGTGAGTGACACATAGCTGTCCACTACTTCAAGACCGGCATGCTGCACACCAGTTTGCAAAGCCTTCAGGGCGCGCATATCGGAGGAAAGACCCATCACTGCAACGTCTGCCTTATGTCCCAACATGGAGACAGTGACCACCGTGACTCCGTTGTTCTCTGCGTTCTTCACTGCTTGAACAAGTGCTTCTCCATCGAAGTCTGGGAATGGCTTGCAGAAAAGATGGACTACGGCAAGTCCAACAGATGGAGACATAGGTTCGCTCATAATCCCTAACCTACCGACCCCAGCCTTTGATGGCTAAAGCGTGGCTGCCTGTGACAAGAATGCACCAACGAATCGTGTTGCAGAATCCCGCGAAGTGTGCAAATACAAAGAAGGTTCTGCCATTTCAAGTTCCATCAGCACCGGATATCCGCCGGACCCGCGAACAACGTCTACGCGCGCATATAGCGGTGCGGTACCGAACTTCTGCGTTACGAAGTCAATAACGTCGTCGCCCAATTCTCGCTCTTCCCGAGATGCGTCGCGTGGTCCAATGTCTTCCTCGGTGTACAAACCGTTCTTCACATTGTCACCCGTTGCCAAAATTGCGCCTTTTCGAAATGCATGGCTGTACTCGCCATTGAAATACAGCATTCCGGTTTCACCACGATCATCAATGAAGCGTTGATAGGGCTGCACCATCGCCACCATTCCCCTATCAACAAGCTGTGTGATGTGAGCCGCTGCACTGGCTGGAACATTGACATGACGCTCCGTGTTGTTTGACCCAGCACTAATAGTTGGCTTCACTACAACGTCGCCTTTGATGAGATCATTCGCAAGAACGAGATCTTCAGCACCACGCACGTACGTAGTTGGGATCACCGGGATATCGGCTTCAATCAATTCCTGCAGGTACACCTTGTCGGTGTTCCATTTAATGATGCCTGCAGAGTTAAAAACCGTCGTTTGAGTTGAAGCCTTGTCTAACCAGACACAAAACTCTGCATACCTTCGGTGATAATCCCACGGTGAGCGCACAATGGCAGCGCGATACGAATTCCACACAACGTTCTCATCGTCCCAGTTGACAAGGTCTGCCAAAATTCCGCGATCGCCGAAAGCTCGTACCAGCAACGGCAAATCTGTATCGAAATCGCGAGCTTCCGCACACGACACTAAAGCAACTGTTGTTGTCACAACCACAGAGGCTATCTGACGGTCTTAGACGCCCTCTTCTGAGCGATGATGACCTTCGATGCATTCTTCGCATTCACAGTGATGGCGTTGACACCCTTCTTCAAAGTTGCCTTACACGTCACTTTTGATCCAGAAGTTGTGCACTTCACAGTCTTCTTCGTGGCACCTGTCATGGTCATGCTGTATGTGCGAGCACCCGACACTTTCTTGAACGTACCCGTTAAGAGCTTCTTTGAAGAGTTGTAACTCCACTTCACTGAAATGGACCTGTACCGAGGAGCAACCGTTGTTGTTGGGCTGGTAACCACTGGCGAAGCCCCTCCGCCTGAAAGTGATCCTCCATCTGTTTCACCGGAGCCGGGAACAGTTGTTGCAGCGATGGATGTTGATGTTGTCGAAGGTGCATCAGCCACCGCAACTTCCAATGATTCAGAATTTGTAGAACCAGCAATGTTTGATGCAGTCACGACGCACTTCAGTGACCCTGATGATGAGGGAACGAACACTCGGTCGGTTGCCCCTTCAACAACCTCTCCATCGAGATACCACGCAAATTCTCGACCTACTTCTGGAGATCTCGAGAGTCGCTGTGCTGGCAAATCACTACTCCACGATGCATCGACGCACGTATGTTCACTGCCGACGTACCCGTTTCCATCCACTGCGGCGTCAACATCTGTGGATGGCTGTTCTACCAACCACAATGCCGTCATGGTGGTGCTAGGCGTTGGATAGAAAACACGAGACGTCATTGGGTCTAACGGATCGACAAGATTGATGCCTGATGTCGTAGCAGGTGGTGCACCAACTGGAGTTTGACCATCTGCCCATACCAGTGACCCATCGGAACGCAATGCAAGCGACATAACACTTCTAAATGGAGTGACGTAAACAGATGGAGCATCTGGCCCTTCAGAGGGAAAAATATAGATTTGAGGACTGCTGCCATATCCGTTTGCAAAGTAAGTCCTTGTATTCACCTCGTCCGCAATAACCGACGTGGCATCCGTTCCGATTCCTGCGGTGAGTGTTCTACGCAAGAAGGGTGAAATTTGGATAGTGCGAACACTGGTACCAATTAATCCATGAATCTTGTTTGCTGAAACCGTAAAACCCTTTATGTCATATGTCGGCACCAATGTGGACATTGCACTTCCGTCAACACTTCCAAGCCAAATCTTTCCGGTTGAGTTTTCAATTCCAGACCACACCAATTGATTGCTGGATGTGTCTAATCCAATTCCGTAGGGAAATGCATTTGCAATCGAGTACAAGGTTGTAGTTGTGCCGCTATCTAAATTTCTACTTCTAATTTTCAGATCAGACGATTCTTGAGTTGCCCAATACATGATGCGATTTTGTGAGTCATAAACAATCCCGGTGATACCGGTGACACGTCCACCAGTATCTGTGAACAGTGTTGTTGCCGTAGTTCCAGAAGTTGATAAGGGCATTGACGAAACAGAGAAGGTTCCTACTCCGTCATGTCCAGCAAACAACGCAACCGTGGCAGGACC
>CAZRHK010000037.1:12992-14168 GCA_964599815.1 uncultured Bifidobacterium sp. | reverse complement strand
CCGTAACGGAAACGACGTGCTTTTGCATCGGTGACGTTGTAACGCTCGCGACCAATGCGATCCCACAATTCTGTGAAGGCGCGCATCTTGCACACTTCTTCAACAAAGCGAATACCAGCATTGACGAAGAATGAAATTGAACCAAACACTTGGTCGAACTGTTCCGCGTCTACTTGTCCGCTGTCGCGTACAGCATCGAGAACATCAACAGCAGTGGCAAGTGAATATGCAATTTCTTGTACGGGAGTAGCACCTGCTTCTTGCAAGTGATACGAACACACATTCATAGGGTTCCACTTCGGCGCGTTTTGTGCGCACCAGGCCACCATGTCCACAATTAATCGCTTTGAAGGAGCTGGCGGGAAAATGTACGTACCGCGTGACAGGTATTCCTTGACGATGTCGTTCTGAGTAGTGCCGCGAAGTTCTTGCGATGACACACCTTGTTCACGAGCGTTTGCAACGTACAACGCCAGCATCCATGCAGCAGTTGCATTGATGGTCATGGACGTGTTCATCTTCCCAGGCGGAATGGAGTCGAGAAGTGTGCGCATGTGACCGAGATGCGAGACGGGGACACCTACTTTTCCAACTTCGCCACTGGCCAACACGTGGTCCGGGTCGTAGCCAGTTTGCGTGGGGAGGTCGAATGCAATGGACAGACCTGTTTGGCCCTTCGCAAGGTTGGTTCGGTACAGCTGGTTAGAAGCTGCGGCGGTGGAGTGGCCCGAGTAGGTGCGCATTAACCATGGGTCGTCGCGGCGGGGAGTGGTTGCGTCTGTCACGAGTCAAGTATGGCAACGCTATGGCCGGAAATACACCGAGAAAGTGTGTGTTTCAGCCCTCTGCAACGGCATCAGTGAGGCGGTGGAGGTACTCGGACCGCGGGATTGCGATACCACCAAGGCTTGCAAGATGGTCCGTTAGCCATTGCACGTCGAACAAGGTCATGCCATCGAGAATCATGAGTTGTACCAGGTGGAACAGAGCCACTTTCGATGCATCTGTTTCGGTATGAAACATGGACTCGCCCGCAAAGAACTGATTAATACGAACTCCGTACACGCCACCCACGAGTTCGTGATTGTCATTCCACACTTCAACACTGTGTGCATGTCCAAGATGATGAAGGCGCGTGTACGCAGTGATGAACTCGTCATTGATCCAGTTGCCATC
>CAZRHK010000037.1:3060-12892 GCA_964599815.1 uncultured Bifidobacterium sp. | reverse complement strand
CTCGGTTGGCGTCTTCACGTCACCGAGACTATGGCTTAGTAGGTGTAGAAACCTTCGCCACTCTTGCGGCCCAACTTGCCAGCTGCAACAAGGCGACGAAGTGTTGGAACTGCTGCATAGTTCGAGTCTGCGAATTCTGCGTACAGCGCATCGAGAATGGCCAACGATGTGTCAAGACCAACAAGGTCGAGCAACGCGAACGGGCCCATGGGGAAATTGCAGCCGCCCTTCATAGCGGTGTCGATGTCTTCCATAGATGCGGTGCCTGTTTCCCAAATGCGAATTGCATTGTTGAGGTAAGGGAACAGCAATGCGTTCACAATGAAGCCTGCACGGTCTTTCACCTGCACGCCGTTCTTGCCGCACTTTGCAGTGAACTCATTTGCTGCGTTGATGGTGTCGTCCGATGCTGTGATGGGGCGGACAACTTCCACCAATGGCATTGCAGTTGCTGGGTTGAAGAAGTGAATGCCACACACCTTGTCTGGGCGACCAGTCGCCATTGCCATTTCAACAACAGGCAATGTGCTGGTGTTTGTTGCGAGAATCGCCGATGGCTTTACTGCTTTGTCCAGTTCGGCAAAAAGCGCCTTCTTTACATCAAGATCTTCAACAACCGATTCGATAACGAGGTCACAATCGGCAAGGTCTGACACTTTGTCTGTTGCAGACAAACGACCAAGAATTGCTGCCTTGTCGTCGGCGGTGATCTTCTCGCGCTGAACTTGCTTGTCGAGACCCTTCTCAATGGAGGTGATCATTGCCTGTGCAGTGGCAGCGCTACGCGAGCGCACGATGACGGTGTAGCCAGCCTTTGCTGCAACTTCAGCCAAGCCAGAGCCCATGATTCCTGAGCCGCAAATTCCGATTGTCTTCATGTCAAACCTCCCAAATGAGTACTCGGCGAGGCTAACAACCGAGGCTGCGGTTGAAAGAACCGCGTCTCTTTACTTTTCGGTGATGCTGATGGAATTGACAGTCACGGTGCGACTTGGGGCGCCACCAAGACCACTGTCGTTGGCTTTGTGGAGAGCCATGATGGCCTTCACAACGTCCATTCCTGCGGAGACTTTTCCGAAAGTGACGTAGGTGCCCTGTGAATCAAGAAGTGATGCCTTCGGGCCTGTGACGAAGAAGAATTGGCCACCGCCAGAGTTTGGCTCTGACCCACGTGCCATCACCAGGTCACCTTCGGAGTAGGCAAACTTTCCGCCCTCATCGGGAATGGTGTAGCCGGGGCTATCGGAGTTTGTCTTACCGCCACCTTGGATGATGTCGATAGATGGGTCGGTGCGGAAAATGGTTGATCCGTCGTAGTACTTGTAGCGAGCAAGCGCGACGAAGTTGTTGACGGTGCCAGGAACAGTGCTGGTGTTGAGATCAACAACAATTTCGCCCTCAGAGGTGTCGAACGTTGCGGTGTAGTTCTTTGTCTCGTCGATGCACTTCTTCATTGGCGAAGCAAACGACATGACTTGAGCTTGACTACCGTCCGTTGCCGGGCAGACAGTTTCGCCTTCAACAATTCCAGCGGAGTTAGTGACAGGCGGCGCCGTTGTGTCAACCGATGCTGAATCATCACTACCTGCGAGTTGGGCAATGAGGAAGAGCGCCACCACGATGGCGGGAATGCCGACACCGAACAGGATGCCGCGCTTACGAACTTTGCTCATCTTTTGCTTACGGATGCGCTCTTGGCGTGCGCGCTCTCGGTTGGCTTTTTGTCTGGCTCTTTTATCTGTTCCCACGAAGTCGGCAGGCTAGTCGCACAGGGGTAGCCTTGACCAGTAGTGGCACTAATTGTTCAAAAATATGGCGGCACATCAGTCGCTGACCCCGATCGCATCAAGTCCGTGGCAGACCACGTGGCGTTCACCCGTCGTCATGGCAACGACGTGGTTGTCGTGGTGTCGGCAATGGGCAAAACCACCGACAATCTCCTCGGCCTGGCCAACGCGGTATCAGACGTACACCCCGGCCGCGAGATGGACATGCTTCTCACCACTGGCGAACGAATCTCAATGGCGTTGTTGTCCATGGCGCTTGCTGGCGTTGGTGTGGAAGCCGTCAGCTTCACTGGCTCGCAGGTGGGAATCATCACAGACACCATTCACACCAAGGCAAAAATTCTTGAAGTGAAGGGCGATCGTGTTCGCAGCGCATTATCCGAAGGAAAAGTGGTTGTTGTTGCTGGCTTCCAAGGTGTGTCCACCGATTCTGAAATCACCACACTTGGTCGCGGCGGAAGTGACACCACAGCAGTTGCACTTGCTGCCGCACTAAACGCAGACGTGTGCGAGATTTACACCGACGTCACCGGCGTGTTTTCTGCCGATCCTCGTATCGCACCTCAAGCACGCAAGTTGTCACATTTGCAGTTCGACGAAATGTTGGAGATGGCCGGTGTGGGAAGCAAAGTTCTCGCACTGCGCTCAGTTGAATTCGCCCGTAATCACAATGTTCCTATTCATGTTCGTTCAAGTTTCACGTGGGAACACGGAACATGGGTCAGCACCGAAAAGTCACAAGGAGAAAACTCCATGGAAGAGCCAATTATTTCTGGCGTTGTTCACGATGCCAGCGAATCAAAGGTCACTGTTCTTGGTGTTCCCGACCGCCCAGGTATTTCGGCGTCATTGTTCGAGAACCTTGCAAACGCAAACATCAACGTCGACATGATTGTGCAGAACACATCTAAAGATGGTTTCACAGACATTTCTTTCACTGTGCCAAAGGCAGATATGAAAGTGGCCGAAGAGATCGTGTCGCGAGTTGCTACAGAGATCAATGCCCAAGGTGTCTCGCATGAATCAGACATCGCAAAGGTCTCGCTAGTTGGTGCTGGCATGAAGACCAGCCCAGGCGTTGCAGCCAAAATGTTCCGCGTTCTGGCCGACAACAACATCAACATTCACATGATTTCCACCAGCACTATTCGCGTTTCGGTTGTGGTGGCGGCATCAGACATGGAATCTGCTGTTCGGTCCTTGCACACTGCCTTCGGGTTGGACTCGGGAACGGCGTATTCGGCACCATTGCCAGAACGCAAGTAGCGCGCCTGCCATACTCAACTAATGGCACTTCGTCGTCAACTCATTCCATGGCGCGCCGCTGGAACGCGTGCCGAGATGCGCCGTAATGCAGACGAAGTAGTTCGCGACACTGGTTGGGTCTTCAATAATCAAACGGGTGCAACACTCACGTTGGATGAATTCGTTAAGACCGGCGACGCCGAAGTTGACATCTATCTAGATCGATTTGGTTGGACCAGCATGGCCAGCGGTGCATCGGTGTTGGAGATCGGCTCTGGCATCGGCCGAATGACCGCTGCGCTGTCTCGCAAGTTTTCATCGGTTATTGCAACCGATGTTGATGCCGCATTTTTGGAACGCTGTCGTGAGACCGTTGCTCGGTTTGGTCGTGTCAATACGCTTCGCACTGTTCACATTGCAGATGGCAGTTCCATCACCGTGAGTGACAATTCAGTCGATGTGGTGTTTTCTTACATCACGCTTCAACATTGCAAGGCCAGCGATGCACTCCGTTTAACCACCGAGGCGCTTCGAGTTGTGAAGCCTGGCGGATATGTTGCGTTGAACTACCGAACCTGGGTTCCTGCAGATGTTTTGTTGGTACCAGCTGGTGCCGTCATGCGTTTGTTGTGGCGAATTCCAGTAGCTGGCCAGAAGTTGTCACAGTGGCGCTGGTCGACACGCTTGGGTTGGCAGGCGAATCGTCTCGATCCTCGGCGAGTGCTGGCATTGTTGCAAGCATCAAATGTGGAGTTCGATGAGCTCGCAATCTTGCACCACCCAGGTCGGCCACAACGGGCTGTGACTTTCGACGGGAAACCAGTGCCACAACGAGATTTAGACGTAGCCAATAAAAGTCATTGGTGGCTACTAGCGCGCTGCCATTAGCCTCAACTCCTATGCGCGTAGGAGTCGTCGGAGCAACAGGTCAAGTCGGAAGCGTTATGAGAACGCTGTTGGCAGAGCGTCAATTCCCCATTACGGAATTGCGTTTCTTCGCATCAGCGCGCTCGGCTGGAACAACGCTTCCATGGAACGGTGGAGAAATCACCGTGGAAGATGCAGCAACTGCAGACCCCAGTGGTCTTGACATTGCATTGTTTTCCGCAGGAGCAACATCGTCACGAGAACTGGCACCACGCTTTGCTGCCGCTGGCGTCACCGTGATTGACAATTCCAGTGCATTTCGAATGGATCCAGAAGTTCCGCTCATTGTGAGTGAAGTGAATGGTCACCTTGCGCATTCTGCGCCAAAGGGAATCATTGCGAATCCAAACTGCACCACCATGGCCGCGATGCCCATCTTGAAGCCACTGCACGATGAAGCAGGACTCATCAAGATGATTGCAAGCACATACCAAGCAGTGAGTGGTGGCGGACTAGCCGGCGTGGAAGAACTTGATGTTCAAGGTCGTGCAATGGTGGAACGCGCCGCAGAGTTGACATTCGATGGCGATGCAGTGCAATCGCCAACTCCAAAGAAGTTTGCGCGCACCATTGCATACAACGTGTTGCCGTATGCAGGTTCCATGGTGGACGATGGCGACGGCGAAACAGACGAAGAGAAGAAGTTGCGCAATGAGAGCCGAAAGATTCTTGAAATTCCGAATCTGTTGGTGTCAGGACTCTGCGTCCGTGTCCCGGTCTTCACAGGCCACTCCATTGCAGTAAATGCTGAATTCACTCGTGAAATCACTGTCAAGCGTGCGCATGAAATTTTGGCTGGCGCTCCTGGAGTGTCATTGGTAGATATTCCAACTCCGCTACTTGCTGCTGGAAAAGATGCAAGTTATGTGGGACGCATTCGCCAAGATGAAACTGTTGATGGAAATCGCGGTCTTGCGCTGTTCCTCAGTAACGACAACTTGCGTAAAGGCGCTGCACTGAACGCAGTGCAAATTGCCGAGTTACTCGTTAAGTAAGAATCACACCCTGGTCGGGGTGACAGGATTTGAACCTGCGGCCTCGTCGTCCCGAACGACGCGCGCTACCAAGCTGCGCCACACCCCGTGGTGCTAAGCGAGGCTATCGACGGTCTCGGCACCCGACTCTGGCTCGGTGTCTGCCGCAGTGTCTTCTGCTTCCACCTCTGCAATGGGAAGACCTTCGGCGTAACAACCGCCGGCAGCAATTTCGCGAACAGCTTTGCGCAGACGCAATGCATCGAGTGGCTTAATGGTCCAACCATCTGCGCCGCTTCGGCGAGCCATATGAATATCTGCAACTCGATCGAGCAACATCAAGATGGGAACCTTAGGAAGTGCGCCACTTGATTGGTCGAGACGAAGGTCCATAGTGATGGCCATGCCCCCCATTGTTCCTACTTGCATGTCGAGGATGGCAATGTCTGGTGTGCGTTCGCGAACGGCGCGCGCAACGTGGCGGCCATTCGACAACACTTGAAATGTTGTGGACGGCGATTCAAGGGCCGCCTTCACTTCGTTAACAACCCAATCGGCGTCTGTTGCGATCAAAATATGCACGGCTCTGACTCTACTGCTGCGTCTCGCTGGCTGCGAGTTGTTGGGCCAAAACCTCAATGGATTGCATGGAATGGATGTCTTCGGGGAGTTCCGTAGCGGACGCAACAGGCACACCGGCAAACGACACATGTGCTGCTGTGACAAAGGTGGCAACATCCTGTTCGGCGCGTTCAGCATCTTCTAAAAGTGACGCCATGACGGCATGCAAGGTGGCGTCATCTCCAGTTGACGTTTCAGCAATGGCCATGTGATGTGACGAGGATTCATGACCAAATCGTGGCGGCATGCGGTTTGTGACAATGAGTCTCAACTGAATTTTCAATCGACTGAGTTCGTAAATGAAATGCCGCGCTTCTGTTAACGCATCTGGTGACGGGGCAGTGACAACAACAAAATGAGTGTCATCGCCACGCAGTGTGGTGGCAACAGCAAGTGCACGCCGTGAGAATTCAGTTTCCATTCCGTCAATGGCGCGCAGGAATGATGCAACACCAGACAGCGCATCTGATCCAACAACAGATGAAATTGCTTTCAGCACTGGTGTCATTGCGGCACTAGCGAATCGGAATCCACCACGGCTTGGTGCAACAAGAAGTCGAACAACGGGATGCTTCAGGAATCGAGCGAGACGCTCTGGAGATTCCAAGAAGTCGAGTGCATTTCGAGATGGTGGAGTGTCAACAATGACAACGTCATATTTGTTGTCGTTGTACAACTCATATAGTCGTTCGGCTGCCATGTAGTCGCGTGTGCCCGACAACGAACGGGACAAGCTTCGATAGAACGAATTATCTAGAACTTCACGCGCACGGTCTGGTGTAGGAGATGTTTCACGAACCAAATTGTCGAAGGTTTCGTGAACATCCAGCATGGTGACCCATAGTTCGCCAGAGGCTTCAAGAGGAACTCGTTGTGGTTCATTTCCCAATGATTCATTGATTCCAATGGCATCGGCGAGGCGACGTGCGGGATCAATGGTGATCACTACTGCTCTGCGACCAGATTGCGCCGCATGAACACCAAGCGCTGCGGCAACACTTGTTTTGCCAACGCCACCAGTTCCACACGTGACAATGACACGTGCAGATGCACACATGGTTGCCATTGATGGAGTAGTCACGATAACTCTCCAAACGCTTTCGCAAGATCTGCTGCAAGTAGCGACACCAAGTTCGCACCATCTTCACGGTGACGTGGAAGGTGAAGTTGCGGTTCATTGCGAAGTGATGTCAACAATGCAATTGCTTCTACTTGAGATTCAAATCGTTTCAATGCGTATGCATATGCATTCGCCAACACTGGGTCACTTGGAGTGGTTGAAAGTTCAGCGAGCGCACTGTCGCATTTGTTCACCACTGTTGGTGCCAAGACGACACCCACGGTTTCCACCATGCTGTTGGCAACTTCCACCGTTTCCGTTACTGGTGTGAACGCTGGAGTCGTCACCATCATCACCTTGCATCGTGAACCATCTGACAACATTGTGATGACTTCATCTGCTTGTTGCCCGATGGGGCCAGTGCTTATTGCGCGTTTCAGTTGAAGTGGAGCACGCACCAAATCACTTGCGTGGCCTGCGGCCGGGCCATCAACAATGATCACGTCGGCGCGGAGTTCTTTTTCAAACGCTTTAATTCGTCCAAGAACCAACAAGTCGTCAAGACCTGGGGCAGTGGTGGCAACAAGTTCCACAATTCCCGACTTTGCAAGCTGGCGTGACAGAAGTCCCATCCCCTTTGAGGACAAATAATCAGTGAGTGCACGGCCTGGTGTGACGGCGATTCGTTCCAATAGGTCGTGGGCAGGAACTTCAATGGTTTCGCCATCTAGAGTGACAAGCAAGGTACGAAGTCCGCTTTGCGCGGACAACAAAGCCAGTGCCCCAGAGACAGCGGATTTTCCAACGCCGCCTTTGCCAGCAACAATGAGCACACGCTGTGCCGTGAAAAAGTGGTGTGGTTCCATAAAACAAGGAGAGACCAGTGAGGGTAGGCGCAAAAAGACGCATCATGTGCGGATTAGCAGCACTTTTGGCAATTCCCGCTTTTGGCGCCCTTGCCTCGGGTGCAGCGAATGCTGCAACCAGCGCAGAAGATCTTGACCCAGTAGATGTGGTGGAAGTCAGCGGACTCGTTGACCGCATTGTGGCAGACAACATCACCACTGCTATCGAGCGTGCACAGAACGGCGATTCCCAAGCTGTCATTTTGCAAGTGAACTCAAAGGGCGCAGTCATTAGCCGTGACGAGATGTCTGAATTGTTGGCCACCATTGCCAATTCAAAAATCCCCGTTGCTATTTGGGTAGGCCCAAGTGGTGCTCGCGCATATGGATTGCCCGCTCAAATGTTGGCGGTTGCAGATGTGACGGCAATGGCGCCCGGTGCACGAATTGGTCGAACCGGAACTCTGTTGTCTGTGAACGGCGAAAAAATCACCTTCGGTGCGAAGTCTGCTGAAGATGCAATACACAAAGACACTCTTGGGTTCCTTGAAGCACGCGAGCAGAAGATTTTGAAATTCTCTACAGACGATCGCGGCGTTCCAGTGCTCCGCAACATGTTGTACGCACTCGATGGCATTACTGTCCGCGGCGCGGCACTAGACACAGTTGTTGATGCAGTTGATGGAAACGGACAAGTCACTCGCGAGGCGACAACTGTTCGCTTCTTCAAGTTGGGATTAGTTCCTCGCTTGTTGCACACAGTTGCGAGCCCACCATCTGCGTACTTGTTGCTCACAATCGGTGTTGCGTTGTTGATTTTTGAATTCTTCACTGCAGGTATTGGTGTTGCAGGTTTGGTTGGCGCGGTGTGTCTCATTCTCGGCGGACTTGGAATCGGTGCACTCCCCATGAATGGTGTGGGTGTTGCGTTGTTCTTGTTGTCCATGATTGCTTTTGCAGTTGATGTGCAAGTGGGTGTTCCGCGGTTCTGGACTGGTGTTGGGTTGTTTACCTACGTAGTTGCTTCATTCACCATGTTCAGATCTGTTGATGGTTTGAACATGCGACCAGGTTGGTTGACACTGACGGTCTGCATCGTTGGAATTGCCTTGACATTCATTGTTGGAATGCCATCCATGGTTCGCACACGCTTCGCAACACCAACCGTTGGTCGTGACAACTTGGTGGGCACCCTTGGTAAAGCGGTTGGAGATATTTCTCCTGAAGGAATCGTTGTTGTAGATGGTGCGCAATGGCGTGCCCGTACTAACCGTGCAACTCCTCTTGCGAAAGATCAAGAGGTGCGTGTTGCGTCTATTGATGGAATCACCTTGATTGTCGAGCCACTTGAAGGTGCAGCACGTGATTATCGAGAGGCTCGCCAAGAAAAGAAATGATTCTCTTACTGCTCACTGCATTTGTGGTGTTCATGCCACTGGTGGAGTTGTACTTCATCGTGCAAGTGGGTCAAGAGATGGGCATCATTCCAACCGTTGCTGCTTTGTTGGTGATTTCCATGGTGGGAACTGCGCTAGTAAAGCGCGAAGGTATTCGTGTGTACAAGCAGTTCATGGAGTCTGTTCGCGCGGGCAATGAACCAACACGCGAAATTGTTCATGGCGTGTGCATCTTGGCCGCTGGTGTTTTCCTTCTGGCACCTGGTTTCATTTCGGATGTCTTGGGAATTTTGTTGTTACTACCTCCCACGCGCGCACTTGCAGCCCGCATTGTTTTACGCCGAACCCGCAAGATTGCTTCAGTCATTAACGTCACGCATTCGGGGCGTAGGGTGAAATACGAGGGGTATCTGCCCAGTGCAGGCGACGTGATTGACGTAGACCCCTTTGAGGGGGACAACGGAATATGAGCGCACCATCGGCAACTAACGAGCCATTCGATCCAGCAACAGTTCCAGTGAAACCTGCTGCAACCGTGCTGTTGATTCGCGATGCAGATGCAGGCGGAATTGAAGTGTTCATGTTGCGTCGAACCTTTAACGCAGCATTCGCCAGCGGCATGTTTGTATTCCCTGGTGGAAAAGTGGACGACATTGACGGCGTCGATGAAATTGCCGAGTTGTGCGATGGCCTCACAGATCAACATGCCAGTTCGCTACTTGGAATTCAGTCCGGAGGGCTTGCGTACTGGGTGGCCTGTATCCGCGAATGTTTTGAAGAGGCAGGCGTATTGCTGGCCCGCCATGAAGAGACAGGCGACATCATTCGCTTTGACACAGACGATGTGGCTGCAAAGTTTTCCGTAGAACGCCACAACATTCATGATGGTTCGGTTGCATTGTTAGATCTCTGCAAGAAAGAGAATCTTCGTCTTGCTACTGACGACATCTTCTATGTGAGCCATTGGATTACGCCA
>CAZRHK010000037.1:0-2960 GCA_964599815.1 uncultured Bifidobacterium sp. | reverse complement strand
GGCTACGACGCACTGTGATGCCAACTGCGACATTTTCGTCGCGAGCAGAACATCCGGCCATGTCATCAACATCTGGCGTGTCTTCAATGATGCGCGCAGCAATTCGTGAGAATACTTCCGCTGCAACGCCAGTTCCAGACAGAACAACTGGCTCGCCTGCATCACTTCCTGCAGCAACGGTTGGCTCAATAGGAACTTGACCAAGAAGTTCAACACCAATTTCATCGGCTAACGCTTGCCCGCCACCAGTGCCAAACAATGCATATGACTCACCGTGGTCACATTCAAACGAGCTCATGTTTTCAATGACTCCGGCAACGCGCAAGAAACTGCGACGCGCCATGTCTGCCGCGCGAATGGCAACTTTCTGTGCAGACACTGCTGGCGTGGTGACAATAAGAAGATCTGTGCGGGGCAACATGCGGGCAAGACCCATTTGCACGTCGCCAGTTCCTGGTGGCATGTCGATGACGAGATAGTCAAGATGGCCCCAATGCACATCGTTCAAGAATTGTTCGACCGCTTTGGTGAGCATGAGGCCGCGCCACATGAGCGCAGTTCCTTCATCTTCCACCAACATTCCGGTGGACACCACTTTCAATAGTCCATCTCCAACGCGTCGTTCGTTAGGAATGATCTTTGGCTTGTCGCTTCCATCAACACGTTCAGCTTCAAGACGGTCCGGCATTCCCAACATGCGAGGAATGGAGAAGCCCCAAATATCTGCGTCGAGAACACCAACCGTTTTGCCAGATGCTGCTAGCGCTGCGGCCAGGTTCACCGTGACCGAAGACTTACCCACTCCGCCCTTGCCGCTTGCGATGGCGAGAACACGCGCGTTATTCGGAACAGCGGTATCTGCAGCATTCTCTTTTGCGTTCCATCGAGCGCGCGTCATGACAGCAGATCGCTCTTCAGACGTCATTTCGCCCCAGTCGATTTTCACCTTTTGTACCCAGGGGTGTACTTCAAGACGTGAGCGAATGTCTTTTTGAATTTGGGCCCGCAAGGGGCAACCACGAATGGTGAGCTTCACGCCAATGGTGATGATGCCGTCGGCCATGGTGATGTCGCCGGCCATTCCCAAGTCGACAATGTTGTCGCCAAGTTCGGGGTCGATGACGGCGCGCAAGAGATTACGGACCTCATCTTCGGAGGGCGGCTGGGGGACTCGCTGGCTCACGTATTGCAGTGTAGGGGCGGTGGCGAAAAGGCGTTAGGCGCGCCTAGTATGAGGGCACCAGGTTCCATCTATTGGAGGTTCCCATGATCACTCTCACCGACACCGCAGCCCTGAAGGTCGCTCAACTCATCGAAGCCGAAGGCGCAGAAGATGTTGCGCTTCGCGTTTCCGTGAAGAGCGGTGGCTGCTCCGGATTCTCGTACGACATGTACTTCGACACAGACATCGCACCAGACGATGTCACTCTCACATTTGGAAATGTGAAGGTTGTTGTAGACCCAGCATCAGCTCCAATGTTGGAAGGTGCAAGCTTGGACTTCAAAGACTCACTCACCGAGCAGGGCTTTGCAATCACCAACCCGAACGCAACGCGTTCATGCGGTTGCGGTAAGTCGTTTAGCTAATTCCATTCGCGGCTAACACGTCGCGAATTTCATTCACGTCGAACACGGCATCTAGTCGGTCGACAATCGTTCCTTTTGCATCTGTGATGTAGAGAACTGGCTCGTAACTGAGTTTGTATGCCTGCACTGCTGGCGCAGTTTTGTTTGCCGATTTATCTGCGTACACATCTGCGTGAACGAAAACCGCAGCATTTCCTACTGTTTTCGATACTTCAATGAGCCCGTCTAGTCCGGGCGCGCAAGTTCCAGTTGTGCAATATGCGGGTGTTCCAATGAGATACACCACTGGCTTTCCACTCTTCAAGGCATCGGTGAGAGTTTGTGAATGGAACGGGCAGAACTCGGGAGAGCGCGTGCAAATGGGATCAACTCCGCGAGCGTTATCAACTGTTGGCGTGTCGAACGGAGGGAGCGCATCACCGATGAGCGGCATAGAAACGTTGTCACGAAGTAACAATTGGAACGAAACATCTGACTCTGGTGCTTGATCTACTTTCAACAAGTAGATGCCTTCAGTGTCATAAGTGAAAGAGAATGGCCAATACGGAACAGACATGTTGGCGTCGTGTCGTGTTGCGGTCACTCGCTCGATGACTACGTCTCCACTTTCGGGATTAATGACGCTGGCGGTGAGGGTCTCAGGGAGTTCTACTGTTGAATCGGCACCGAGGATTCCTGACTTGTCAGCCAGTGAAATGGGAAGACGAACTTTGCCAGGGACAAGAGCGTCTTGGGGGAATCGCTTCACCACTTGAAGGGTGCCATCGGCGCCTGAACCTGACGATGACCCGCCACCGCATGCCGCTAATGCAATGCCAGCCCCAACACTGGCGGACAATGCGAAGAAATGCCGACGGCTCATCATGCGGGGGTTCATGTTGTCAATGGTATCTGTTGGGGCGTCTGGCGTAAGGTTGGGGTATGGCAGCACCAGCACAACCCCCATACACACCAGTCGTCCGCGCGGGAGATTGGGTCATTGTTTCTGGCCAACTCGGCATGAAAGACGGCGCTCTCGTAGAAGGTGGCGTTCGCGCACAGACCGAGCAAGCAATTGTGAACTTGAAGGCTCAGTTGGCATCGAAGGGTGCAACCATTGACGACATTGCGAAGACCTTGTGCTTCCTCACCGACATGGACACCTTCCAAACATTCAACGAGGTGTACGCACGTGATTTTGGGAATGCGCGTCCTGCACGCAGCACCATTGGCGTGAAAGAACTTCCTTTTGGTGGCGCTGTTGAAATTGAAGCATGGGCATTTGTTCCAGCTGGCGCAAAGACAAAAGCTGCACCAGCCAAGAAGAAAGCCGCTGCAAAAAAGAAGACTGCAGCAAAGAAAGCTCCAGCCAAAAAGAAGGCAGTTGCTAAGAA
>CAZRHK010000036.1:8365-14503 GCA_964599815.1 uncultured Bifidobacterium sp. | reverse complement strand
CCGTCATCAAGGTTGAAAGTGCCGGCGGCGACGACACTCGTTCGTGGGTTCCACCAACAAAAGATGGTGTGGCCACGTACTACATGTCCATCAACCGCAACAAGAAGTCCATTGTGTTGGACTTCGGCAATCCGGACGATCTCGCATTGGTGAAGAAGTTGGTGAGCAAGGCAGACATTTGTCTTGAGAACTTCAAAGTGGGCGGTTTGAAGAAGTTTGGTCTCGACTACGAATCTGTTTCTGTTGATAACCCATCGCTTGTGTATCTCTCCATCAGTGGTTTTGGAACCGCGGAAGGCGCATGGCTGCCTGGTTATGACCTCATTGTTCAAGCGGTATCGGGCCTTATGAGTCTCACTGGCGAACCAGACGGTCCTCCATTCCGTGCCGGCATCTCTGTGTTCGACGTGATGGCTGGTTTGCACGGAACCATCGGTGTTCTTGCAGCGTTGAATCAGCGCGCACAAACCGGCAAAGGTCAACACGTTGAAGTCAACTTGTTGTCTTCTGCAATGTCCGGATTGGTGAACCAAACCGCTGCTTACACCGCAGCAGGCGTTGTTCCATTCCGCATGGGTAACGCACACCCCAGTTTGTTCCCATACGAAGCGCTTCCAACTAAAGACCGCGATCTCATCATTGCTGCAGGAAACGACAAGCAATTCCGTGCATTATGTGGCGTACTGGGTCTCGACGATGTTGCACAAGATCCACGTTTTGCAATCAATGCAGACCGCACCAAGAATCGTGAAGAATTGCGCCCGTATTTGTTGGAGAAACTCGCACAGTGGAATTCAGATGACCTGTTCATTGAGTTGAACAAAGTTGGTGTTCCATGCGGTCCAATTAACTCCATAGGTGACGGCGTAGAACTTGCAGAGAAACTCGGCCTTCGTCCACGCGTCACCGTTGGTGAAGGCGACCGCGAGGTCACATTGGTTCGTAACCCCATCACGTTTAGCGACGGCGAGCTTGACTATCGCTTGCCGCCGCCAACCTTGGGTGAACACTCAGACGAAATTCGAAACTGGTTAGAAGGGCTTTAGAACCATGACATCACAACAACCCACATACAGAACAGGCCTTGGCACCTCGGATGCAGACAGCATCACGTTGTTGGGTCACGATCTTGCGTCTGAATTTCTCGGCAAGATTTCGTTTGGCGAACTTGCGTACTACCTGATTGCAAAGCAACGCCCATCAAAGGGCCAGTTGGTGATGTTCGAAGCAGTGTTGGCATCTCTTGCAGACCACGGCTTCACACCAACTGCAATTGCTGCGCGTCTCACATATGCATCTGCACCAGACTCACTGCAAGGTGCGTTGGCTGCTGGTCTTCTCGGTGGCGGCTCTCGCTTCCTTGGTGTTACCGAAGACTGCGCCTTGTTCTTGAATCGAGAACTCACTCGCGTGGGCTTCAACGATCGCACGCCAGAAGAGTGGGACAACGTGGCCCGCGAAGTGGTTCGCTCACAGAAGGAGATCGGCAAGTTCGTTCCTGGTCTTGGTCATCCCGTTCATAAGCAGGGCGACCCCCGCACCCCCGTCCTCATGGCCCTCGCCCGCGAGAACGGCACCTTCGGGGCCCACCTGTCCTTGTTTGAGGCCATCGGTCGCTCCCATTCTGATGTCTTGGGCAAACACCTGCCGCTAAACGGCGCTGGCGTGTGCGGAGCCGTTTTGGCCGACCTCGGCCTTCCCCTTGGAGTCATGCGCGGCGTGGCGCTCTTGGCCCGTTGTGCCGGCCTCCTTGGCCACATTGTGGAAGAGCAAACCGACCCAATTGGGGTCGATATCTATATGAATGTGGACCGAAACATCGATTATCAGCCCCCCAAGTGACCCAGGGCACGGAAATCCACCCCTTGATGTCCGCCCATTGGTAATTTGTCCGCTAGTCGGGCAAATCCGACTGTTTACCTCCTGGGGGAAATAACAATGGCAAATTCACTTGCACCAAGCGCTTCCCAGCGCTGGCACAGCTGGGTTGAGAAGCACCCTGTGGGCAGCCTTGCCCTTATTGGCGTCATCGCAACCCAACTTGGCACCTACTTCGGCTACTGCTTCAACGCAATCGGCCTTCCACAGCTTCCATGGCCTGCATACAACGGCGCACTCATCGCAGGTGCCGCTGGTGACAAGGGCGCATCATGGGGCAGCCCAATGGCTCAGTACTTCACTGGCCAGTCCATGCACTTTGTCAACGGCATCGTGTTCTGCATTTTGTTCGGCGTTATCGCACACAAGGCAATCCCTGTTGCGAACCATGTCGTCAAGGGCCTTATCTATGGCGTCATCATGACGATCATCAGCATCGGATTCTTGGTTCCATACGCATACGCACCAAAGCAGGGCTACGGCCTCTTCTCATTCGATACACCAAACGGATGGAAGCTGCCAGCAGGCGTTTTGTTGTGGCACCTTATTTATGGTGCTGTGATTGGTCTTCTGTACCAACCAAAGGACAACAACTAATTCGATTCGCAATAGCGAACAGAAATAACGAAGTGCCCGGCTCGAAAGAGTCGGGCACTTTGCTATGTACGGGCTAGTTACTTGAACAGGCGCTTCGACGCGATTTCGCAACCCTGTGACAATGCAGCCAACTTGGCAAACGCAACGTCCGGGTCAATGGTGGTGGTTCCCACGTGAACGGAGAATCCACAGTCAACACCAGCCAGCAAACGGTCTGGTGACACCACTTGCGCCCATTGCTCTAAGCGCATTGCAACCAGCTCTGGATGCTCGATGTAGTTCGACTGTGGCTCAATGACGCCAGGGCAGATGAACTTGTTGTCTGGAACACCAAGTTCTTTCAACACTTGCCATTCGTGTGAGTGGCGTGGGTTTGCGCCCTCAAACAACACAGTTTGTGGCTTTGCAGTCCACACAATGTCGATGATGTCCTGGATAGGCACATCGTGGTGGTGCGGGCCCGGATAGTTGCCCCAGCAAAGGTGCATACGTAGTTGTTCTGCAGGAATGTTTCGCACTGCGTGGTTCAACGCTTCAATATGCATGCGAATGGTGCTGCGGAATTCCTCCAAAGACATTTGCGCGTACGCAGAGTGACGACCCATTGCAAGGTCTGGGCAGTCCACTTGCACTGTTGCACCGGCTGCAGCAATTGCTTCGTATTCAAATCGCATTGCTTCTGCAATAGCGAATACATATTCCTCTTGCGTCTTGTAGAACTCGTTACCGAAGAACAACGACACAACGCCGGGAGACGCAGCACTGGTGAAAATCTTGTCGTGGCCTGCGCGCTTGGCTGCGGCAGATAACTCCACCATGTCTTTCACAGCCGCGTCACGGTCAATGACCTCAATGGCGCTGGTGCATGCAGGGGCAGAACGCTTGCGCCGGCCAGGGTTTCCAGCAACTGCTTCGGCACTGCGGGGAAAATCGACAAGGTCGTCGAAGAAATAATTCTGAATGGATTCGCCAGCAAAACCAGAGAGGCGATCTTTCACGTAGGTGGCGTAGGAAGGCTTGGACATCTCACCGTCGTTAATGATGGAAACGCCTGCGGCTACTTGCTTATTGACCACTTCTTGAATGGCAGAAACCACACGCTCGTCAAGAGCTTTTTTGTCCACGGGAATACCATCGCCGACGGCCCACATGATTTGAATGAGGTCATCGGGGCGGGGAAGGCTGCCGGTGTGCGTGCTGGGGATGAGATGTGATGGGGTGGCCACAATGCGTCCTGACGGTAGATGTTCAGGCGATTCTATGGGCGTACATGTGTCCGAATGGCGGCCACAGAGCTGTTTCTACAACTGGGCGATGCTCAACATGATTTGCACTTGAAGTGCGAGTAATGCCAGTCCAAAAGTGAGACCCACCGAGATAACCACATTGAGCTTCTTGTCAAGCCGCGCCAAATCTGCTTTCACGCGATCAAGGTCGATCCTCAGATTGGTGATGTCTGCCTGCTGTTGAGCAAACCTGAAGTTCATTTCATTCTTTAGCGCCACCAAATCGGACTTTTGGGCGACCTCACTCCATCCACTTGGTGGAACGTTCTCCATAAATGTTGTCGCCAAGGGTTCCCCCAAGATTTTCTGCAGTCCGAGGTGAAGCTCGAACCGGTCCGACTCGCTGAGTGCCATCATAAACCCTTTCGTAAGAACTGTGTTGCGGGAATGTGTGCTCCGTAATCTGTTTGTGTGCAAAAGATTGTGATTGTCGGCGCTTCACTCGCTGGAACTCGTGCCGCAGAAACGTTGCGTTCTGGAGGATTTACTGGCGAGATTGTGATGGTGGGCGCAGAAACGCACATGCCATATGACAGGCCACCGTTGTCGAAGAATTATCTCGCCGGTGATTGGGACGATGAACGCGTTGCTTTACGAAAGCCAGAAGCGCTCGCTGAATTGAATCTCACGTGGAAGTTGGGTGCAGCAGCACAATCGCTCAACACCACAACAAACACCGTGACATTGGAGTCTGGTGAAGAGATCACGTATGACGGACTCATCATCGCAACAGGTGGAGTAGTGCGGCGTTTGCCGAAACAACCGAACATTGCAGGCGTTCATGTGTTGCGCACCATTGATGATGCGTCTGCATTGCGCAACGAAATCAACGAAGGTACAAATGTTGTTGTGATTGGTGCCGGCTTTATTGGTTTAGAAGCCGCGGCAACAGCAAAGAAGCGCGGCGCAAATGTCACCGTGTTGGAAGGCCTGGAAGCTCCACTTATTCGCGCAATGGGTGCAGAAATGGGCGCAGCCATTGGTGATGTGCACATTCGCAATGGTGTTGCTGTGAAGTGTGGTGTACAAGTGGCAGAGATTCGTGGCGAATCAAAAGTTACAAGCGTTGCACTCACTACCGGTGAAGACATTCCTGCAGACGTGGTGATTGTTGGCATTGGTGTTGCACCAGCAACTCAATGGTTAGAAACCTCGGGTCTCACTATTCGCGACGGTGTTGTGTGCGACGCGAATTTGTGTGCAGGACCATCAAATGTTTTTGCTGCTGGTGATGTATTGCGTTGGCCGAATGAATTGTTTGCAGATGTCGAAGCAGACATGCGTGTGGAACATTGGACAAACGCTGCAGAACAAGGTGCACACGCCGCAACAAATTTGTTGGCAACACTGAACAACACCGAGATGACTCCATATATTGCTGTGCCATTCTTCTGGAGCGATCAATTCGATGCACGCATTCAATGTTTGGGTCGCCCAAGCGGCTCAGCAAAAGTTGATGTAGTTGCAGGCAATCCAGCAGAAGGTAAGTGGTGCGCCATTTACAGTGTTAACAATCGACTCACTGCTGTGCTTGGTGTGTCACAACCAAAGTTGGTGATGCCAAGTCGCGCTTTGTTGTCTACACACACCACACGCGATGAAGCATTGGCGCACTTTGCACGCGTTACTGCGCCACCGCCAGCCACATGACACTTCCAGACCCAGATCGTCTTGGTGTGTGGCGAGCATTTCGCACCGCTCACGCCGCACTAGACAAAATGCTCTCGCATGCACTGGAAGAAGAGATGGACTTGCAATTGCCGTGGTACGAAGTGCTGGACGCACTCGCCACCAGTACGGACGAAGGATCATTTCGCTTTACCGACCTGGCAGAACGAGTAATGGCCAACCCTTCCAGCCTGTCGCGCCAGTTAGACAAGTTGGAAAAGCGCAAACTTGTTGCCCGTGAAAAGTCGGTCTTAGACGACGGCCGCGCCACCTTGATTGTTCTCACACCCAAAGGCCACGAGGTGTGGCGCGAGGCGAGCTTCATCTATTACCGCATCGTGCGCCATTCGTTCACCAACACCCTCACCGACACCGATGTGGTGGCGTTGAACCGTGTTTTTGGCAAGGTTCTCGAAGGGGAATAGCCCTCAGGCTCTCGACTAGGAGACAGGGGCGTTCACAGGGCAGACTCGTAGTCACCCGGAACCAGAAAAGGAACCATCATGCAGAACGCAGTAATTGTTGACGCACTCCGCACACCACTTGGCAAGCGCAATGGCCGCTTGAAAGATTGGCACCCCGTTGACCTTGCAGGCTTCACATTGAAGTCACTTGTTGAGCGCAACAACATCGATCCACATCTCATTGAAGACGTCATCATGGGTTGCGTGATGCAGGTGGGCGAACAAAGCCTCAACGTTGGTCGCAA
>CAZRHK010000036.1:0-8265 GCA_964599815.1 uncultured Bifidobacterium sp. | reverse complement strand
CGTTACGCACCAGACGGTGGCTTGGTGCCACAGGGCATCAGCGCAGAAATGATTGCCGACAAGTGGGGCATTACTCGCGAAGACATGGACCGCTTTGGTGCACGCTCACAAGCGCTGGCAGCACAAGCAACTGCAGAAGGCCGTTTCGAGCGCGAAATTCTTCCTGTCACAGACGTTGAAGGAAAGTTGATGACAACAGACGAAGGAATTCGTGAATCTCCATTTGAAAAGTTGCAGACACTGAAGCCAGCATTCCGTAGTGAAGAAGATGGTGGTCGCGTGACCGCTGGTAACTCCAGCCAAATCACAGACGGCGCATCAGCGGTTCTCATCATGAGTGAAGAGAAGTGCCGCGCACTTGGTCTCACACCACGCGCACGTTTCGTGAACTTTGGTCTCGCCGGCGACAACCCACAGTTGATGTTGACTGCACCAATTCCTGCAACACAAAAGGCATTGGCAAAAGCTGGTCTTTCAATGGGCGATATGGACATCACTGAAATCAACGAAGCATTTGCATCTGTTGTGTTGGCCTGGGAAAAGGAATTGCACCCAGACATGTCAAAGGTGAACCCAAATGGTGGAGCCATTGCATTGGGTCACCCACTTGGCGCAAGCGGCACACGTTTGCTCACCACATTGCTGCACGAACTCGAGCGCACCGGCGGTCGTTACGGCTTGCAGACAATGTGTGAAGGTGGCGGCATGGCAAATGCCACCATCATTGAACGCCTCGGCTAAATCGCTGTTGTGATCAGCATGTTCGCAATTTCATGGCCAGCATGGGGAACCATTGTTTGGTTTGCTGTTGCCGTGCTGATCTTTCGCATCACTTGGAAATTTGGCTTTGGCATGTTGAAGTCAATGACCACCAGCATGCCTCCACCACCGCCATCGGGCGAGATGCGAAAGATCAATGTTCGTTATCGCTGCAGTGTGTGTGGAGTGGAGTTGCGCGTGGTGATGGCACCAGACGAAGATCCGCCACCACCGAAGCACTGCCTTGAAGACATGGACATGATTGCCCCGCTTTACGAATAGTTGTTCATGGAAGATTCTCGAGATCGTCGAGATCTTTTGCACGACCACTGGCGCGTTTATTTGTCTTCAAATCCTCAAGGTTGATGACGGGAACTTTTTCGCCATTGACATTCACAATTTGTGATCGCGATAAGCACTGATCAAATTCAACACCGTCAATAGTTGTGAGAATTTCGATTCGTAATGGAGCAACACCCATTCGAATGATGCGATCCGGATTAGTGAACAAATCTGCCGACAGTTCCGGAGTTTCGAAACCGAATTCTTTTAGGCAGGCAACTAGTTTTTTGCCATTCGCAAGATGTTGGGCGACCCACACATCCATGTCGGCAGTGGCGCGCGGATAGCCATACATTGCAACGGCGAAACCGCCGATTAGTAGGTATTCAACGTTGTGGGCGTTGAGTAATTTCAAGAACTCGCTGAAGTCTTGAGGAAACTCGATCTGTTCCATAGTTGATCCTGCGCAGTTCCATCACATGTTGAAGTCGAGCTTGGGGTGTCTGCTGCGCCCAAAAATCACGGTCGGATTGGCTCGCAGATTTGTGCGAGGTGACAATTTCCAAAGACTTTTCCATGATGGCCTTCAGTCTACTGAGGGGCTGTTGATGGGTTTCCACAGAATGTGGATAACTCTGTTGGAAACGACATCGATGAAATTCGTGATATTGCACCCAGTGCAGGGTTTACGCCTGCGTTATTGATATTTGGTGGCTGTGTATAACCCGCCAAGTAGCGAGAACAGACCTACGGCCAGATACCAGTTACTGCGACCGCCAGGTACAAAACCTAAGTAGTAGAAGAAGATCACCAAGGTGCCAAAACCCAGCAAGCCAAACAAGAGATACAGCATCCACTGAGGGCTTGGCTGCTTGTACTGAGCAGCCGATGGTGGTGTGTAGCGAGTGCTGGCCTCTACAGAATCTGAGTTATTGCCCTGCATCTTCGCTGGATTCACGTTCCCGCCCTTGGGGGTAACGCGACCGCCTTTTTTCTTCTTAGTTGCCACGGGTCAAAGTGTAGAACGCCAATCATCAATTGGTTTCACAAATGGGCCCGAAACACGGCAGGCTAGAGAGATGGCACGGGTCCTCGTTATCGATAGTTACGACAGTTTCGTCTACAACATCGTGCAATATCTGGGAGAACTTGGTGCCGAGCCCATTGTGGTGCGAAACGATCAGCTCACAGCGGACGAAGCAGTCGCGCTGAAACCAGATGGCGTGTTGCTGTCACCCGGACCAGGACGACCAGAAGATGCCGGAATTATTTGCGACGCCATTCGTGCTTTTGCTGGCAACACGCCGGTGTTCGGTGTGTGTCTTGGACATCAAGCGATCGGCCATGTGTATGGCGGCAATGTTGTACGCGCACCACAGTTAATGCACGGCAAGACGTCTTTTATTACACACACCAACTCAGGCGTGTTCGAAGGAATTGCATCACCGGTGGAAGCAACGCGTTATCACTCACTTGTGATTGATAGAGACACCATGCCCAAAGAACTCATCATCACGGCCGAAACCAGCGACGGCATTGTGATGGGTGTGAAGCATAAAGACGTAGATGTTGAAGGCGTGCAGTTTCATCCAGAGAGCATTCTCACGGGTCATGGTCACGACATGTTGCGCAATTTCTTGCGCCGCTGCGCTAATTAGCCAGTAGTCGTTGCGGTTGCGGCGTCGCGACCCACAGTGAGAACAATCTTTGTTCCAGGAGTCACCATTGTTCCGGTAGTAGTACCTTGCGAAATCACTTTGCCAATGTTGGCGTTACCTGTTGAAAGATCCGCGTAATCAACCTCTGCACCAAGACCTAATGCCGTGAGCTTTGCGCGCGCATCTGCTTCGGTGAGTCCCTTCACGTTTGGCATGGCAACTGGTTGTGGACCAGATGACACATACAACGTGACGGCAGCACCTTTGTCAACTAGTTGACCAACAACGGGATCGGTTCGAATGACAAGACCCTTTGCAACGGTTGCACTTGGTTCTTCAGCAATGGTGACAACAAACTTGTACGGGTCTGCTTGCAAAAACGCTTGAGCAGTTGCAGTTGTTTGACCCACCACCACTGTTGGAATGGCAAGCTGACCAGAACCACCAGACAAGTTCACCGTAATAGTGCTTCCCTTTGGCTGTTGTGTTGCACCCTCTGGAGTTTGCACTGCAACTTGGCCAATTGCGTATGTCTTGTCGATGACGTCTGGTCCCTTTGCAAACTCAAAGCCAGCACCTTCAATTGCTGCTCGTGCTGCTTCTTCGGTGAGACCTTTCACGGCAGGAACTTGCACGCCGGCAACAGGGAACACCAATGTGACCGTTTCGCCTGTTTTTGCAGTGTCTAAAGCAGCAGGAGACTGGTTTTGCACAACAACTGCTGCGTCACACACTGTTTCAGCTGGGTTTAGCGCAACAACAAACTGCGCTGCTTCAAGTTCTGCCTTTGCAACATCGCATGTCTTGCCTTTTACATCTGGAATGGTGACACCAGATGAACCACCCATGCCAACAATGAGGAAGATTACGCCGCCCAAGATGACAGCGGCCGCAACAACTGCGCCAATGATGTAGCCGCGCTTTGACGGTTCTTCATCGTCGTATTCAGGAAGTGTTTCAACAGGCGCCATGGTTGCAGGCATGACTTCTGTTTGTGGTGTGGGTGGCATGGCAACTGTTGCATTGGGGTCTAAGCCAATAGGTGCCATGACCGACGTTGCTTCGTCTTCACCAGCAGGCGCTAATGGAGCTTGATTTCGCAATGCTCGAAATTCATCACCTGCGAGAGTGGGTTTGCCGTCAATGAAGCGACGCAAATCGTTGCGCAATTTTTCTGCGCTTTCATAGCGGCGTTCTGCATTCTTTGTCATGCATTTAGCAACAATGGCGTCTAATTCAATGGAGATATCAGGGAGATGCTTCTTAAGCGGAGCAGGTCTTTCATTCACCTGCTTGTACGCAGTGGCAAGTGCCGAGTCACCACTAAACGGTGGTTGCCCAGCCAGCATTTCGTAGAGAACAATTCCTAACGAATACAAATCTGATCGAAGATCAAGACCTTCACCCTTTGCTTGTTCAGGTGAGAAGTATGTTGCGGTTCCCATGACGGCGCCGTCTTGCGTGAGACCCTCTTCGTGGCCCGCATCGAGAGCGCGTGCAATTCCAAAGTCCACCACTTTGATGGTTCCGTTTTCGCCCACCAAAATGTTCGCGGGCTTAATGTCGCGGTGCACCACATTGTTGCGATGCGCATATGCCAGTGCTTCTGCAATAGACATGGCTGCTCCCGCTGCATTGCGCGGTTCAATTTTTCCGTGGCGGCGAATAAGTTCGGCCAAGGTGCGACCCTCTACGTATTCCATAGCCATGAAATAGGTGTTGCCGGTTTGACCCCAGTCGTACACGCTGACGATGTTGGGGTGATTCAGCCCGGCAACAGCTTGGGCCTCGCGGCGGAAACGCTCGACAAAATTGGGATCAATGGCGTGCTCGGGGAAGAGGATCTTCAGGGCAACGTCACGGTCCAAGAGAAGGTCGTGCGCCAAATGAACCTCGGCCATGCCACCGCGGCCAATTCGGCGCACCAGCTGATAGCGATTGTTGATGACTTGGGGTTCATTCGACATAAGACTTCGTCAAGGCTACCCCTCCGCCCTTAGGGGGCTGGGGCAGGGCTTGCTGAAGTAGCTAATGCGGCATCTAACACCTGTTTAGCAATGGGGCCGGCGAGGCGACCGCCGGTGCTTGCGCTGACTTCATCGTTCACGCCTTTAATGAAGACCGCAATGGAATAACGAGGTGCTTCGGCAGGGGCAAACGCCGTTATCCAGGCGTGCGACCGTTGCTTTTCACCTTCTGGATTCAACTGAGCGGTTCCCGTCTTTGCAGCAACGGAGATTCCACCTCGCAACTGCAAACAACATGCGGCGGTTCCCGTCTTTGCAACACCAATCATGAGTTGCGTAAGGGTTGCTGCAGTAGTGGGAGCCATTGCGGTCTTCCACACCTCTGGATTTGTTTGTGAAATCACGGTTCCGGCACGAGTGAGAGTGCGATCTACAACATGAGGCTCCATCATGCGTCCACCATTAGCAACACTCGCTGAAATCATGGCCATATGCAACGGAGAGATCTGAACTTGTCCTTGGCCAAATCCGTGAATAGCCAATAGTGCAAGCGAGTCTGCAAAGTCTTTTGCTAAGCCACCGAATGTGCTGGCGGCAGCACCAGGCAAATCAAACGGAACACGTTCTTCAAAACCAAAACGTGCAACACCGTTTGTCATTTGGTCTGCACCAATTTCTACGGCGAGTTGCGCAAATGGAATATTGCAACTGCGGCGGAATACTTCTGCCACATCGCCACCACACAGTTTCTTTCCATAGTTACGAATTGGTTTGGTGGTGTTGGGCGGAACCCAGGCACGTTCATTCTTGAATTTTCTGTCGAGTGTCAGAAGACCCGTGTCAAAACCAATAGCTGTGGTCACCACTTTCATGGTGGAACCTGGCATGTAGCGCTCTTGATATGCGTTGGCCAGCATTGGTTTACGAGTGTCTGCTTGTTGCGCGTTGAGATATTCGTTTGCCGTGTTTCCGTTGTGCGATGCGGCCACGTTTGGGTCGAACGACGGGTTCGAATACATAGCAACAACGGCGCCTGTGATGGGATTCATCACCACAACCGAACCTTCGCGTGTACCTAAAGCCTTTTTGGCGGCTTCTTGAATACGGCTGTCAATTGTGGTGACCACTTTGCCGGTGGTGTCGTCTTTAGACAGAAGGTTTCCCGTTGCTTCAAGTAATTGCTTTGGCGTTTTGCCCACCAATACATCGTTCTGTGTGCGTTCCAGCTGAGTAGAGCCAAACCCCAGTGAGTAATAACCAGTGACGTGTGCATAGGTGTTGCCATATGGATACACGCGCTGCAGATTGAATTTGTCATTCGGGTTTTGCTCTAAGTCAACAGGCTCAGTCATGGCGATGACTTTTCCGTCTGCCGTCACAATCTCACCGCGTGGCTTGTCGAACTCACGCAATTTCACGCGGTTGTTGCGACCGTCGTTAACTAAGCGATCACGACGCACCACTTGCCATGTGGTGAGTTGAACAAATAGCACCGCAAACAACGCAATGAGTGCAACGGTGAGGTGGCGAATACGTTGGTTCACGACGCAGCTCGCTTTAAACGCCAGGTGATGAATCGCTCGCGCGGGGAGGACGTGAATGGAATCTCATGCAATGTGCGAGAGGTGTGGTCACTAACGCGAATGAGAATTGCCAGCAACACATAGTTGGCAACAAGAGAAGATCCGCCATAGCTCATAAATGGCAAGGTGACACCGGTAAGTGGAACCACTCGCAATACACCACCAATAATGATGAAGGTTTGCACCGCAGCAATTGTGGTGAGACCAGTGGCGAGCAGTTTCTCAAAATCGCTTTGTGCACGTAACGCAGTTCGCATTCCCGCACCCACCAACAAGATGAACGCACTCAGAATTGCTACTCCGCCTAATAGACCCAACTCTTCACCGATGGCCGCAAAAATAAAGTCGTTGTGGGCAGCGGGAATTGCTCCAGGAGAACCAAGCCCTAATCCGGTGCCTGTCATTCCGCCGTTGGCAAGTGCAAAGAGTGCCTGAATGGGTTGATATCCGCGGCCGGTGTATTGATCCCATGGGTTTAACCAGATATCAACGCGTGTTTGCACGTGTGAAAAGAGTTGATGCGCAATCACTGCACCGGCGGCAAATAACGCGAAGCCAAACACCAGGAAACTTGTGCGCTCGGTTGCAATCCACAACATCACCACAAACAAAGTGAAAAACAGAAGTGATGAACCGAGATCTCGTTCTCCCACCATCACCACAACAGAGACAACCCACGCCAACACAATGGGCGCTAGGTGACGTAGATCTGGAAGTGCAATGCCGAATTTCTTTTCAGTGGAGACAATGAGATGTCCGCGTTCTGCCAGGTATGCAGCAAAGAAGATGGTGAGGAGAATCTTTGCGAACTCACCAGGCTGAAAATTGATGGGGCCAATACTCACCCAAATGCGTGCACCTCCGCTGGTGAAGCCAACACCGGGCACCATTGGCAGCAGCAACAAGAAGAGACCAACTCCAAGTGATGTCCATTGCCAGCGGCGCAAGTCTGCTGGACGGTCTAGCGCCAACAAGGTGACAGCAAAAGCGCCAATACCAATGAGGCTCCATGTTGCTTGAAGTCCAGCCCAACGGTCTGACAGACGGGCAATCATCACGTATCCCATGCCGTGCAGAAACGCAGCTGTCGGCAATAACAATGGGTCTGCACCGCGTGCCACAAGGCGAACCACCACATGTGCGCCAAGTACTAAAGACAGAACAAACAACAAGAACGGCACAATGCGTGCTGGCATGGAGGCATTTTCGCCAAGTGATGCCAACACGAAAGACGCGGCAGTAATGACCGCCGAAAGAAGAACTAGACCTAATTCAGTACTTCGTCTCGCGCGTGCAACTTGGCTATCCACGCCATGACCTACTTCGCAACAGTGGTGGAGGTGGTAGTTGTTGTGGCGGCGTCGACGATGGCGATTTGAATCAAACTGAGGTACTTCTGTGCTTGTGAAGACGATGTGAAGGTGCGATTTAGCGCAACATCACGAAGAATGTCTTCGGGTAATTCATCGCCCGCGAGTTCAGTTTGAGTATCAACAGTTGGCTGAAACCACAGGAAACCACCAGGTCGTCCGCGATACACCGCAACGTTTTCACTGGAATCGAAACCAATGAAATAGCCACTGCGTGCATAGACGCCCAAGATGGTGACAGAACTCAACACAATGGCGGTGAGCACACTCCAGAACAACACCACACCAACAACTGATTTCTTTTTCTTTGTAGTTGCTGGGGGTGCCTGTGTAACAACTGGAATCTCTTTTGTTGTTTCTGCTTCTGGCAAGTCAACTGGTTCACTGATGTCATCGAGAATGTCCACCACCACAACAGTGGTGTTGTCTCGGCCGCCATTGGCATTAGCAACCAGCACTAAAGCCTCGGCGGTTTCTTGAGCATCGCTGTGTTGGCTTAACACCGTTGCAATATCTGTGTCTGGCACTTCGTCTACCAAGCCATCACTGCACAACACAATGCGGTCGCCGGTACGAACAAGATGGGTGAAAACATCGACCATGACGGAGCGTTCAATTCCCATGGCACGCGTGACAATGTTGCGTC
>CAZRHK010000035.1:0-14875 GCA_964599815.1 uncultured Bifidobacterium sp. | reverse complement strand
GCGGGTCATGCACAAGCTGGTAACTGTCTCTGTCCCCCGTGACAACGATGATGTCGTGCGATTCATGTACGGCACGAGTCGCCAACGTGGCAATGATGTCATCACCTTCAAATCCCGGCATCTCTAGCCATGTAATTCCGAGAGCATTCAACAACTCACGAATGATTCCCAACTGCTGAATGAGTGTTTCAGGTGCCTTTTCTCGTTGCGCCTTGTACTCGGGAATTGCCTCGTGGCGAAACGTTGGCTCCGGTCTGTCGAAAACAACAACGATTCCGTCGGGTTTGTGATCTTTCACCAACGTCAACAACATTGTGGTGAAGCCATAAACAGCATTCGTCACTTGCCCGCTTGCATTGGCCATGTCGTCTGGCAATGCAAAAAAAGCGCGATACGCAAGGGAGTTTCCGTCAAGCGCCATCAACAGCATGACGTCCCTCGTTTCTATTCCGGTGACAGTTCGCCAGACACAATCATGTCAGCAACAGCCTTCATGGTTGTGCGGTGATTCATGGCGCCACGTTGAATGAACCCATACGCGTCTGATTCTGACATTTTGTGGGTGTCTATGAGAACTCCCTTAGCGCGATCGATTGACTTGCGAGCCTCGAGTTGCTCTCCCAAGACCTCTACTTCACCGTTGAGCGCCTGCATCTCTCGGAATCTGCCGATTGCAACTTCAATCGCAGGAATGAGATCGCTTTTCTGGAAAGGCTTCACCAGATATGCCAATGCGCCAGCATCACGAGCCTCTTCAATCACTTCACGTTGCGAAAATGCGGTCAGCACCAGAACACCACAAATACGGTCTTTCGTTATAAGACGCGCAGCCTCAAGACCATCCATTCCTGGCATCTTGATATCCAAGATGGCGAGATCTGGCTTTAACTCACGCACCAGATCAACGGCTTTGTCTCCACGACCTGTTTCACCTACAACGTCGTAACCCTCTTCTTCAAGAGTCTCTTTCAAGTCAAGACGAATAATTGCTTCGTCTTCTGCGATAACAACGCGAATACTCATGAGCGTGAATCTTTCAGTCGGTCGAGGAGATCGTTGATGCGAGATTCCAGTTCGGCAATCTCAGCAACCATTCGAGAATGATGCTTCGTAATGGCGTCTGCATGTTTTTTTGCTTCTCGATATTCAAATTCTGCAGACGGCGTTTCGGATACAAGCGCACGCAGGGAGAGCTCGTCGGCTTCATCGACAAGCTGGCTCATTTGGTCTTCGACGACGCGTAACTCTTCCTGAAGTTCTCGCAATCGACTAGAGGTCTGCGCGAGCTTCCGATGTACCAATCGTTGACCCATGGGTGTGAGTGTATGAATCACCTGGGTGCCCGAGGTGGGACTCGAACCCACACGCCCTTCCGGACAACGGATTTTGAATCCGTCGCGTCTGCCATTCCGCCACTCGGGCCAGGGTCTTCTACTGTACCGCCGACTTCCCTACTGAGAGGTAACCAAGTCAGAACAGCTGGCGGGTCTAAGGTTTTTCCACCATGCTCGCTTTTACCTTTCCTGGCCAAGGCTCCCAACGACCCGGAATGGGTCGACCTTGGGTAGGCCACGACAGCTGGGAGTTGGTAGAGGAAGCCTCCGACGTTGCTGGCCGTGATGTCAGCGCCCTCCTTCTTGACGCCGACGCTGAGGAGTTGAAAGACACCCGAAACGCCCAGTTGACCACTTTCGTGTCCAGCCTGATGGTCCTCGATGCTGTTGAGCGTTTGGGAATTGAGCCCAGTTTCTGCGCCGGACACAGTTTGGGTGAATACACAGCCCTCACCGCAACTGGTGCGTTGTCTTTCGAAGATGGCGTGCGGTTAGTTGTTGAGCGCGCCGACGCGATGCACGAAGCAGGCACCACAAGCCCAGGAACTATGGCCGCTGTTCTCGGCCTTGATGACGACCAGGTGGAAATTGCCTGTCGTCGTGCCGACGCCGATGTGTGGGTCGCCAACTTCAATGCACCAGGACAAGTTGTCATTGCGGGGTCACCAGCCGGTGTTGCATCCGCGTCTCAACATGCAAAAGAGTTGGGCGCAAAGAAGGTCATGCCACTTCAAGTGTCTGGCGCATTTCATACACCATTTATGACTGCGGCGCGCGACAGACTTCGAAATGCAATAGCACTTGCGTCTCCACGAGATATTGAAGTTCCCGTTATTTCCAATGTTGATGCACTGGCGCATTCATTAGGCGAGGAATGGTCGTCACTGTTGTCTGCACAGCTCTCCAGCCCGGTTCGCTGGAAGCACTGCCTACTTACTCTGGCAGATGCTGGAGTTGTTGATTTTGTAGAACTTGGGCCAGGTGGAGTTCTCACTGGCATGGCCAAACGAACGGTCGACAACGCCCGAACCATCAGCGTTGCAACACCCGAGGAACTAGACAAATTGATTGAGTGGGTCAGCGCCACCTCACCCGTTGCACCAACACAAATTGAGGGAGAACATCTATTCGCTGTGGAGAGACTCGTTGTCAGCCCCGCAGCCGGAGTGTTCACGCCTGTTTCCACGGTTGGCGTTGGAAGCACAATCGATGTGGGACTTGTGATTGGTCATGTTGGTGACACTGAAGTTCGCACACCGTTTTCAGGAATTGTGCAGAACTTCATTGCAGTAGAGGGCGAACGAGTGACCGCACACCAACCCATCGCATGGTTGCGAACCAATTAGAAAGTTCTCACGATGCCAAAGATTCCTTCATCTGTGCGAGGCGCACGTTTTACTGGCTGGGGAACCGCTCTTGGCCACAAGGTGGTCACTAACGACGACCTAGCCAAAACAATGGACACAAATGACGAATGGATTCGCGAACGCACTGGAATTCATCGTCGCCATATCGGAGGAAGTACTGCAGAACTAAGCGCTATTAGTGGCTCAGCTGCAATGAAGATGGCTGGCGTAGATCCCAGCAGTATTGACGCTCTTATTCTTGCCACCACCACACCAGACCGAACGGTGCCTGCAACATCTGCCACCGTTCAAAATCTTCTGGGTCTCTCGTGCGGTGCGTTCGATGTCAACGCCGCATGTTCTGGTTTTGTTTATGCGCTCGTGAATGCGCATGGACTTATAGCCATGGGAGCAGAGCGCGTGTTACTCATTGGCACAGACACACTCGCTCGTATCACCGACTGGACAGATAGAAACACGGCCGTGCTTTTCGCCGATGGTTCCGGTGCTGCCGTGTTGGAAGCAACAAGTGGTCGCGGCCAACTGCTGGGTTGGGACTTAGATGCAGATGGAAGTGCTGAAGAAATTTTGTTTGCTGAACTTGGCGGTGCCATTCAGATGGATGGCAAAGAGGTTTTCAGACGTGCTGTGCGAATCATGGTTGACAGTGCACAGAAATCTATGGCGCATGCAGGCGTTACCGCCGACGACATTGACGTCATCGTCCCCCACCAAGCAAACATAAGAATCATTTCAGCCGCTTGCGATCGCCTTGGGGTTCCCATGGAAAAAGCTGCGGTTGTCATTCACGAAACAGGAAACACATCTTCCGCATCAATTCCATTGGCGTTGTTCTCCGACCTCGGTCAAACACGACCCAAACAAGGTGACCTTGTGTTGATGGTGGGCTTTGGTGCAGGAATGACTGCAGCCAGTGCAATTGTTGAATGGGGAGCTCAGTGAGTCGCGTTGTTCTTATTACCGGTGGATCACGTGGTATCGGTCTCGCTTGCGCAGAGAAATTTGCAGCACTTGGCGACAAAGTTGCAGTGACGTACAACAGTTCACCACCACCGCCTCAATTTTTTGGTGTCAAGTGTGATGTCACAAATGCCGACGAAGTAGACGCCGCCTTTACAGCGGTTGAAGAGCACTTTGGCCCGGTGGAAATTCTTGTGTCCAACGCGGGAATAACAAAAGACACGTTGTTATTGCGAATGAGCGAATCAGATTTTTCGTCTGTTATTGACGCCAACCTCACTGCGGCTTTCAGAGTGGTCAAGCGTGCAACTCCAAAGATGTTGAAAGCGCGGTCCGGTCGAATCATTCTCATGTCGTCAGTTGTCGGACTACTTGGTTCTGCCGGACAAGCCAACTATGCGGCATCTAAGGCAGGACTTGTCGGTTTTGCTCGCTCTCTTGCCAGAGAATTGGGATCACGCAGTATCACTGTCAATGTGGTGTCTCCCGGACCAGTCGCTACTGACATGACAGCTGCTCTTGGAGAAGACAGATTGAAGGAACTCACAGACGCCGTTCCCCTGAATCGAATGGCATCACCAGAAGAAATCGCAGGCGTGGTGGCCTTCCTTGCGGGCCAAGACGGCGGATACATCACCGGGGCAGTCATCCCTGTTGATGGTGGCTTGGGTATGGGTCACTAACCAAAAGAACGCGCCCAGTGCAACCACTGTGCGAAAATGAAGGAAACAAAGGAGAACATCATGAGCCAAGAACATTTCGAGCGATTTGTGAAGTGTGCAGTTTCAACACTTGGAGTTGATGCAGCAAAAGTGACACGCGAAGCATCTTTCGCAGACGATTTGGACGCAGACTCACTTGACGTTGTTGAACTCGTCATGGAACTTGAAGAAGAATTCGACATTGAAATCGCCGAGGAAGAACTCACCGACGTGACATCCGTTGGACAAGCGTTCGACTTGGTAATGGCCAAGCTCTAACAAGTTTCCACTGACATCATGATTGGCGCTGGGCATCGCGTTGCCATCACTGGCTATGGAGTTGTTGCTCCTTGCGGTATTGGAAAAGACGCATATTGGCAAGGTCTACTCGGACCGGGAATCACCGGAACAAAGTCGACTGCAATTGAAAACTGGGATCCACTTCCCTATTTCGACAACGCCAAAGATGCACGCCGCGCCGACCCAGTAGAGCAATACGCATTAGCTGCAGCAGCCGAAGCATTTGAGCAAGCTGGTTCACTGAATGTTGATCCTTCGCGTTTTGGCACCATCTTCGCTACAGGCATTGGCGGTCTTCACACTCTTGAAGAGCAGGTTCTCGTTCGCCACGAAAAAGGTGAACGTCGCGTCTCTCCATTCCTGGTCCCCATGATGATGGCAAATGCTTCAGGCGCCGCCATTTCCATGCGTTATGGATTGCAGGGTCCAAACGAAACTATTTGTACGGCTTGTGCTGCAGGCACGCATGCCATTGGATATGCGGCACGACTCATTGCATGGGGTCGATGTGACGCAGTGGCAACTGGTGGTTCTGAATGTGCAGCAACTGCAACATCACTCGCAGGGTTCGGCAACATGACTGCGTTGTCTACGTCGGGTGCATCAATGCCATTCGACGCGAAACGCGATGGATTTGTCATGGGTGAAGGCGCGGCCGTCTTCGTATTAGAGCGATACGACCTTGCTATCGCCCGCGGTGCAACAATTTTGGGTGAAGTTCTTGGTGCTGGAAGCAACGCCGATGCGCACCACATCACCGCACCCGCCCCAGGCGGTACTGGTGCAATTGCTTGCATGAAACTGGCACTTGACGATGCGGGACTCTCCGCGTCAGACATTTCTCTTGTGAACGCTCACGGAACATCAACACCACTCAATGATGCAGCCGAAGCACAAGCAGTGTCATCTGTATTTGGCGAACGTGCTGTTCCTGTCACCAGCGGAAAAGGTGTCACCGGCCACGCACTTGGTGCAGCAGGTGCATTAGAGGCCGCACAAGCTCTTCTGTCCATTCAACACAAGAAGATTCACCCCACCGGTGGCACCACTGAAGTTGATCCTGCGTTGGAAATTGACCTTGTGACTGGAGAGGCACGCGACTGGACACCAGGTCCTGTCATCTCCAACAACTTTGGTTTCGGCGGACATAACGGTTCCGTCATCATCGCGCCAGCTTCTTAGCGGTTGTGCCACTCTTCGCGTGTGATGCACCATAAGCGAACTTGTCCTATTTCGCTAGGGGCCTGAGGTTCTCGCGGATATTCGCGAAGAATTGTGAAGCCCAAACGTTGCGGTACTCCTTGCGATGCGACATTCGCAATGTCATGCGAGATATGTACCCGCTGTACCTCTGGAATACCAAACGCAACGTCAACAAGCGCAGCCGACACGCGAGTAGCAAATCCCTGTTTGGTGAACTTTGTAGCAATCCAGTATCCGATTTCTACTTCACCAACATCGCCACGCAGGTGTAGCCCTGTTCCGCCGACACATTCTGACCCATTGAAGATTCCCAGCGTGAAGTCTCGTTTGGCTTTCCAGTCTGAATGCCACACTGCAATCAATTCTTCGCGTTGCTTTATTGATTGCGGCTCAAACTTTGCCCATGGCATCCATTTCTGAAGTTCCGGAAGACTGCTAGTTACTGCTCGCACGAGCGCTGGCGCATCAGCGAGTACATAGGGTCGAACTTCGAGACTCTCAACCTTGATAGGCATTGGAATTTCTGAGACAAACCACGTCATGAGTTACTTGTCTGCAAAGACGAACATGAGATCAAGTTCGCATGCCACTTCACCATTAAGAAGTGCCTTACCGGCTCCCTTGCCAGCGCGCGCGCTCATGCGACCGAGCTCAACAATTAACTCCAGTTCATCGCCTGGACCAACTTGTTTGCGAAAGCGAGCACCGTCGATTCCACCGAAGAGTGGCAACTTATCCGCGTGATCTGGTGAAGTAAGGACGCAATATGCACCAACTTGGGCGATGGCTTCACACATGAGAACTCCGGGCAATGTTGGCCGGCCTGGAAAATGACCGGGGAAAAACCATTCATCGCCATTCAATTTCCAATGCCCCGTCGCACTCACCCCAGAAACTAAGGCGCTGATTCGATCTACAAATAAGAATGGTGGACGGTGCGGCAGCACATCTATAGGCGCTAAAAACTCGCTCATTTTCCGAGCGCCTTCAACAGATTCTTCGGTGTGTCCGCAGGCGAGATTTTGTACCACGCTTCGAGAATGACACCGTCTTGAATCAAAAATGCAGATCGCTCAATACCCATGTACTTTCGCCCGTACATCGACTTTTCTTTCCACACTTTGAAAGCTTCTGCAACTGTGTGCTCTGTGTCTGCAAGCAATGGAAAACCAAGTTCGTACTTTTCATCGAATTTCTTCTGCTTTGCTGGTTTGTCTGGGCTGATACCAACAACGACCGTGCGACCAATATCTCCAAGAATGTCGCGCAGCCCGCACGATTGTGCGGTGCAACCCGGCGTGTCTGCCTTTGGATAGAAGTACACAAGGACCTTCTTTTTTCCCATCTTGTCCAGCGAAAACGGCTTCTCGTTTTGGTCTAACAATTCAATTTTCGGCGCTTTTGATCCGGCTTTCAACATGTCTAAAGATTAGTTGTTCTTACGTAACCCGTAGCCGTAAAAACCGCCCTTTGGACGAGCATGAGCGTGATAGTGATCTGGAATTGTTCTCATGTTGTCGTCAATTCGCATCTCAAAATCAAAATGAGCATCAACAACTACTTCTAACTTTTCATGAAGCCGCTGCTTGATCTCTTCAGGAGGATGAGGGTCGTGAACTCGCCAGACCACCATAGGAACTGCACAACTTTCGCACTCAGCAATCCAACACTCGTCGTCTTCATAGAACCATTCAGACATCCGAGCTGCTTCACATAGCTCACAAGAACCATCGCCAAAGATGCTCATATCACCATTTTTGTGCGTCGAGTGCAGTGCGAACTTCGGAAACATACGCCCCAACGGCGTCTGCTCCGCCTTCCATCATTCGTCTCACAACAGAGGCACCCATAATGACGCCATCGGCAACTTTGCTTGCTTCAACAGCCTGTTCAGCATTTGACACGCCAACACCAACAAGCACTGGCATCGACGTCACTTTTTTAACTCGCGCAGCAAGTGCTGTAGCGGTTCCTGCCAACGTGGCGCGCTCACCGGTGACTCCGAGAAGGCCCACCGAATAAACAAACCCACGCGCACGCGCGGTGACGCGAGGTAAACGATCATCTGGTGCGGTTGGCGCCGCCAACATGACAGTTTCGATTCCCGCCTGGTCCGCGGCTGCTGTCCACTCTGCAGATTCCTCGAGAGGTAAGTCTGGAATGATGGCGGCCGATACTCCGGCTGCGACAAGATCGGCTGCAAATCGTTCATGACCTGCGTGATACACGGTGTTGTAGTAGCACATGACGGCAAGCGGAATACCTACGTCTAACGTGCGCACTTCGTGAAGAATTGACACAGGAGTGGCACCTGAATCGAGAGCTATTTGTGATGCTTCCTGAATAATGGGGCCGTCCATCACTGGATCAGAGAATGGCAATCCAATCTCAATTGCATCGGCTCCATGTGCAGCACACGCACGAACAGCATCTTGCCAGCCTGGAAAGCCGCCCGTGATGTACGGGACAAGACACTTTCCCCCGTTTGCAATACGAGTCTCAAGGGTCTGTTGCAAACGACCTGTCACTTCAGTCCACCAAGAATGTTCATCATTTGACCAACGTCTTTATCTCCGCGTCCAGACAGATTCATGAGCACCGTCTTTCCGCGCATTGATGAAGCTTCACGAATGATCCATGCCATTGCATGTGCGCACTCCAATGCAGGAATAATTCCCTCACTGCGCGACATGATTTGGAATGCCTCAATAACTTCATCGTCTGTGACATTTGGATACTCAGCGCGACCAATCGATGCAAGATAGGAATGTTCTGGGCCAACACCCGGATAGTCGAGACCGGCAGAAATGCTGTGTGCTTCAGCCACTTGGCCATACTCGTCTTGCATGAGGTAACTCTTCATGCCGTGCACCACGCCAGGTTGGCCACGCTTCACCGCCGCTCCACCAGCGGGCTCAACTCCAATCAGACGTGCTGGCGTATCTACAAAGCCAGAGAAAATTCCCATTGCATTTGAACCGCCACCTACACAGGCCACAACGACATCTGGCGTGGTTCCCAACAAGTCGTTGCATTGCGTAAAAGCTTCGTCACCGATGACGCGGTGGAATTGGCGCACCATGTAAGGATACGGATGCGGCCCCATCACAGACCCCAGGCAGTAATGAGTGGACTCAACTGTTGCCACCCAGTCACGCATTGCTTCGTTGACAGCGTCTTTAAGGGTCTGGCTACCAGAGGTCACCGCTTCAACGTCTGACCCAAGAAGACGCATACGGAACACATTCAATTCTTGACGCGCAACGTCAACTGCCCCCATGTACACCTTGCACTCAAGACCCATGAGCGCGGCTGCAGTGGCAGATGCAACGCCATGTTGACCTGCGCCAGTCTCCGCCACAATTCGCTTCTTGCCCATGCGCTTTGCAAGAAGTGTCTGGCCAATCACATTATTGATCTTGTGTGAACCCGTGTGATTCAAATCTTCACGCTTCAAGATGAGACGAATTCCTAATTGTTCACTCAAGTTGTAACACTCGGTCAACATGCTTGGTCTGCCTGCGTACTCACGCAGCACTTGGTCTAACTCTTCGCGAAATGAAGGGTCTGCCCACGCATCGTTGAACGCCACTTCCAGTTCCTGGCAGGCAGGGACCAAGGTCTCTGGAACGAAACGTCCGCCGAACTCGCCGAAGCGACCATCGGATCCGGGGGTGACCATGATGCTCATTCCTAGATTCCACCACGAAAGTGGGCGAATCACATCACTGATTGAGAGTGACTCCTCACTCATCCATCCAGTCATACGGAGGATTATCGCCCCCGTCGAAGCGTGGAGGCTCTGCTGCACGGGCCGCTTCAATGAATCGCTTCAACAAAAGAGGGTCTTTCTTGCCTGGAGCACTCTCTACCCCACTACTCACGTCAACACCCCACGGATTCACCTGGGCGATACCCGCTGCAACATTTTCGGGAGTGAGTCCTCCCGCCAAAATGAGATTGACTGTCACTGGAACTTCTGCAGCGAGATGCCAATCGAACACTTTTCCAGAACCCGGAGCCGGAGCATCTACCAAGATGTACGGCGTGTGGAATTGATGGGCGCGGGCAGCATCCACACCGCCGGCCGACACTCCCTTGATGACGGTTCGAACATGTTGTGACACCGCCAATACATCTTCGGGGCGCTCATGGCCATGTAGTTGAGCTGCTTTCACGCCGCTGGCGTGAACCAATTCGATAATTCGCTTTGGATGCTCGTCTCGAAACACACCAACCGTGAGAATCTCTGATGGCAAACGTCGAGTGATGTCGTACACCTTCTGTGCATTGATTTGTCTGACCGATGGCGCAAACACAAAACCAATGGCATCGGCGCCAAGAGCAACCGCAAGGAGAGCATCGTCTTCGTTGGTGATGCCACAGATCTTGACGAACATGGCTTCACCGTAGTTCGCTAACTATGACTAATCGGTGGAATTACGGAATACACAATTCCGTGACGGCCTCTGCAGGATGCGAGGAAGTAACGAGATGTTCCCCCACCAACACTGCGTGATAACCGGCAGCCCGAAGCGACAATGCATCCTCTCGTCCTCGAACGCCAGATTCAGCCACCTTGATGCACTCATTGGGGATGGCCGACCCCATTCGAACCGCGCGTTGGTGATCGACGGAGAATGTGACCAAATCTCGTTGGTTAACGCCAATAAGGGTTCCACCTGCATCTAATGCAATCGCAAGCTCTGCTTCATCGTGTACCTCTACAAGAGCATCAATATCGATGGTGCGAGCCAAAGAGAGAAACTCAGACAATTCCCCTGGCGATAAGGCAGCCGCAATCAACAAAACACAATCTGCCCCCATGATGCGCGCATCACAGACATCGCGAGCATCAACAGTGAAGTCTTTGCGAATGACGGGCAAGTCACATGACGCTCGTGCAATTTGCAGATCAGAAACAGATCCACCAAAGTGAATCTCGTCTGTCAAAACAGATAAACAAGACGCACCACCAGACTGATACAGACGCGCAACTTCATCTGGTTGCATGTCTCCGTTCAGTAGACCTTTAGACGGCGAACGCCGCTTGAACTCAGCAATCACTGCCAAGTGCGGAGTTGAACGGATAGCCGATGCAAAACCGCGTGGCGGCACGCATGCACGCGCCTGAGCCACAAGGTCATCTAGTGATCGCGTGTCGTTAGCGGCCCGTTCTCGATGATGTTGGAGAATCGAATCGAGATACGTGGCCGGCATAAACGAGAGTCTTAGAGACCCTTACCCTGAATTGGAGTAAGGAAGTTCATTTCTGGGCGACCACCCATGAACGGAGCCAATGACTTGCTAAATGGACCAAACCAATCTGCTGCCATGTGAGCATTTGCCGCATCTTGGTTTTCATACATCTCGTAGACCCACAGAGTGTCGGCATTAGAGGCGTCTGCGTGCAAGATGTAGTAGCGAGTGCCATCTTCCTTCGCCACATGCTCGAATGCAGCCTTGAAAGCTTCTGCAAGTTCTGCGCCTTTGCCTTCAGCGGCGGGCAATTTAACGATGAGGCTGATCTGGCTCATTTAGGTCTCCAATTGTTTGGTGCCGAGATTATTTCGGCTTCTCAAAAACTAGTCGCTGAGATACGACCCATAACCAACCGAACTCAGAAACCGAGTAAACGCGCTACTTCTGATTCCAAGTCTTCGATAGAAACACGCACCTGCTCTGTGGTGTCACGTTGGCGAATGGTGACCGCATTGTCTTCCAGCGAATCGAAATCCACCGTGATGCACAATGGGGTTCCAATTTCGTCTTGGCGACGGTAACGACGCCCAATTTGCTGGGTCTCGTCGTATTCGCACATGTACTTCTGCGACAATGTTTTGAAGATTTCCTTTGCCAGTGGCGTCAGATTGTCTTTCTTAGATAAAGGCAACACCGCCACCTTGTATGGCGCCAAACGAGGATGAAGACGAAGAACGGTTCGCGTCTCGTCGTTCACCACATCTTCGTCATATGCAGCCAACAAAAATGCAGCCATCGTTCGGTTTGCACCCGCAGCAGGTTCCACCACATAAGGGATGTAGTGCTCATTTGACGCTTGGTCGAAGAACTCAAGTTTGGTGCCTGACGCATTTGAGTGTTGCGTGAGATCGAAGTCTGTGCGTTGTGCAATTCCCTCAAGCTCTCCCCATCCCCACGGGAACAAGTATTCAACGTCGCTGGTACCAGCCGAATAATGAGACAACTCGTCGGCATCGTGTGCACGGATACGCAACATCTCTCGCGGAATACCTAGCTCCACGTACCAATCGAGGCGAGCTTGGCACCAATACTCGTACCACTTCGGACCTTCTGCAGGTGGAACAAAGAATTCAAGTTCCATCTGTTCGAATTCGCGTGTACGGAAAATGAAGTTCCCGGGTGTGATCTCGTTTCGGAAACTCTTACCCACCTGTGCAATACCAAACGGTGGCTTCTTGCGGCTTGTCTGCAACACATTGGAGAAGTTCACAAACATTCCTTGTGCCGTTTCTGGACGCAAGTACACGTCTGCGCCGGAACCTTCAATAGGTCCGGCCGTTGTTTTGAACATCAAGTTGAACGCGCGGGCTTCCGTGAATTGACAACCCTTCATGGACTGAGGGCAATCTCGAGTCTCTAAATGGTCTTCGCGAAAACGACGCTTACACACCGTGCAGTCCACCAGCGGATCTGAGAAGTTGGCTAAGTGCCCGGAGGCTTCAAAAATTTGCGGAGGTCCAAGAATTGCGGCGTCAATGAGCACCACATCGTCGCGTTGCTGCACCATGGTGCGCACCCATGCGTCTTTAACATTCCGCAACATCAGCGAACCGAGCGGGCCGTAGTCATAAGACGAACGGAAACCTCCATAAATTTCAGCGCTTGGATACACGAATCCCCTGCGCTTACACAGATTGACGATCTGATCGAGGTCTTTTGCGGGCATAGGTTCCAAGCCTACAAGTGACGGTCGAACACCCCGAGGCTCTTCAAGCGCCTTTCAAGATGCGCCTCCATGGCCTCCATGGCAAGGTTGTTGACCTCAATCACCGCCGGTGATTCTTCTAGCGATAAAGCCTCATTCATACGGCCACCCAAAATGTCCCGAAGGATTGAAAGAGCCGCACCCGATACGGGCAGCCCCGAGCCACACGATGAACAATGAGTTCCACCTTCCACCACGTCGAACGTGGAGAGCTCTCCTGCTTCGCCGCAACCAACACACACATCGAGTTGTGGCGTCTGCCCTTCAACAGAGATGAGCCTCCAGAAAAACGCAGCCAACATCAATGGCGAGTTTCGTTCGTTCAATGTATGAAGTGCTCGCGACAGCAAATCGTACAAATGTGGAACTGGATCTCTATCTGGAGTCACTTTGTTCATTGCTTCCACCATTGCTAAACCTTGTCGCAATCGATCGAAATCATCTCGAAGGTTTTGATGAGGTTGAATGAGTTTTACTTGATCGACAGTGTCTAGTTCACGACCTTTACGCAACGAGACATCTACATGGCTCATCGGCTCTAATCGGGCACCAATAGACGACTTGGTTTTGCGAACGCCTTTCGCAACGGCACGAATCTTTCCGTGTGTTTGCGATAACAACACAACAACGCGGTCTGCTTCACCGAACTTGTGCGAACCAAGCACGATGGCATTGTCGCGATATGTACTCACGAATCGAGACCACCGAATCGACGATGTCGGCGATTAAAATCGTCGATCGCAAGTTCAAGATGACTTGATTCAAACTTGTTCCATTCCAAATTGAGAAAAACAAGTTCGCTGTAGGCAAGTTCCCACACCATTGAATCTGGAATGCGATCGGCTGGCCCCAAGACCACAACCAAATCGGGCTCATCTGTGGCTGGTTCCAAAATGGCCACAGACAATGACGATTCAGAGACATCCACTGGCTGAACACCCCTCAGACGTAAGCCTTCCACGGTTGCGGCAAAACGTTCATGACCATTTACCTCAGGGTCAACAATCACACTGAGACGCGAGTCCTTCTTCCATACAAATCGTTGGCCCTGCGGAACATCAACAATTTCCATTCCTGGGACACCAAGCATCATGTGGCGATACTTCTCCAACTCATCCGCCGATAGACCATCTCCATGATGTGGAAGAACCGTGACCCAGTGTGCTCCTTCGGCTGATGCCGCACGAGCAACGGCACGCACACGCTCTAACCAGTCCTCACCGGACATGGCCAGCCACTCGTGGGGAGTTCCACCAGCAACAACCACATGGGAGAGCCCTTGCTGTGTTTGCTTCTCCCGAGAGGTCATGCCCTATTCTCCCATGTCCCACGCCCTCGAACCCTTGCATCTACCTCGCACCTCCCCATCACTAGGGTGGACACACCATGTCGAACACTCCGTTAGCCCCGTTGCACATCGCCTGCATCATGGATGGCAACGGGCGTTGGGCCAGTCGTCGCGGGCTTCCGCGAACCGATGGACACACCGCAGGAGAAGAAGCTCTGGCAGACATCGTTCGAGCCGCCGCAGACCGCCCCGTTAAATGGCTCACCGCCTTTGGGTTCTCCACCGAGAACTGGGTACGCCCAAAAACCGAAGTGAGACACATCTTGTCTCTTCATCGAAAATTGTTTGCTCGCACCGACGAGATGAATTCAAAGAATGCACGGACCCGTTGGATTGGCCGGCCATTTAACGAAAAGGGCTCGCGCACTCCTGTCTTTGTACAAAAAGCCATCAACAAGGCCATTGCAGATACGTCCCACAACACCGGCCTTACTGTCACCATCGCATTCGATTACGGAAGCCGATCAGAACTGGTGCGTGCAGCTCAACGCGCCATGATCGCCGGGCCAGTGACACCAGACAGCATCTCTGCCAATTTGTACGACCCAAGCCTTCCGTCCGTTGATGTGTTGGTACGCACATCTGGCGAAGCACGCATCTCTAATTTTCTCTTATGGCAAATCACGGGTGCGCGCGTGTATTTAACGGAGCGCACATGGCCAGACTTCGACCATCACGAACTAGATGAAGCAATT
>CAZRHK010000034.1:0-15855 GCA_964599815.1 uncultured Bifidobacterium sp. | reverse complement strand
TATCAAGGCACGTGCAGAACTTCAAGACTTCTTCATGGGAGAAATCATCAATCGGCGTGAGACCGGATCCACTAATGACCTCATCGGCGAATTAGTTCATGCAGAACACGATGGTGAACCATTCCCAGATGGTCTCATTCTTGGAATGTGTGGACTCTTGTTGATCGCAGGTGTGGACACCACTTGGAGTGGTATTGGTTCGTCGTTGTGGCACCTTGCTACACACAAAGAAGACCGTGAGCGTTTGGTGCAAGAACCAGAGCTGATCCCATCGGCTGTTGAAGAATTCCTTCGCGCTTATTCGCCAGTAACTATGGCTCGTTTGGTGAATGACGACATGGAGTACGAAGGCTGCCCCATGCACGCAGGGGACCGTGTGTTAATGGCATTCCCAGCCGCTAACCGCGACCCACAACATTTCGAAAAGCCAGACGAAGTCATCATTGACCGTGAACACAACCGCCACATTGCGTTTGGTGCAGGTATTCACCGTTGCGTGGGTTCAAACCTTGCGCGTATGGAGATGCGCGTTGCGATTGAAGAGTTCTTGGCTCGAGTCCCAGACTTCGAACTTCTTGACGATGCTGAAGTCACGTGGGCCGGTGGTCAAGTACGTGGACCACGCACAGTGCCTGTTCGAATTAACAAGGCAATTGGTCACTAAGACCAATTAGTTATTCGGGGCGAACAAAGTCCCTAAAAGCTGCAAGTGCGCGTGGCCCGTACACCGTGCCAGGACCACCATTCATGCTGATGGCAACGCCAATTGTTTCAGCAACCTCTTGTTCTGTTGCTTTCGCTAATGCCGCGCCACGTGCGTGACTGGCAATACAACCATCACACTTCACAGTGATTGCAATAGCGAGAGCAATGAGTTCTTTGGTCTTCTTGTCGACAGCACCGTCAGCAAACGCTGCTTTGTGGAGTTCTCCGAACCCAGCGTAGACATCCGGAATCAACGCACGAAGTTCTCGGCCTTCCACACCTAGTTGTTGAAGAAGTCCGCGTCCATGGTCATGCGAGTGATCTGTCATGTCTTTAGTGTGCCCGAACCGCAGACACTTGCGTCACGATTTGAGTACTGAAAGAGCGTTGTTGTCGGCAACACAATTCAACGCACGTAACAACATGTCTTGGAGAAGCTTTTGTCCACGTTCGTTCTGTTCGGTGAATCCACCGAATGTGGTGACACCGTACGTGACGCAGAAACAAATACAAATGAGATACTGGCGCCAAGCCTCGTCACGGTCAATGTCAATTCCGTGACTCTCAAGACGATTCAAATACACGTCAACAAGTTCACGGTCGTGTCCGCGACGCACGTCGGTAGCAATTGACTGACTGATGTAATAGCCAACGTCGTACATGCCACTTCCGGTTCCAATGAGCTGGAAGTCGATAACAACTGGCTTGTTGCCATCAAACATGATGTTGTCCGCGCGGTAATCGCCGTGACACATGGTTGTAGGAGTCATGAGGTTTTCCAGCATCCAGGGCACCTTCTCGGCCCAAATACCACCGATCTCTCGCACGCTCTCGGGGAGAAGATGACCGGCATGTTCTTCTACATGTGGCCAGCCCCCAGTCCACAACATGGGAAGGACGGCGTTGTACGTGGGATTGGCTAGTGGTTGGAATGTTGCTTCGTATTGCGCCAACTTTGGGCTTCCCCACCACATGGCGTGAAAGTCAGCCAATGTCTCAAGCAATATTTTCGACTCGTCAAGGCTGATTCCGTCTAGTTGATTTAGCGGACGTAGATGTCCAATGTCTTCCATCACGATGGTGAAGTCAGTGTTGTCACTTGCAATTGCCTGCGCAAAACATTTTGCGGTTTTGTATGGAGCATCTGGTGCGCACTCTTTGTAGAAAATCAACTCGCGGATATACAGAACAAGTGCATCAGCAGTGAATCGTTGTGTTGGATCATCTGTTGGGTACTTCACAACAATTGATTTCGGGGCCTTTTGTGTTGCACCCGAATAGGTAGGAGTAATGCGTTGGAGAATGCTGAGAATTCCTACGCCCTCACCAATGCGTTGCGTGGAAACTCCTGTAACCGATACTCCGTCTTCTAAGTTTCCGCTACCGCGAAGAACACCTTCCACCCATTGCGGTGTGATGTCTGTTTCGGACTTCAAAAGTCCTAGACCAGATTCGATGAGATCGACGATTGCCATTGATATTCCCCCTGAAGTAGCCGCACCCCCCGATGCGCTAATTGTGAACAATAGTTGTCATTCAGGTGAATGCAAAGAGAGTCCCATAGTGTTGGGTCATGGCAGATATCAGGATTGGCGTGATTGGCACCGGAATGATGGGGTGCGAGCACCTAAAGAACTTCATGGGGATATCGAATGTCGCCATTACGGCCATCAGTGATCCCAACCCAGAGCCACGTTCATGGGCTGAATTGACGTTGGGGGATTCATGGAGCGGCGTTCAGTCCTTCTCAGACCATCGAGATCTACTGGCGTCTGGTGCGGTGGACGCCGTCGTTGTTGCATCACCGAACTTCACGCATAAGTCCATCTTGGATGACATTTTTCAAACTGACTTGCCGGTCCTTGTTGAGAAGCCCATGTGCACCACGGTGGAGGATTGCGTTGCTGTTGTTGATGCACAAAAGAGTCGCACTGCACTGACGTGGGTGGGGCTCGAGTATCGATACATGGCACCCATTGCAGAGCTTGTGCGACAGGTACATGGCGGTGCGGTGGGCGACCTGAAAATGTTGGCAATTCGTGAACACCGGTTTCCATTCCTTGTCAAGGTGGATAACTGGAATCGCTTTAGCAAGAACACTGGCGGAACGCTGGTTGAGAAATGCTGTCATTTCTTCGACCTAATGAATCTTGTTGTTCAATCACGACCGGTTCGTGTGATGGCAAGTGGCGGCCAAGACGTCAACCACCTTGACGAGGTTTATAACGGCGAACGTAGCGACATTCTTGATAACGCGTATGTTGTCGTTGAGTACGACAACGGTGTCCGCACCATGTTGGACCTCAGCATGTTTGCTGAGGGTTCGCGTCATGAACAAGAGATTTCTGCAGTTGGATCACTCGGAAAAGTTGAAGCGTTTGTTCCAGGCGATGGACATATTGTGATTGGTGACAGAAAAACTCGTTCTGTTCGCGAAGTAGAAGTGGGAATACACCCAGATGTTGCCCATGTTGGTTTCCACTTCGGGGCCAGTTACTTGGAATGCAAGAAATTTGTTGATGCCGTTATGGCTGGAATACAGCCTGACGTCACCGTGGAAGATGGTCTGTGGAGCGTAGTAATTGGTGCTGCTGCGCACCGTTCAATTGAAGAGCGTCGCAGTGTTGACATTTCAGAGTTTGGGCTGAGCTAACTCTTCTTGCTGCTGGCTCGACATTTGTCAGAGCAATACAGCACATTGTCCCAATCTTTGGCCCATTTCTTGCGCCACTCAAATGGCCGTTCACACACCGCGCAAATACGTGGTGCGTGGCCATTCTTCTTTTTTGGGACACGAGTCACGAGATACAGCGTAGGGACGTTACGCAAACCACAGATACGGTGACCTTGTGAACGATGTTGTCCTTCTCTTAAATCTGGTGGCGTCCTGGACCATGGTGGGAGTCATCTGGTTTGTGCAAGTGGTTCATTATCCATTGTTGGCAGTGGTGCCCGTTGAGAGTGCAAAGTCGGTTGCGGTTGAACACCAGCGCAGAACTGGGTGGGTGGTCATGATTCCAATGACTGTTGAGGGTGTCACCACATTGCTTCTACTTGGAATGGTTCCAGATGGCGTTGCATGGTTTGTGCCATGGCTCGCTGGTCTTCCGCTTGCTGTTGCACTATTAGCAACCGTGATGTTGTCGGTGCCACGTCATGCACGAATGGCTGCGAATCCAGATGCAACTGTTGGTAGAGAACTAGTAACAACAAATTGGGTTCGAACAATCGCATGGACTCTTCGTGGCGCTGTCACAGCAGGAATGTTGATTGCAACGTTGGGCGTTAGGTAATGAGCCGTCGTTCGCTGAGTGCGGCTCTTGATGCTGCAGTTGTGCCCGGGTTTTCTCGCATCGGCTATGAAGTTCGATCTCGCTTGCAGCAGTGGCAACGCATTGACGAGATGCGCCTTGATGGTCGCATTGTTGTTGTCACTGGTCCAACATCTGGTCTTGGTTTAGCCACCGTACGAATGTTGGCGTCAAGTGGTGCGCATCTTGTTTTGGTGGCGCGCAATCGCGAGAAATGTGATGCGGTTGCTGCTGAGATTCGTCAAGGGCATCCCACATGCGCAGTAGACGTCGTTGTTGCTGAAATGGGAGATTTGGAATCTGTTGCAACTGCTGCACGGGAATTGCGGGAGAGATTTCCCCGCATTGATGTGTTGGTGCATAACGCAGGAGCACTTTTGCAAGAGCGATCACTATCTAAGCAAGGTATTGAGCAGACCGTTGCATCTCATGTTGTAGGTCCGTTCTTAATGACATCGCTGTTGCGTGATTCATTACGAGCAGCAAATGGGCGTGTAGTCACTGTGTCCTCTGGTGGAATGTATGCCGCATCGTTGCCAGCAGTTGAGGGCAATATTTGCCCTGAAGTAACTCCGTATAACGGTTCGCGTCAATATGCATTAGCTAAACGTTTACAAGTAACACTGAATGAAATGTGGGCATCAAAAGAACCGGCGGTTGAGTTTGTAGCCATGCATCCTGGTTGGGCAGATACACCCGGAGTACAAGAATCCATCCCGTTGTTTAGAAAAGTAACGAAACCAATTCTTCGAACACCTGAACAGGGAGCCGACACCATTGCGTGGTTAACCACTGTTAGATCATTGCCTGGAATGAGTGGGACATTCTGGTGTGATCGAGAAATTCGAGCAATTCACAAAACACCAACAACTCGTAAAAGTGATTCAGTTGCCGCACGCAATGCCCTGTGGGAATGGTGCACACATTTAATTCAGCAGTATTTGTAACTCTGAATTATCCAGCGACACATTTATTGGTGGTGGTACCAATTCCATCAATGGTGGAGACCAGCACATCACCTGCTTTTAGGAACACGGCTGGCTTACGTGACACGCCAACGCCGCCCGGTGTTCCGGTGTAGATGACGTCACCTGGAAGCAGCTGCACAATTGATGACAAATACGAAATGATGTCCGACACATTAAAAATGAGATCGTCGGTCATGGTGTCTTGCACCACTTCGCCATTCAATGTGCATGTCATATGTAGTGCATCTTTATTTGCAACGTCACGTGCGTCTATGAGCCACGGACCAAAGGGGGAGTAGTTCTTCTTGCTCTTTCCTAGGTTGAACTGTGGCGGCTGACTGGCGAACTGCAGTTTGCGGTCTGAGATGTCTTGTCCTACAGCAATTCCAGCGACATGATTCCACGCATCTGCATGTGCAATGTTGCGTCCACCAGAAGAGATGACAACAACCAATTCCACTTCCCAGTCAACCATTGGACCATCGATTGGAATATCTGCATTGCCGTGTGCAATAGATGATGTGAATTTGGTGAACGTGAGTGGCGATTTCGGAATTTCCATTCCGCTTTCTTCTGCGTGAGTCCGATAGTTCAAACCAATTCCAAAGACTTGTGTTGGCCAAGGCGACGGAGCATCTAGTTCATTTACATCACATGGGGTTCCGGTACCTGTGTACGACGCGGCAAATGCCCGCACTTCATCCCAACGTCTGAAAGCTTCGATGGGCTCGGAAGAGAACGTCCCTCCGCTTGCTTCAGCCAAATCGACGAGACCGTTGTGTGGGCCGACAACGATGTGGGACCGGCCATTTTTGGATGCGAATCGCAATGTCATATTTCCTACTATAGTCTGACTTAGTCAGTTGACTAAAACTACAGAAACTGAGGACACTATGGCTTCTCCCATCAAATTCGCCCACATCGTTTTGAAGACTTCCCGTTTCGCAGAGATGCTCGATTGGTGGAAGGTGTTTCTAGAGGGCGAGGCTCGTCATGAGAACGAATTCATTTCGTTTATTTCCTATGACGATGAGCATCACCGCATTGCCATCGTGAATTTCCCAAACCTTGAAGATCGTGCAACGAACGCGTGTGGAACAGAACACTTTGCTTTCACTTACGCCAGCTTGGAAGATCTGTTTGGTCAGTACGAACGTATGAAAGCTCGTGGTGTGTCTCCGTACTGGACCATCAACCATGGAATGACACTGTCTGCGTACTACAGGGACCCAGATGGCAATCAGGTAGAAACTCAGTTCGACTCCATGACAATGGAACAAGCAGATGAATTCATGGCGGGACCATTGTTCGCAGCAAATCCAATTGGCATCAATGTTGATTTTGAGCAACTCATTGAACGATTCCGAAATGGCGCATCGGTAGAAACAATTACCGACTACGCAACTGCCGGACAGTGACAACAACTGAGAAGTCAACTCGAACTCGCGTTGACACTGAAGAGAAACTAATTGTCGCCACTGCCCAACTCTTGGGAGAAATTGGTCCTCGAACTGTAAGTGTGCGCGCAATTGCAGAACGTGCTGGTGTTAATCATGGTCTTGTGCATCACTACTTCGGTGGGAAAGATGCACTCTTGCAAATTGCAATGGAGCGTTTGGTTCATGAGCATTTTGACTACGCAATGTCACAGTCGAAACAGCAACCACTTCCCGCGCCACTTGGATTAATTGGAGACCCCACGTATCTGAAAGCAGTGGTTCGTGCAGTGCTGGACAATGAAATGTCGCTTGCATCTACCGAGATCACACAAGGCGTTTCAGTTCCTCAAAATGTTTTGAATCACGTTGCTGCAGCACAGGGTCACGCCGAACCGTCGCTACAACTCAAGGCAAATGTTGGTTTAGGAATGGCGCTAGAGATGGGGTGGGCGGCTCTTGAACCGTTCATCTTTGCTGTAGTCGGGGCTGAGAAAGAGAGTGAACAACAGGAGCTTCGTATGGAAGCACGCCGTCTTCGTTCTCGCATATTGACAGAGTTGGTGGATAAATGATGTACGACGTCACAATTCTGGGCGGTGGCCCTGTGGGTTGCTTCTTGTCTGTAGTGCTCTCCGACATGGGTGTGTCCAATGTGGTGATTGACCGAGATCTGGTTCCGTATCAACTTCCGCGTGCAATTGTGATGGACGATGAAATTCAACGTGCATTTCACGACCATGGAATGGGCGAATGGTTACTCCACAACACCGAGCCTCTTGAGCGGGGAGATTTTGTTGGCCCGAATAATGAAGTGATCATTGGGGCCGACATTCCGCCACTTGGTTTACAAGGCGTACCGCCAGTTGTGACTCACTACCAACCAGAGCTCGACACCATGCTGCGCGCCGAAGTGGAGCGTCGTGGCGCGAGTGCGAAGTGGGGAAGAACAGCTGTTGCACTCGACGACACAGGTTCATCTGTAGTGACCACTTTGGACAATGGCGAATCTGTTGAGTCACGCTGGTATGTGGGATGTGATGGTGCAAGTAGTTGGACTCGTAAAACAATCGGGCTCACGCTAGAAGACTTGAAATTCGACCAAGAGTGGCTGGTTGTTGATGCCGAATTACATGAAGACGCTCAAGTTAATTTGCCCGTGGGCGTTCGTCAGTACTGCCACACAGAAAGACCATTTACGTTTGTAAAGGGCGTACGTCGTTTTCGACGGTGGGAATTCCAAGTTCAAGAGCACGAAGATGCGCAGCAATTAAATACTGAGAAAGGACTTTGGCAGCTTCTTGAGGGGATGATTTCGGCTGAGACTGCTCGATTGGTGCGTAGTGCGGTGTATCGCTTTCACGCGGTCGTGGCGCCAGAGATGCGCAAAGGGAATGTTTTTCTTGCAGGTGACTCAGCGCATCAAACGCCACCGTTTGCCGGCCAGGGTTTGAATTCCGGAATGCGTGATGCGTTGAACATTGCATGGAAGATGTCCTTTATTAAGCGTGGATTGGCCTCTGAGAAAATTCTCGATACGTACACAACAGAGCGCGCACCTCATGTACGTAGCACCATTGCACACGCTGTTGATATGGGTCGGTTAATTGATCAACTTGGTGGACGAGTTAGCCATGGGGTTGATGTGGAAAGTGGCTATGGCGGAACGCGGCCAAGCCCACATCTTGAATCGGGAATAGTCGTGGGAGATGACCCGCGAGTGGGTCATCAGTTTTGGTATCACCCTGAGGTGTCTGCAGCAGTCCGAAAAAACGGTGCTTCATTTGTAGTGGTGGCATCGTCACACATTGAGTTACCAACCGAACTTCAAAAACTTGAAGCCCTCATTGTTGTCGCACCGGAAGCAGTAAACGATGCTTATGCAATTGTGGTGCGCCCAGACCGTTACGTAGCAGCAGTGGCTACTAGCGCTGAAGAGTTAGCAACGATTGCTCACACCTTGACGATGTCTTTTTGAACATTGTTTTCATAATTCAGCGGCTTCACACTTTGGCGCAGTTTTATTTGTTGTAACAAATAAAACTGCTATGGTGTCGCCCGGGGGCGGAAGTGAAGACAATAAAGACACCGGTTTTAATCGTTGGCGGTGGCGGTGCAGGTCTGACTGCATCAATGTTGCTGTCTACGTTGGGAATTGAATCGCACCTTGTCAGTTCGCTTCCCACAACATCCGTCTTGCCAAAGGCACATATCTTGAATCAACGTGCGATGGAGATCATGTCCGATGTGGGAACCGCAGATGAGATCTACCAACGCAGTACGCCGCCAGAGGCGTTTTCTCACACTGGAATTTATGTTGGGTTTGCTGGTCATGAACTTGCCGGACGCCAAATTGCAAAACTCGAGTGTTGGGGGACAGGCGGAAGAAACGAGACGTGGGTAGCAGCAAGCCCGTTGCTTTCAACAAATCTTCCTCAAATTCGTTTAGAACCAATTCTGAAGAAGAGAGCGGATGAGTTATCGCCTAACGGTGTTCACTTCAATCACGAAGTGGTCTCTATTCGTCAGACAGAGGAAAAAGTCATTGCGTTAGTACGCGACAAAGGCGCCGATGAAGAGTACGAAGTTCACGCATCGTATGTCTTGGCATGTGACGGTGGACGCACCGTAGGAAGACAACTTGGCATTGAACTAGTTGGACTTCGTAAAGCTGCAAGCCAGGTTTCCTTCCATATTTCCGCTGACTTTTCTCCGTTCAATAGCGACGATGATGTTCTCATTAGGTGGATTGGAATGCCGCACTTGAATCATCAAGTGGTCATGGTTCCTATGGGTCCAACCAAGTGGGGATCTCAATCAGAGGAATGGGTAGTGCATCTCAATTACCCCTATGACGATCCCAGATCATTAGATGATGAAAAGGTAGAAGCCGACTTACGATTCGCACTTGGAATTGGCGACTATCCATTAGTCATCCACACAATCTCACGGTGGGCCTCAGAAGGAATTGTTGCCGACAAATTTTCTGTTGGTCGAGTATTTGTATGTGGCGACGCGGCTCATAGACATCCGCCTACAGGAGGGCTTGGCCTCACTAGCGCAATGCACGACGTACAGAACATTTGTTGGAAATTGGCCTTAGTAGTGAAAGGTTTCGCGAAGCCGGAACTTTTGATGACATATGAAGCGGAAAGAAGGCCTGTTGTCGAGAGAAACGTTCGCCGTTCATTGGAGAATGCGGCGCAGTGGGGAAAGACATGGCGAGCTTTAGGGCTAATGGATCAGAACTCTTCGGTTGATGAGAAATGGAGTCAGTTAAAGAGGCTCTGGTCCGATGATCCAAGTGATGATGAATTCAGGTCTGTCGCACGAAATCTCTTCGCTCAACATTCCATGGAATTTCAAGAACAGAATGTGGAATACGGCTACTCATATTCGTCTGACGCTGTCGTTGAAGATGGAACAGAACCCATTCCCAATCCCGATGACATTCGTCTGTATCTAATGGAAACACGTCCAGGGCATCCATTGCCGCACGCATGGGTGGAAAGAAAAATTGGTGAGAAGGTGTCCACCATTGATCTTGTAAAGCCAGGCAGATTCTTGTTGATCGCTGGTGAGGATGGTGACGCTTGGAAACAAGCCGCTTCATTAATTTCGCAGGAGCTTGGCGTGGCTATTGATGCAGTGAGTATTGGACATACCCATGGTGATTTTTTGGACCCGCGACTTGCATGGTTGAAGAACAGAGGAATCTCGAATGAAGGCGCGATTCTCGTAAGACCCGACAGGTTTGTCGCATGGCGAAGCTTTGGTTCTTCATCGACTCCTCAAGTTGAGCTGCGACGTGCACTCAAAAAAGTCCTTCATCTTGCATAGTCCTCTACAGTGACTGTTGTGGCACTACCAGCAGAATCCAAGTCAGATCAACTGCATCGCGCCACGTACATCTTCTTAAATCTTGGGTCTGCATCGTTGTCATTAGACATCGAAGACATCTGCGCGGCAGAAGGATTAACCGAAGCCCATTTTCGTGTCCTGTGGGTCTTGTGTCGAGAGGCGGACTCGCAAGGTCTTCCCATGGGCGAAATTGCCGATGGTCTCATCAACAGGGCTGCAGACCTCACGCGATTAGTCGACAAGTTGGAGAAGTTGGGGTATGTCTCGCGTGTTCGTGCAGAGAAAGACAAGCGACGCGTCATTGCGAAAATGACGTCTTCTGGACGACGCGTATTTGAGCGTCTTGCGCGTCAGGTACAACAGATTCACAATGAGCAGTTTGCATCTCTCACGCAGACCGAACAGAAACAACTAGTTGCCTTGATGAAGAAAGTGCTTGTAGCCAGGGTTCCGAAAGAGCAGCACACCTCGTGGTTAATGGGAGGGAAGAAATGACTGATTCTGAAAAACAACCCCCAAAGTTTGAAACCAGACCAGATGTCAATGACAAGCAAGATTGCATGTCGTGTGGCTCACATTTGGCGACCGCATGGAGTACAACCGATGGGAAAGCATGGTTGTGCAGAGAATGCGCCACACTGCATGGGCTTGGTTGCCCGTAAATCTTTAAGCGAGAACTTTTCGCAGACCCTTAGTTGCTGATTCACCAGCTTTATTGAAGGTTGCTGAGAGAAACAGATTCATTGGAGAGATAATCCAATTTGCAGTGAGAATTGCATCGTATGTGACATCGCAACCTGTAGCCGTGGGCGTAATGGTGATGCGGTCAATTGACGTAAAGAAGGTATTGCGAGCCTTCAACAACAGATTTCTGGGTGAATCAAATTCGGTGACGTGATAGCGCAATGTCATTGGTCGACCGCCCATTGCGCGCACAGTGATGTCGAAGACGGTATTGATTCCGGGACCATCTCCGTTTATTTGTTCCACTTTTGTAATTTGCCGATCCCACTGAGAGAAATTCCTCAAATCAGCCATGTATTGGAAGGCTTCCTCCGGACTCTTCGTGCTGGGAACTGTTGTAATGAATCTGGCCATTAGTGGACTCCTTCGGAGAGTGGGTGTATCGCCACCATAGAACGGTACCGATAACGATTGGCATGAACCACGTAAGGAATCGGTACAAAAGTGTTGTTCCCGTTGCATCAAGAACTGAGACTCCGCTTCGCTCTAGCAATGCGATGAGACCAAGCTCTGCTATTCCTGCCGCGCCAGGTATTGGAGAGACTGCGATGAGAACTCGAACAAGAGAGAAAGCGACAAGCATTTCGTACAACGAGAGATTCTCTGCACCAAAAAGTTTCGCCGACGTCCACAAGCAGAAGAATGCTGCGCTTAGTGTGAAAGTTGATGCGCTAAAGATGTAAAAACCACGTCGGCGAAGCAATGAGAGAATGCTGAGTCGAAGTTCCGCGCTGAAGAAGTGTGGGTCTGCACGAGTGATGGCGTGGCGAATTTTTGACAATCGCTGTGGTAAGCGACGAAGTGCAAGTCGCTGCATAGCAAGGCCGATGCGTCCAGTGAGGCGGAACAGAAACTCACTACGAAGAGCAAACCACCAGAAGATCACTGAAACAATGACCAACGTGATTGCTGTTGCGAAGACTAGTGATTCAATACTGTCCGCATCACCTGTCAGAACTAATGGAAACAATGTGACAATGGGAAGACCCCATGTAGTGAACGAGGGGACAACCGCTGTGGCCACAATTGACGCTGCTATTGGCTGCGGTGATATTCCCCATCGCGTGAACATATGAATTCGAAGACCTGTTCCAACAGCCCCACCGCCCAACGCAATTCCGTATCCGGCGGCCAGCGCAGATTGGTCTGCCGTGATGGCGTTTTTTAATGAGATTCCTGGTGAACATGCCCGCAGAAAGGTTCCTCGTGCAATCACCATTGTCACACCGGCAGCCGCGAGTGGGAGAAATCCAAGTGGGTGAATAGTTGCGAGGCGGGAAAGGATGTCACCGAGAACATCGCGCTGCAAGAAGCTAAAGACAACTGCGATAGCAACTGCGATTGCGGTGGGTAGGAAACGACGCATCTCTGGGGGAACGGTATCTACGTCACACAACGTTGAGACTGAAATCTGGCGTCGTAGCGTGTGACGTGTGATGGACACGTGCCCAGACCCGGTGAAACGTGCGGTGATGGTGCAGCAATGGCGAGACCTTGCGTATGTCCACTGGCGTTACCCAGTGGAGGAAGTGCAAGCTCTGCTTCCTAAAGGGATAGATGTGGATATCCACGATGGTTCGGCATGGGTGGGTTTGATCCCGTTCTCGATGCGCAATATTGGGCTTCCACGAATGCCGGCAGTTCCGTACTTTGGTTCTTTTCCTGAAGTGAACGTGCGTACATATGTGCGTTGCAATGGTCGCCCAGGTGTGTGGTTTTTCTCACTGGATGTCAATCGATTTTTGCCAGCTGTTGTTGCCCGAACTACTTATCTATTGCCGTATTGCTGGGGATCTGCACAACATCATCGAGATGGTGACACTCTGAATACAAGAGTGTCTCGTCGGTGGCCGTCTCGCGCATCAACACACATATCAATTTCTATTGGCAATGAAATTGAACAACCAGATGAGACCGCCGTCTTTTTGTCTGCGCGGTGGGGTCTGTACAGCAAAGGCTTCCGCGGATCACTTCGTTATGCACCTGTTGACCATGAAAAGTGGCCACTTTATTCAGCGCGCTTACTTGAACTTGACGATTCGTTAGTGACAGCGGCTGGATTATCTGCACCACAAGGTGAACCACACGTCATGTTTTCGCCGGGCGTGTCTGTTCGTGTGGGTCTTCCGCACAGAGCGCGATAGTTCTATCTGCGTCGTGGACGAGCTGCAGGCATCCAGTTATCGCCAGCAGTTTGATTTATTTCATCAACGAATCGTTCGCTAATTGGCTCGAGAAGAGAAAGGAATGCGCGGGTGTTCTCTTCTCCGAAGAGTTTCCATGCTTGTTGATGAAGTTCGTCCGTACGGTCTTCTAGTTTCTGGCGATACGCCACACCTTCGTCGTTGACAATTCCATTCGTCACAAATCCGCGCAACGCAAGATTCTCAAGTGCTGCGGAAATTGATTCGTCGTCTGCACCACGGCTTCGTGGAATCCATTCCTTCGGATAACCCATCCACGCATCGTGGAGAAGACCTGCTTCAACAATGCCGATGTCTTCAGCAACGAGAATTCCAAAATGTGTATCGCCACGCCATTCACGAATGGTGTTGAGAGCATTCCATGCGCTGAGTGCTGAGTTCTCTGGCCGTGCCCACGATTTATGTGCTGCAAACAACACGCGACCAGATGCTGGAAGTTCATCCACGGTTCGCCACAAAGCATCGGCAAAAGCACCGAGCGGTTCAATGATTTCAGGAGCAAGTCGATTCAGCCCGGACAGAACTGCAGCATCACGAGCACGAGTGACGTCATTCCAATCGCTGACATGTTGCGCGGTGTGATTCCATGCAAACGTGACGAACTCGCGACGAATGGTGTAGTACGCGGCGAAAAGAGCTTCGGGACCAGCAGGACATAAGGGAGCACCACGATTCACGATGTAGTGACCGAGCCCGTCTGGAACGCCGAGTGCAGCCAGATTGTCCTTGGCAGTGGGATCCCAGAAGATCCAGCCAATTAATCGATGCGATTCAAATGACGCACGACGGGTGAGATCTAGCCAATCAGTCATGTCTCGACACTACAGAAGGGGAGGAAAACCGTAGCGAGTAGAGGATGTTCAGTTCTGCGTAAGTTTGCTGAGCGCGTTATGGATCTCGTCTGTTCCGTGATGTGGAACATCGTCCATTCGACTCAGATATGTAATGGAGACTTCACCGTTCTCAACTGCACCGCCGTCGGTGTGGTCTTCCATCTTGTTTGTTTCGCCGTACTCCATACGCACGTAATACGAATCGTTGTAGCCCTCTTTGGGTTCAAGATTTGCGTTCACCATTGCACGCGGAACTGTCATACCAACTTCGGTCCGACGCCAACCCTTCATGTCGCTGATTTCAAGGTTGGGAACATTGATATTGATAACAGTTGGCTCGGTTGGCTTATTTTGTGTGTATGCGTCTACAACGCAAGCGGCAACTTCAGCTGCAGAGTGCCACTTCTGTCCCTTGACTGCGTCGTCCCAGCCCTGGCCTTCAATTCCAAAACCGGTGACTGCTTGGCTGACCGCAATTCCTGTGATGCCACTGTTTCGCGCGGTGATTGCTGCGCCAATAGTTCCCGAGTGATACACAGACCGTCCAACATTGGCGCCCGGATTAATTCCTGCAACAACTAGGTCGAACGGGTCTCCGTACAAACCGAGACGAGCAAAGAACACGCACAAAGCTGGTGGACCACTAATTGCCCAGGCTGTATCGATTCCTTCAACGGAACGCTTGTGCACTTCGGGCTGAATGATGTGTAACGCGCCAATGGCTGCGCCAGCACCTGAATACTCCTGGTCGGGGGCGGCGATGACAACTTCACCAAAGGGCTTCATGGCACGAGCCAAAACATGAAGTCCTACGGAATCAATACCATCGTCGTTAGTTACCAGAATTCGCATGTCCCTAGTCTGCCCCACGTTGGTGAACGGAACCCTACGCAGAGGTTTCCGTGATGTTGCTCTTGACAGCAGTGGTACCTTTCTCGGCATAGACCTGAGGGGGCAACAATGACATACGCAGGCGACCGCATTCTCTATGACGCAGATACTCACATCATGGAGCTGCCAGATTTTCTTCGAAAGTTTGCCGACCCAGATATTCGTGAAGAACTTCCATTGGTCAGTTACGGGCGATCAATTGTCACCGACGAAGAAGTTGACGTCATCATGGCAAACGGTGCACGCCATTCGGATGAGCACAAACAATCGTTGATTGCACTTGGTGATCGCATGATTACCGAAGTGAAAGAGATTCAGGCACTTGGTTCATTCGACAAACACGACCGAGTTGTCGCTAACGACATGTTGGGCTTTATCAAGCAGTTGGTCTTTGCAACGCACAGTCTTCATATGCCGTTTTCACCAAGCGAGAAAATCTCCGATCGTCTTCGTTACGGCGGTGCCCGCGCGCACAACCGTCACATGATTGATTTCTGTTCGGTTGACGACCGCCTCATGGGAGTCGCCGCAATTCCGCTAGAAAATCCAGAACTTGCATTAGAAGAAGTGAAGTTCGCTCTTGAAGGTGGACTGCAAGCAATGTGGGTTCCACACCGTCTTGCCGGTGACCGCTCACCAACTCATGTGGATTACAACCCCATCTGGGCGTTGTTGCAAGAGGCCGAAGTTCCGGTTGTCTTCCACGTAGGCGGTAACCCATTGCAACTTCCGCCAGCATGGAGCAACACCGGCCGTGGAGTCACGCGTGACTGGATGGGTGGTGGCGAGAACGTTCGTGCGCGAGATGCCGCTGTCTTACACCAGGGCATTGAGACCTTCGTCAGCATGTTTGTCTTGGACGGAGTCCTCGAGGAGTTCCCGCGATTGAAACTTGCATCAGT
>CAZRHK010000033.1:0-15861 GCA_964599815.1 uncultured Bifidobacterium sp. | reverse complement strand
TGAGGCGACCCAACGTGGGAGGGCAGTCCATCAAGATGTAATCCCAGTCGTCGCGGCAGGCGTCAATTGCATCTTTCAAACGGGGCTGGGGGAACATTTCTGCCACCAGCTGCGCTTCCACTTCAGCCAACTGTTGTCCCTTTGGTGCTGGTGCCACAAAAAGATTCTTTTCCGCGGTGGGTTCCACAATGGCGTCCAACGTCTCTTCGCGGCGAAGTACTTCAGCAATGGTGGGGGCGTCTTCAGGAATGTTGACGCCCAAACCGGACGATGCGTTGCCCTGCGGGTCAAGGTCGATGATGAGGGTGCGGAACCCAAGTTCGGCCAATGCAGCTCCAAGATTGATCGCTGTGGTGGTCTTACCCACGCCACCCTTCTGCAGGGAGATAGCGAGGACAACGGTGTCTGAGTTGCTCATGTGAACATCGCTCCTACGGAAATTCGTCAAGGGTGGACACGGCAAGCATAGAGGCAGCCTGTGGAAAACTGGTGGATGGCGCGGGTGTTTCACGTGAAACATTCAGCCCGGACGGGGAGGGGTTCCAATGTTTCACGTGAAACATCTGAAGGTTTTGAAACCTGTCCGTGTTTCACGTGAAACAATCTGAAAGCCTTGAAACTAAGGCTCTGCGACCAGAACCACCACGCCTTTTCGGTATTCGGGGGCCCTAAACCGACTCTCTCTCAGGAGTGTTTCAGACCACCGAGAGGGGTCTGGGGAGGGGGGTTCGGACACGATAAGTGACCCTCCGTTTTTTAGGAGGGTCCTTGCGAGGGGAGCGGTGGACTCCGGTGGGCCGAACCCTCGGCATACCACCGCGTCGTACTTGCCAGCGTGTTCGGGGTCTCGACCGAGGTCGGCAATGTCCGAGGTAATGACCGAGACTCGGTCTCCCCATCCGAGTGCAGCCACCCCCAATCGCAATGCGTCCATGCGGGTGGCCCGCCTGTCGGCAAGGACAACTTCCAGGTCGGGGCGGTCGTCTGCAATCACTAGCCCGGGAACTCCAGCACCGGTTCCAATATCAATGATGCGGCCGGTGATGCTGGAAAGCGCCTCCACAAAGTGGCGTGCGTGCTCGATGACTTCGGGGATGGGGCGGTCGCCCAACGTGCCGACACGCTGGGCGGATTGCAAAATCTCAGCAACAGTACGGCGAGCAACCACGGAAAAAATGTAGTGGGTAAAGCAAAGGGCCCGCCTGTCGGCGGGCCCTCATCGTTCTGATTGTTGTGCTTTACGCGGGTTCAACAACCACGCGGCGGCGTGGGTCTTCGCCCTCGCTGCGTGTGGTGACGCCTTCGTACTCCACCAAGGTGTCGTGAACAATCTTGCGATCGGCCGACGACATTGGCTCGAGCATGCGGGCTGAACCGGTTTCCTTCACTTCATCTGCCACCTTGGTGGCGAAGCGGCTGAGTGCTTCGCGGCGACGCTCGCGGTAGCCAGCAATGTCGATACGCAAGCGGGAATCTTGGTCTCCCAAGCGACGCTGGCTAGCAACACGTGTGAGGTCTTGAATGGCCAACAATGTTGCGCCGCCAGGTCCCACCATGAGGCCAAGCTCGGTGCCCTCAACGCGTACTTCAATTTCGCCATCCTCACGATGCACCGTGACGTCACCCTTTGTACCAAAGGCGGCAACAAGGCCGGACAAGAACTCAGATGCGGCCTGACCAACAACTGCAGGGTCTACCTCAACCTTTTCCCGTGGTGGGCGTGGTTCACGCTCTGGGCGCTCGCTGCGCTGGCGGTCGTTACGTTGACGCGGCTCGCGGCGCTCTCCGCCTTTTTCCTTGTCACGGCGCGGACGACGTTCGGTCTTGCCACGTGGGGTGCTTGGCTTCACGCGTGCGCGAACTCGTGCTTCACCACGTGTACGGCCAAACAGGCCTTGCTTTGGCTCTTCGATGACTTCGAATTCAGCTTCGTCTTCAGCAACACCCAACTGGTCAAGGGCTGCTTCTTTTGCTGCTTCGAGTGTGTCTCCTGTGGTTTCTACCCATTCCATGGGATCCTCATTTCATTCTGTGCGCAGGATGCGCGACTACTTGTTTCGCTTGCTGGGTGGGACGGGGCGGTTCGGGCGACCACTTGGAGTTGGCCGGTTCTTACCTGGGGTCACACGCTTGCTCTGAATAGGAGCCTGTGCTTGCGATTGTTCATTCTTCTGCTTGCCAGATTTAGCATCGTCGCCAATCTCACGAGCCTTAGCGCCGGCAGCTTGTGCCTCGCGACCAAGACCGCCTTCGCCATAAAAGCGTCGGGTGATGTAGCCCTGCTGAATGATGCGAACAATGGCCTGCACGCCGTAGTACACAACCAAACCGGTGGGCAAGAAGACCTGGAACAAGGCAAACGCAACAGGCAAGTACTGCATGATCTTTGCTTGTGTTGGCGACATGGTGGGGCTTGCGGTGCGGCTGGCCACCATGCGTTGCTGGATAAAGAACAGTCCACCCAAGCCAATGATGAGAAGGGCGTACGGAATACCGCGGACGAAGTCGTCGCCCATGGCATCTGCAGGACTAATGGCAAGGTCAAGGCCAAAGGACAGCATTTCGCTGGCCTTGTCCAACGACTTGTACAGCGCCGAATCGGTGGCGATGTGCTTCGGGTCGAACGTGCCGTCGGCACCAATGCGACCAAGGCCGTTCAGTACCTGGAACATGATGATGAACACCGGCATCTGCGCCAGCAGCGGCAAGCAAGAGGCCAGTGGGTTCACCTTGTGCTCTTGGTAGAGCTTCATCATCTCTTCGTTGAGTTTTTGGCGATCACCCTTGTACTGGTTCTGCAGCTTCTTCATTTCGGGCTGCAGACGTTGCATCTCCAACATGCCCTTTGTGCTCTTCAAGGTGAGCGGAGTAATGAGAAGCATGATGGCGATTGCCACCATGCCAATGGCAATGGCGTAGTTGTTGACCCACGCATAAAACGTGTCAATTAACCAAGCGGCGGCTCTGAACATTGGTCAGCCTTTCTTACACGCGCCCTTTCGGCGCAGGAACTGGGTCGACCCCTGAGGGACCAAAGGGGCGACAACGGGAGAGACGGCGAATAGTGAGCCACAGCCCACGACCCGATCCGTGAGTTTCAATAGCTTCCACGGCGTAGTGGGAGCACGATGGCCAAAACCGGCATGGGGACGGACGGCCTTCACGGGCATCTTGATAAAAGCGAATCGCGCGCAACATGGCTCGCTGGGTGCGCGAAAATTCTGCGTGGACGTGGGTCTCGTGGCAGGAATGGGTGGCGGTCATGGTTTTTGCCCCTCCACACATTTGACAAGAAGGCGGTCGAGGTGGCCACCCAAAGACTCGAACGAGTACTCAGCCGCGCGTGGTGATGCGCCGAAGACATAGACCCCGGGAACCATGGCGGATTCGCGAACTTTCACTAATTCACGAAGTTGGCGGCGCAGGCGGTTGCGGCGCACGGCAGACCCGTAGGAACGACCCAAGGCGTAGCCAACTTGGGGAACAGACAACGAAGCGTCAGCGAACATGGTGCAAGACAATGGGCCAGAGCGAACATGGACCCCCTTCTGGCGAACCTGAAGGAAGGTGGATCGGCTCTGAATACGGCCGATCAAGCGCTGAGGCGGTGACGGCCCTTAGCGCGACGTGACTTGAGAATCGCGCGTCCTGCGCGGGTGCTCATACGTGCACGGAAGCCGTGCTTGCGGGCTTTGCGTCGATTGTTTGGTTGAAAGGTGCGCTTCATGGCGCCTCCTGTGGGACAAGCTCCGAGTAGGAGCACGGCGGTCTATGTGGCTTTCCTGTGCCAGCGGCACGAGACGAAAGCGAATGACAGGCTAACGCCCCCAAGGACCACTACGGCAACGTTCCGCCAGGAAGTATCCACAGCGCCCAAGATTCGAGGCCTGGCCCCCTCTCATTGGTTCTCAATTTGGAGTATCCACAGGGTCTGACTACGGTCACATTCCCACCCAGATGGAGGGGGAACGTCATCCACACCCTGTGGATTTCGTTGTGGACGACGCTTGAGGAGGCACAAGATGAGTAACCACGAAGCAGTGTGGAATGCAACTGCACAACTATTGAAAGCACAAGTCTCCGAAGGTGTGTGGTACTCCACTTTCAACGACGTTGTTGCAGCAGCAAGCGATAACGATTCGCTTCTCTTGCAAGTTCCAAACGCGCACGTTCGTGATCGCATTGTGACTCGCTATCGCCCGCTCGTCATCGACGCCCTCGACGAAATTGGCGAAAGCGATCGCGAGCTCATTATTGAAATTTCAGACGTCGCTCTCGTTGATGATTCCTCCGCATCAACTGAAGCTCTCGTTGCTCCAGAAGAAGTCGTAAACACCAATAACAGCAAGGGAAATGCGGTGGGTTTGAACCCCCGCTACACCTTCGACAACTTCGTGAAAGGCGCATCAAACCAGTTCGCTCTTGCTGCTGCGTTGCGCGTTGCTGAAACACCAGCACGTTCTTATAACCCGCTGTTCATTTACGGTTCAGCCGGGCTTGGCAAGACTCACTTGTTGCAAGCAATTGGTTGGTACGTTCATGCGCACTACGCGCACTACGAAGTTCGATACGTCTCAACTGAGACCTTCTTGAACGAATACGTCGATGCCATTCGTACAAACACCACTGCTGCGTTCAAGCGTCGCTACCGAGACGTCGATGTTTTGTTGATTGACGACATCCAATTCATGGAAGGAAAAGAGGGTCTGCAGGAGGAGTTTTTCCACACCTTCAACAGCCTCCACGGAGCCAACAAACAGATCGTCATCTCGTCTGACCGCATGCCAGACGCCATCCCCACTCTGGAAGACCGCCTCCGCGGCCGCTTCCGCTGGGGTCTCATCACCGACATTCAGCCACCAGACCTAGAGACCCGCCTCGCCATCTTGCGAAATAAGGCCGAGCGGGACAACACCCCATTGCCTGCCGACGTTCTGGAGTTCATCGCCAGCAACATCACCTCGAACATCCGCGAATTGGAGGGTGCCCTCATCCGAGTGACGGCCTATGCCAACCTCACCCGTGAGCCAGCCACGGTCCAAATGGCGGAACAGCAGTTGGCCGACCTTCTTACCGCAACCGCTCCAAAGCACCGCACCGACGAGGAGATGCTCTCAGAGATCGCGGGCTACCTGGGGTTCTCCGTAGAGGCCCTCAAAGGCAAGTCTCGCCAACGCCCGTTGGTGTCTGCCCGCCAGATTGCCATGTATGTCTTCCGAGACATGACCGAATTGAGTTACCCAGCCATTGCGCGTCTGTTCGGCGGCCGCGACCACACCACCGTGATCCACGCGGTGGAAAAGACGCAGCGGCTCATGCGTGAAGACAAGGCAACCTTCGACCAAGTGACCGACATCATCGGTCGAATTAAGAATTCCTAAGGCTGTGAATCTCGTGGGGATGACGTTGTGTGGACCATGTGGGCAACAGGGGACAACTCTGCTGTCATCCACACACACTGAAATTCCACTCGTGAAACATGTGCACACCCACACGTCGCCGTACACATGGCATTTTCAAATAACACAAGGGCTGCAGACCCTTCGTCCACAATCCACAGCACTTATTACAACCATTAAGCACATACACATCCTCACGGCTTCGGTAATCGCATCGTCCTACACTGAGGAAACGTTCACAAAGGGCAGAGCATGAAGTTCAAAAGCGAACAAGGGATTCTCGCTGAGTCACTCGGAGCACTTGCTCGAGTAGCCACGTCGAAAAACGCTGGCACCCCAGCATTAGCCGGAGTCAAGATGATCCTCACCGGTGACACATTGGTGGCGTCCAGCACTAGCCAGGATCTTTCATTGCAATTCACCATCCCGGTGGCAGGCGATACCGACGGACAAGGACTCGTTAGTGCGCGAACACTGAACGACATTGTGCGAGTGATGCCGTCAGGCAAAATCACTGTCGAGTTTGCTGGCGATAACGCAACAGTTACTGCGCAACGTTCTCAATTCACCATTCCAACAATGAACGCAATTGAGTTTCCACGCACTCCAGCACCAACAGGCGAGCCAGTCACATTGTCGTCATCTGTTTTGAAAGCAGCTCTTGAACAAGTTGTACTCGCTGCTAGTGGTGAAACACACAAACTTCATTTGTCTGCGGTCATGATGACATCTACAGATCAAGGTCTTCGTTTGGTTGCAACAGACGGATATCGCTTGGCCATGCGTGACGTTCCAGGAACAAGCGGTTTGTCTAGCGACACGTTCTTGATTCCAAAGCAAGCTTTTGCAGAGTTGCAGCGACTACTCGACATCTCAGATGAAATCGTTATTCGATTTAACGATTTCGATGCAACATTCCAGTCACAAACAATGACGTTGGCAACAAAACTCATTAACGCTGAGTATCCGCCATACATGAACATCATTCCGAAGAACAACACAAACGACGCAATCATCAACCGCGAAGAACTACTTGCCGCGCTTCGCCGCAGCCGCGTTCTTGCTTCGGAAATGACTCCAGTTCGTATGCGTATGAGCAACGAAGGTGTACGTCTAACAGTGACACTCACCGACGGTTCAACAAGTGTTGAAGATCTCGACGCAAAGTTCACTGGCGAAGACATCACAGTTGCTTTCAACTCGGAATTCTTGGCCGACGGCGTTGATGCGTGTGGAAGCGAAGAAGTGTCAATTTCCACCAGTGTTCCTCATAAGCCAGCAATCATTAAGCCCGTTGGCAACGAGGACTACTTGTATCTCTTAATGCCGCAACGTCTGTGACGTGATTCGCCGTATTGAACTCACCGATTTTCGTGTTTATCGACACGCAACCATTGAGTTAAACGAAGGCGTCACGGCAATCATTGGTAAAAACGCACAAGGCAAAACATCCCTCGCTGAAGCGATGAGTTATTTGTCAACTCTGCAAAGTTTTCGTGGTGTGGCGAACGATGCATTAGTAAGAACCGGTGCAGATACTGCATACATTCGTGCAGACATTGTTCACGACGACGGGCGCGAAATTCTTGTGGAGGCCGAAATTAATCGTGCCGGCCGCAATCGCGTTCTTGTGAACAAACAAAAGCTTGCGCGAGTGAAAGACCTGCTTGGCGTGGTGCGAACGACCGTGTTTGCACCAACAGATTTAGAGCTCGTGTACAAAGGTCCAGAAACACGCCGCGACATGTTGGACGACGCGCTTGTTGCATTGGCTACCCGTAACGACTCTGTACGTACGGAGGTAGACCGCATCATTCGTCAACGAAATGTGTTGTTGAAGCAATCAAACGGGCGACTCACCGAAGAGATTGAAATGACCCTCGACGTGTGGGACGCGCAGTTCGTTGAAAAGGGTTCGTATTTGGGCGAGGCGCGGGCAAAGGTTGTAGCTCGGCTCACTCCGTTGGTGCGCGAGGCATACGAACAGTTGGCCAACGAACCCACTGCGGTGGAGTTGGTGTACGAGCCAGAGTGGCGACGCATTGGATTAGCAACAGCGTTGGCAAATGCACGCAATGAAGATGTTCGCCGAGGCATTTCTACCGTTGGCCCTCACCGCGACGATGTGCAATTTTTCATCAAGGGCATGCCTGCAAAAACTCATGCATCGCAAGGGGAGTGCCGCACTCTCGCGTTAGCCATGAAATTGGCAATTCATCGATTGGTGACCGAGGTCGTAGGAACCACGCCGCTTCTGGTGTTGGACGATGTGTTGTCTGAATTGGATCCGCAACGCTGCGAATCGTTGTTGCGACACATGCCCCCAGGGCAAGTTCTCATCACCACTGCACAAGTGTTGCCAGAGGCAGCTCATCCGGATTCCATCATCCATATCGCTCATGGAACTGTTGTGACAGATGGCTTTGATAGTGATGACATGCCATGACGAACGACGACATTCCAGAAGGCAGACCACCCAAAGCTCTCGCAGATGTACTGGCGCGCGTCTTGCGCGGCATGAAAGTCAGCGATGAATCAAAAGCAGTGGGCCTGTTTTCTCACTGGCCAGACATTGTTGGTTCTGCTGTGGCTGAACACGTCACACCAAAGCGCCTCGAAAAAAGAGTGCTCACAGTGGAAGTAGATGATCCTGCTTGGGCAACACAATTGAAGTTCCTCGAATCGCAATTGTTGTCCACATTGAAAGACCACATCGGAGATGAAGTCGATTCTCTCAACATCAAAGTACGACGTTCCCGATAACGAGGGCGTCCAATTGTTAGGATGTCTACGCAATGTCTTCATCTAAAAAGACTCCCGCTAAGAACCCGTCTGCTGACTACGGCGCTAAAGACATTCAGGTTCTTGAAGGACTCGACCCCGTTCGTAAACGCCCCGGTATGTACATCGGGTCAACAGGCCTCGCTGGTCTTCACCACCTCATTTGGGAAGTTGTCGACAACTCCATTGACGAAGCCATGGCAGGGTTCTGTGATCGCGTCGGTATCACGTTGCTGGCCGACGGTGGCTGTCGAGTAGACGACAACGGCCGCGGCATCCCCGTCGACCCGTATCCATCTGGCCCACATAAAGGCAAGAGCGCTGCCGAGGTAGTGCTCACCGTTTTGCACGCCGGCGGAAAGTTTGGCGGCGAGGGATACAAGGTGTCGGGCGGTTTGCACGGAGTGGGCGTCAGCGTGGTGAACGCGTTGTCCACCAAGGTTCTGCTTGAAATCGACCGCGGCGGCGAGCGCTACACCATGGAATTCGCCGATGGCGGCAAGCTGAAGCAAAAGCTCACAAGCGCCGGAAAGACCCCAGCGCGCGGCCGCAAAACCGGAACCTCCGTCACGTTCTATCCAGACCCCATCATCTTTGCGTCTGAAGGAATTGAGTTTGTTGCGCGCACCGTCATGGAGCGTCTCCAAACCATGGCCTTCCTTAATAAGGGCCTTGAAGTTGTCTTTGAAGATCAACGCCCCGGCAAAGAGCAGCAAGTCACCTTCCAATACAAGGGCGGCATTGTCGACTTCGTCAAGCACCTGAACCAGTCAAAAGAGTCGCTCTTCAACAAAGTGGCATCGTTTGAAGACGAAGACGAAGACGAAGGCATGCAGCTCGACATTGCTATGCAGTGGAACACGGGTTACTACGAAGGCATTCACGGATACGCCAACGGAATTTCCACCACTGAAGGCGGCATGCACGTTGAAGGATTCAAAACCGCACTCACGTCAGTGCTCAACAAGTACGCACGCGAAAAGAACCTCCTCAAAGAAAAAGACGACAACCTTTTGGGTGAAGACATTCGCGAAGGCATCACCGCCATCATTGCCGTGAAGTTGCGTGAGCCTCAGTTTGAAGGACAAACAAAGGCCAAGTTGGGCAACGTTCCCATGCGCTCGTTTGTTCAAAAGAGCACCAACCGTTACTTGGCAGAGTGGTTAGAAGAAAACCCCACTGAAGCAAACAAAGTGGTGAAGAAAGCAGTGGCCGCAGCACAAGCTCGACTTGCTGCAAAGAATGCTCGTAACGCTGTTCGTCGTAAGACCGCGTTGTCTGGTGCAGGTATGCCCGACAAGTTGAAAGACTGCTCAAGCGGTAAGCCTGAAGAGAGTGAATTGTTCATTGTGGAAGGTGACTCCGCAGGCGGCACCGCAGTAGACGCGCGCGATCCACGCACACAGGCAATCCTTCCTATTCGCGGAAAAATCTTGAACGTCGAACGCGCACGTCTCGACAAGATGTTGAAGAACAACGAAATCCAAGCGCTTATCACAGCAATTGGTGGCGGCGTTGGAGACGAATTCGACGTAACGAAAGCTCGCTATCACAAGATCATCGCGTTGGCAGACGCAGACGTCGACGGCAGCCACATTCGAACCTTGCTTCTCACGTTCTTCTATCGACAGATGCGTCCAATGGTGGAAGCCGGATACATCTACATTGCACAACCGCCGTTGTATTCAACGGAAGTAGGCAAAGAGAAGGTGTATCTCAAAGACGATGCAGCAAAAGCAGCGTTCCTTGAGGAAAAGCCCAATCACAAGAAAGAGTTCCAACGTTTGAAGGGACTCGGTGAAATGGACTGGGAAGAATTAAAGAGCACCACCATGGACTCCATGACGCGCACATTGCTGCAGGTCACCGTGGAAGAGGCCGCTATCGCAGACGAAGTTGTTTCCGTTCTTATGGGAGATGACGTCGACAGTCGTAAGAAATTCATCACTACCAACGCGCGTGATGTGCGCAACCTCGACTTCTAATTCGGGCAGGAGCCACTAATGAGCGACCCAAATCTGTTCGACCAGATTCAACCAGTACCGCTGCAAGACGAAATGGAGCGGTCATTCCTTGACTACTCCATGTCGGTCATCATGTCGCGCGCATTGCCAGACGTTCGCGACGGATTAAAGCCGGTACACCGTCGAATCATTTGGGACATGGAACAACAGGGTTTCCGTCCAGATCGCCCATTCGTTAAGTGCGCACGCGTCACCGGTGACACCATGGCGCGCTATCACCCACATGGTGACAGCGCTATTTACGACGCATTAGTTCGTATGGCGCAGCCATTCTCATTGCGCCATCCACTTATTGATTTCCACGGAAACTATGGCTCACCAGACTTCGGTCCAGCCGCTGCGCGTTACACCGAATCTCGTTTGCATTCATTAGCAATGCAACTGCTTGCAGGTATCGACGAGAACACCGTTGACATGTTGCCGAACTACGACGGCACATCAGAAGAACCATCGGTACTTCCTGCACGCTTCCCCAACTTGTTGGTGAATGGTTCCCAGGGCATTGCTGTTGGTATGGCCACCAGCATTCCGCCACACAACTTGGGCGAAGTTATCGACGCCACCATGCACCTCATTGACAATCCGGAAGCAACACCAGACGACTTAATGAAGTTTGTGCAAGGTCCAGACTTTCCAACAGGTGCATTCATTCTTGGTCGCGCTGGAATTCAAGACGCATATCGCACAGGTCGCGGAAGCATTAAGACTCGTGCAAAGGCAACCATTGAAGAAAACCGCAATGGACGCATGGAGATTCAGGTCACTGAATTGCCATATCAAACCAGTTGTTCTTCCATTGCTGCGCGTATTCAAGAACTTGTTGACAATGGCGAACTTGAAGGCATCGCAGACGTTAACGACGCATCGTCTGGTGGAAAGACCAGTCTTGTCATTTTGTTGAAGCGCGATGCAAACGCAAACGTTGTTCTCAACAACTTGTACAAGATGACATCGCTGCAGAGCAGTTTCCCCGTCAACATGGTTGCTCTTGTAGATGGTGTTCCTCGTACCGTCAACTTGGCCGATGCGCTGAATGGTTATGTGCGTCACCAAATCGAAGTTGTTACGCGTCGTACGCAGTTCCGTCTCGATAAGGCTCGCGACCGAGGACACATTCTTGAAGGCCGCATCAAGGCGCTCAATGTCATTGACAAGATCATCAAACTTATTCGTGAAAGCGAAGATGCTGCATCTGCAAAAGATGCGTTGATGAAGAAGCCATACGAGTTCTCGGAGCGCCAAGCAATCGACATTCTCGACATGCAACTTCGTCAACTCACGCGTTTGTCACGTATCGATCTTGAAAAAGAATTGGCCGATGTGCAAACACGCATTAAGGAATACGAATCAATTCTTGCGTCCGATGCAAAACTACGCGGCGTTATCAAAGACGAATTGGCTGAAGTGCGCAAAGATTTCGCCACCGACCGCGTGTGCAAGATCATCAATGACTCTGGCGACATGGCGTTGGAAGACTTGGTGGACGATAAAGAACTCGTCATCGTGATGACACAGGCACAGTATGTAAAGGCTGTTCCTGCAAGCTCATTCCGTGCACAGGCACGAGGTGGTCGTGGTGTAAAGGGTGCAACACTCAAAGAAGACGACATTGTGCGTCGCGTGTTGTTCACAACCGCCCACGCGTACCTGCTGTTCTTCTCTAATCGTGGACGCGTCTACAAGTTGCGCGCCGCAGATATTCCAGAACGCGAGCGCACCGCAAAAGGCATTCCTATTGTCAACCTCTTGCCATTGCAAGCCGGTGAAACAGTGCAAGCCATTATCGATACGCGCGAATTCCCTGGCGAACGCTTCCTGTTCTTCGTTACCAAGGCTGGTCAAGTGAAGAAGACTGCGTTCGATGCATATAACTCCAGCCGTCGCGATGGACTCATTGCGTTGAACTTGAAAGATGGCGACGAACTGGTTCGCGTTATTGAAACCTCTGGCGATGACGACATCTTCATTATCAGTCGTTCTGGTCAAGTCATTCGTTTCAACGAGCAAGAGGTGCGCCCCATGGGTCGCACCGCAGCTGGTGTTCGCGGAATGAAACTACGTGCGGGCGACGAAGTGGTGTCTGCAGATCCAGGTCACGACGATGACGCATTGCTCATCGTGTCCGATGCTGGTTATGCAAAGCGCACACAAATTGCGCACTTCCCACGTAAGGGTCGCGGAACGCAAGGCGTGATCGGCGTGAAGATCACCGACAAGAAGGGCAAAGTTGTTGCCGCATTCATGGTTGGTCTTGACGATGAAATTGTTGCTGTGGCATCAAACGGTGTTGCAATGAGAACCGAGGTCAAGCAGATCTCCAGTCAAGGACGCGCCGCAACTGGTGTGCGCCTTATGAACCTCGACAACGGATCTGTTGTTGCTTCGGTTGCACCAATTCTCGCCGCAGACGAAGAGTAAATCTCGCGGCAGCATTGCGCTGTTGTCTGTGGTGTGGTTGGCCGTCACGGTTCTAGGCGTCGGTTCTCTCACTCGTATCACTGCGACTATCCACGGACGTGCAGAAGTACAAACACATGCAGACTCCATTGCATTAGCTGCAGCAGACCACGGCGATGAAAAGGCTGCGCGTTTTGCGCGCTCACTGCATGTGACGGTGGTGTCTATTCGTCGCACCAACAACACCGTCACTGTTCAAGTGGCGCAACGTGGACTACATGCAGTTGCCACGGCAGTGCATCCCATGTGACCCATCTGGGGTCTGTTCACTCACTACGCTCGTGACATGTCCCGTACCGCCGACTCAACAGCATCGCGTCGCCGCGTCCGCAGAGTCACCCGCACCATTCGCGACATCGATACGTGGAGCGTTTTCAAGGTAGGTCTTGTTTTCCACGCCGCGTTGTATGTGGTGGTGCTCATTACGGGTCTTTTGTTGTGGAATGTGGGCAGCGCTACGGGAACCATTGACAACGTGGAGCAGTTCCTCGAGTCGTTCGGCTGGGACTCCTTCACCTTCAAAGGGGCTGAACTATTCCGATCCTTTGCCATTCTGGGGCTTTTCGGGATTGCCCTTGGCACAGGGGTCTGGGTACTGGGAGCCGTTGTTTTTAACCTCATCACCGAGCTGGTGGGGGGCGTTCGGGTCACCGTCTTGGAAGAAGAAGTGGTGGCCCGGCCGGTTGAGCCCGGCCAACCTCACAGATAGAGTCATAAGTCCCGCAAGGGGCTATAGCTCAGTCGGTTAGAGCGCATCCCTGATAAGGATGAGGTCACAAGTTCGATTCTTGTTAGCCCCACCACTACCGCCCCGGCCGTTCGGGCCGGGCGCCGCCCCACAGAAGGAGGCCAGTGTGAAATTCATTCGCCAAGTCCTCCTCGCTATTTCCATCGCTGGCATGGTGGCCGGAGTCCTTCGCCGCCGTACCAAAGGTGTCGTTGCACCACAGCAAGGTGGGTGGCGCGAGGTCACCCCGCAGCGATAACCCATGTCGCAGACATCGTCGCCTTCGATTGGCATTGTTGGCCACGGCATTGTGGGATCTCGCGCGGCACTTACTTTGCATACCGGACAACACAATGTTCGCGTTGCGTCATTGCAAAGAGCAGCAGATCTCTTCGACTGTTCCGTAGTGATTCTTGCAACTGGCGAGCGTCATTCTTCGTTGGCGTCTTTGTTTATTGCGCAGGGAATTTCAGTGGTCTCCACTAGCGACAATTTGGAAGACGTACTGGCAATCTGTGATTTACAAGAGCGCGCAGAGGCACGCCGAGCAGCAGTTGTTGCAGGTGTGTCTTGTTCACCCGGAATGTCCGGTTTGTTGGTGAGCCACATGCGCCGAGCTTTCGAATCTATTGATGAAGTGCACACCGCCGTTCATGGAACAGGCGGACCAATGTGTGCTCGTCAACATCACGAATCATTACGTGGTCTGTCCATTGGTTGGCATGACGGCGAATGGTTGCAACGCCCAGCGGGCAGTGGGCGAGAGCTCTGTTGGTTCCCAGACCCCGTTGGTGCGCGCGACTGTTATCGCTTTGCATCCCCAGAACCATTGTTAATGCAACGTCTCGAACCAGCATTGCAACGGATCACATCGCGCATTTCTGCAACAAGACGAGATCGACTGACCGCGCGTCTCCCAATGTTGCGCACACCACACGCAGAAGGTTTGGAAGGTGCGCTTCGTGTTGAAGTGCGCGGCGTAAGGCACGGACGCCGTCATGTAGAGATTGTTGGTATCGCAGACAAAGTGGGAACCATTGCCGGAGTTGTTGCGGCACACACTGCACTAGCCCTCACAACAGATACGGTCACGCCAGGTGTGCACAATCTTGGTCAAGCATCGCTTCCCAACGCAGACATTCTTGATGGTGCTGTGAAATCTGGAATCACGCTGCATCAATTCGTTGGTTTAGAGCAGTGACCAGTCAAAAAATTCTCGGTGTCATTGAAGGTTTCTACGGCACCCCGTGGTCACACGACAATCGCCTCGCGTGTATAGATTTCATCTCTCAATCAGGTTGGAATACCTATGTATGGGCTGCGAAGTTAGAGCCGCGCCATCGTGATCAATGGAACGAACCATTTACTAGTGCCGAGATTGAACAATTTGCCGAGTTATCACATCGACAAAAAGGCGTCACTTGCGCAGTTGGTCTCACTCCGGGTGATTCGGCTACTTCGGAACAAGTTATTGGAAAACTAACCCCAGCAATTAATGCAGGTTGTCAAGCGATTGCATTGTGCTTTGATGATTTGCCGGTCTTGCACGCGGCATCACAGCACCAATTACTGGCTAATGCAGTAGCGAACCATTTTGCGGTTCCAGTATGGATAGTTCCAACTCACTATGCAGGAACCAACGCGTCCGCATATCTCACAGCACTGTGCACCGGTCTGCATCCAGACATTGAAGTGATGTGGACGGGGCCAACAGTGGTGACCGACAGCATCTCATGGGAAGACGCAGTGACACGAGCAAGCGTTACGGGCGGTCGTCAACCATTGGTGTGGGATAACACACCAGTCAATGATGCGCGAATGCGCCAACACTTGCACCTCGGTCCTTTCTCCGGAAGAGACGTAACACTTCTTGCACACTGTTCAGGTTTCCTATGGAATCCGATGGAAGAATTTGAAGCATCGCTACCGACTCTTGTTTCTGCTGCCGCATGGAGTCACGGCGAAGACCCGATTGCTGCATGGAATGAGTACGTGAACGATAAGAATCTTCTATTGATTGCTGAAGCCACCGCCTATCCAACCGATGCGCATTGGCCAGGTGATCAGCCTTCGCGTGAATGGTGGTTGTCCATGAGCGACCTCGTTGTGGAAGATGAACAACTGCGGCCGTGGGTGGAGTCTGCGAAAAAAGGCGCACAACTTGCATTGGCGTCACTGCACGTCATTACTGCAGAACATGAACTCACACAAAAAGAACGCAATCTCATTCTCTTTCAACTAATGGGCTGGGCTGACTATCAGTCACAACAGAAGAAGACCTTCGGAAGCGGTCCGCGCACGCGACCCATCGCCACGCAAGATTCAGATGGCCGCTTTGTTTTGCTGCCTTCATCCATTGAAGAACATGAATCGCTCGTGGACTCCCTTGTGCGTCAAGCATTACGTCTGTTGCGCGGCTAATTCTCATTCATTCTCGATAGCGTGACCGCATGGCTACAGGAAAGACAACGCA
>CAZRHK010000032.1:0-16058 GCA_964599815.1 uncultured Bifidobacterium sp. | reverse complement strand
TTCAATTCCTGCCGTGGGCGCCACATTTGTGCGTGAACTACATCGCCCTCAACTGGTCATGCCTTGCAGCCCCACGAAGGAGCGTGCAAGTTCAATCTCGCCCATGTGGCGAAGGCCGTGCTGGTAAATCCAGCACTCCACGCCGTCCAAGACTTTGATGCCCTCTGGACCAGCAACACGAGCGGAGAATGTGCTGGCAATTTGTGGCCCGAATGGTCGCGGAACAACCAAGCGGTCAAGCTCTGCTGGGTCGAGAGTGGCTAGCCAGTTCTCAATTCGTGCAAACACTTGATTCATATAGTCAAGAAACGCCTCGTAGTTACCAATTTGCTGAACATCCATTTCATCAACGGTGCGATGTTTGCCGTGGTCGCGCACTTCAGGGTTGATGGCATCAAGAATGTCGTCATTGCACAGGAATGGTTCACCGTTCAACATCATCAACGACGCATCAATCATGTTTACGTAATGAAATAACGAGAATGCAATAGGCATCACTCGCGCTTTTTCACGATGGTTCACATGTTCCAACGTCATTGTTGATGTTGCATCTTCGTACAACGAAAACAACGCACGCATGCGACGTCGTAGTGAGTCGAGAATGAGTTCGTTCGACATGATGTCCCCCAAAAATGTCAGGCCTTAACTTCCCTACAGTGTGCTATTTCCGAGACGCATCTCGTGCATCAGAAACGAGTGCATTGAATTTTTCATCATTCAAGAAAACAAAGACCGCTTTGGCGAAAGCCGTTACTTCCCCATCATGCAGAATCTCACCGGTCACCAGGAACTTACGTTCGTGAATCTCGTCAATTCTGGCTTCCACGACAAGGTCTGCATTCAACGGAGTAGGTCGCTTGTATGTGATGTCCAGGCTGCCAGTCACGCAGTTTCGTCCCGTGAGATGGCGCGTGCGACCCAACGCGTCGTCTAGCAATGCCGCCACCATGCCGCCATGCACACATGCGGGCGGACCCTGATACCCCTCATGAAATCGAACATGGGCGGTGATACTCATGTCGCCATATTCATATGTGACTGGTGGGGCGATGGGGTTCATCTCGCCGCTTAACGGACTGCGTGTGTAGCGAACGGCCGATTCTTGACCAAGACCCAAGGTGCCTGCAGCATCGAGTTCGTCTGCCAACGACTCGGCAAGTTCGGCAATTCGTTCGTCTTCGTGCGAGGGATGAACGTGATACATCGCTTTCAACGCGCGACGCATGGCCGAGGACAGCCGTTGCATGTGTGAGGACAACGGGTGAAGTTCTGGACCAGGAGTTGTCATTGTGCAAGTGCAGATTTCACGAGGTCTGCAATCTTGGAACCATCTGCAGATGAACCAACCCGTTCGCGCACCGCTTTCACTACTGAACCCATTGCCTTCATTCCACTGTTACCAGCAGCGGCAGCTTTCTGTACTTCGTCTGCAACAACCGACGCAAGTTCATCGTCTGACATTGCGGCAGGAAGATAGGCGGCCAAGATCTCTGCTTCAGCTCGCTCTTTCGTTGCTGCATCTGTGCGTCCTGCTTGTTCATACAACTCGGCAGATTCTGCACGCTTCTTTGACTCTGCTTGCAACACCTTGATGATTTGTTCATCGGTGAGTTCCACTGCCTCGTCACCTGCAACTTCAGCATTTGAAATTGCTGACAATGCCATTCTCAACGTTGACTTGGCCAACTCGTTGCCGGACTTCATGGCGGAAGTGAGGTCGTTCTTCAGAGTGTCTTTCAATGTGGTCACTCATCAATTCTGCCCGACCACATCAATAAACATGTGTATGAAACAACAAAGAGGGCTCGGCACCTCCCGCGCCGAGCCCTCTTTGCCTAGGGGGACTTAACTCACGATGACTGCCGTCACCATGTACTTCATGCCTTCTGGAGTTTCAGCATGGGTGAGGATGTGGCAATGCCATGCCCACACGCCTGGGTCAAGCATTGTGTACGCAACCGTCCAACGTTCACCAGGTGCAATAGAGATGGTGTCCGACCAGAAAGGGCTCTCAAGCGGCTTACCGTCGCGAGCAACAACCAATCCATGTGGTTGGTGCATGTGCATGGGATGGCTCATGAGACCTTCGTTGTAATAGTGCACCAACATGGTCTCGCCCACCTTTGCGGTGTAGGGCGCGGTGGCTGGGAATGACTTTCCATTCAAAGACAACCCGATGTTGCCGGAGTCATTCAACGTCATCACAACTTCTTGGTCGATTTTCCCGTCTTTGTCGTCCTTCAAACGCGATCCAGCAGCTCGCTGTGCGATTGCTTTCCAGTCACCGATGATGATGGCACCTGCAAGGCCATTTGGGATCTGGACTTGTGCGTTGTGGTGTGAGTGGTACATACCAACTGCAGGCTCAATAGCAGTGAACTCATAGTCGAAGGTTTCGCCACTCTTAATGGCCTTTTGCGTATATGGATCGACGCCGTCCATTGCATTAGGAACGCGCACGCCATGTAAGTGCATTGACGTTGATTCAGTCAGTTCATTCTTCAATCGAATTCGAACTTTGTCGCCAACATTGACACGAAGATTTGGTCCGGGGATTTGACCGTTGTACGCCCAACCCTTCACAATTTTTCCTGGCTCAACTTCCCAATCGACAATTTTTGCAGTGAGGTCAAACTGCTTAAACCCATCGTCAGTGACCACGGGTTCCATATCTGTTCCGGACTCACCCTTTGTGGTGACTTTTCCGAATTTTGCAGCAACCTCTTCCATCATTTTGTCCATTTGCTCCGGTGTCATCAATGCTGGAGTGGTGTCTGTTGTGGCACTGGCATCAGAGCTGATATTCAGCGTTGCTTTCATTCCAGCAGATTCATGACCTGCCACTTCACAGATGACTTCAAATCCACTGTTGAGATTTCCAAGCTCTAACAGGACATGCCCACCAGAGGGAATGTTCGGAGTGCGCTTGTTCAGAGTGGGAACAGCAAGATTGTGTTCTACAGCGCCTGCATTGTGAACGTTCAGCACAATGTTTCCCGGCGGCACTGTTTCGGGACTAAAAGACACAGCGAACTCAGTCAGTGTCACCTGAACGTTAACGGTTCCCCCACCTGTACTAGCCGTTGCGCCACTTCCCTTCGCAACCGACACGACTCCGATTGCTCCTATAGAAACAATCATCGCAATGACCGCAAACATCATTAATGAAAACATCATGTTCCCAGCTTCAAGGAACGGATTCTTGTTCTTCTCTGTTGCCATTTGTATTTTCTCTCCCTCACACATTTCTGTGTTAAGAGCAACGCTAGGCGTGAGAGTCGTGTTAGGAATTCCTAAAAGTTCCGAAAGTATTTGTGTTTATCGTCACTGAATTAGCACTGTTTTCATTGTGTTAATTCGTTCGGTTCGCCTAACAAGTTCACTCTCTGCCACAGTTAGAGGCGTGTCAACACCAGATCCATTCCCCCCAGCACCCGAAGGCAGCGCACTTATACATACGCGCCGCTACGAAGTGCGTGCATACAAACTTTCTGACGATCGATTTCTATTGCGCGGTGTTGTTGTTGATGAAAAACCAGCTGGCCTATATGTAGCGCATGACCCCGAGGTGTTATGGGTGCACCACATGGTGGTGGACTTGGAATTGACGTTCCCAGACCTTGTCATTGAGAAGGCGTCAGCCACATTCCACGAGAGACCACACACTCACTGCACAGACATTGAACCTGCATATGAAAAACTCGTTGGCCTGTCTATCGCGCGCGGATTTAACTCAAAAGTAAAAGAACTCTTTGGCGGCCCACGAGGCTGCACTCACATTGGTGCACTCTTGTCTGCCATGGCGCCAGTAGCGATCCAGAGCATTTGGTCTATGCGTGCAAAGACCAATGGCGGCATGAAACCAATGGCACGCGCAGACATGACGCCAGAAATGCGTCGCCGTTCGTACGCCATGAATCTCAACACATGCCACATGTGGGACGAGAACGGCGACATGGTTCATGGAATTGAAGCAGGCGAACCAATGGAAGTTCCATTGTGGATCTCGAAGCGTTACAAGAAGCTTGGTCTTGACGATTCAGAGTGGGACAAGTTCAAGAGCTAATCAACTAGTGAACTGCGTGATTTTGTTAACGCGCAAACATCACCAGCGTGTACAACACAGACAACACCAAGTGTGTGAATGCTGGCAGTGTGTCTTTGAACGGATCTTTCACGCGAGTATGTGTTGTTGTTGCAACAGCAAAATACACACACAAGGCGATTCCGCTTAACCGACCAATTGTCAAACTTGAAAAGCCAATGGCGAGTCCAAGACATAACACCACTTTGATGGCGCCCAATACAGGTAATGCCTGTGCTGGAATCTTGAGACGGCTCATTGTTTGAACAATTTGTGGTGGACGCACAAAGTCCATGAGTGCAGACAGTGCACACAACACGATGAGAACTATTGCAAGAACTGAAGACACAAACGCCATGACAACACCCTAGGCGCGCGAAGGCGACACACGAGACAACACATCTGTCTCATGCTGGAGAAGCCACTTCTTCACCGGCAATCCACCACCAAAGCCAGTTAACGAACCGTCTGCACCAATCACGCGATGGCACGGCAACAACACCACCACCGGATTTCTACCGTTGGCAGCACCAATGGCACGTGTCGCAGTTGGTCGCCCAATTGACTGCGCCTGTTGCGCGTACGACACCGTTGTTCCAAATGGAATGTCTGCCAACGCTCGCCACGCCTGTACCTGAAAGTCTGTTCCAACAAGGTCGAGAGGAATATCAAAAGATGTTCGATCGCCAGCAATGTACTGGTGCAACTGTGTTACCGCAGACGAAACAACATGATGTTTTTCGTCGTCAACCACAACCATGTTTGCAAACGACTTTGGATGTGCGTCGTTTTCAAACATCACATAGCGAACGCCAGCATCTGACGCCACAACTGTGATTTCTCCAAAAGGAGTATGAAGACGTGCCCGCGAAAAACGTTGTTCGGCAGGCACGGTCGTTCTTACTTGCTGCTTGGTTCCTTTGGAAGACCAAGAACGCGCTCACCAACGATGTTTCGCTGAATCTGGCTTGTTCCGCCCCAAATTGTTTCTGAACGTGAGAAGAAGAATGCAGACATCATGCTGCTGACTGGGTAACCCTCACGACGCTTTTCGCGTGCAGTTCCTGGCCAGTTGCCATCGCCCATTGCATAGTCCACCAACATGGCGTTTGCACCTGAAATGTCAAGCGCAAGTTCCATTGCTTCCTTGTGCATTTCGGTCCAGAACATCTTGTTGGTTGCACCAAGTGCAGCCATGCTTGGATCTTTCTTGCCCATCAATGTGGTGGACAACGAACGCAAACCATTGATCTTCAAGATTTGAATCTTGGTGTAGTAGTTCATGAGGCGCTGACGAATCTTTGGATCGTTGATGGCGCCGTTTTCCTTGGCACCGCGAACCATTGCCTTGTACTCAGACTCGAAACGGCGGTAACCGGTAGTTGCGCTCATGCCGCGCTCGAACGCGAGGGTGGAGTTTGTAACAACCCAACCGTTGTTCACGCCACCAACAACATTGTCCTTCGGGCAACGTGCGTTGGTGAAGAACACTTCACAGAACTCTGCGGTTCCGTCTGGCTGAACAATTCCACGAACTTCAACACCTGGTTGCTTCATTGGAACCAACAAGTACGAAATGCCCTTGTGCTTTGGTGCATCTGGATCTGTACGTGTGAGCAAGAAGCAGTAGTCGGCGTGGTGACCTTGTGTGGTCCACACCTTCTGGCCGTTGATGACCCATTCGTCACCGTCGAGAACTGCAGAAGTCTTCAAGCTTGCAAGGTCTGAACCGGAGTTGGGCTCGGAGAATCCCTGACACCAACGCATGGTGCCATTCAAAATCTGCGGAAGGAATTCCTTCTTCTGCTCTTCAGTACCCCACTGCAACAGTGTTGGACCAACAAGCGTGTCGCCGAAGAAGTCGGCGCGCATTGGTGCCTTCGCATTTGCGAACTCTTCTGCAAGAACAACACCTTGCATTGTGGTGAGACCTTTGCCGCCGTACTCCTTTGGCCACGTTGCGCAGATCCAACCGCCAGCAAACAACTTGCTTGGCCATTCATCGTTGAACTTCTTGCGCTCTTCGTTTGACATTTCAAAGTCTTTGTCGAACCAACCCTGTGGGAGGTTCTCCTTCAACCAGGCGCGAATCTCTTCGCGGAACTTTTCGTCTTCGGGGGCATAGGTGAGTTCCATGAGTTCCGATTCTGTCGCCTCCGCGGCGATTTCCACCAATTGAGGCGGTGTGTCCGTTCACACACCGTTCACAAGGGGCGAACAACCCTGAAAAATTTCCACCGTACGGTGAAGCCATGACCGCCCCGGACCCCCTGGCCAGCCTGTCGCCCGTTGACCGACGAATCCTTGATGCCCTGTTGCAACAAGAAGGCCGCATCACTAGTCGCGACACCTTGATGCGCCTGGCCGCAGTGGAGAGCCTCACGAACCGCCGTGTAGATGTCTGCATTGTGGCGTTGCGGCGCATTCTTGGGCCGAACTCCATTGCCACGGTGCGCCAACGCGGGTGGATGCTGACCGACGCAGGTGTGGCGTCAGCACAGAATCTTCTAGCGGGTCAGGTAGACAGACAGTCGTGAATTCCGTGGTACTTGCCGCAGCGCAAGGTGTTGATTTCGGTCAAATATTCACCACGCTTGCCATTGTCCTCGTTGTGGCGAAATTGGCATCTGAAGTTTGCGAACGAATTGGCATTCCAGCGGTGCTCGGCGAAATTACTGCCGGCATTCTCATCGGCCCATCTGCCCTTGGCCTTGTTGACCCCAGTGACGCGTTACGAATTCTCGCTGAAGTTGGTGTGATTGTTCTGCTGGCAGAAGTGGGACTTGAGATGGATCTCAATGAACTTCGCCGTGTGGGACGTTCGTCGTTCATCGTTGCAATTCTCGGCGTGGCGCTTCCCATGTCATCTGGAATTGCAGCTGGCGGAATTCTTGGAGAGTCCCTCAATGCGTCGCTATTCCTAGGTGCGGCGCTTGCTGCAACAAGCGTTGGCATCACCGCTCGAGTGTTTGGAGATTTGAAAGCGCTCGCATCAACTGAGGCTCGAATAGTTCTTGGCGCCGCTGTTGCAGACGATGTTCTTGGCCTCATCATCCTCACTGTTGTGACCCGCGTCGTAGAGCAAGGGTCCATAGATGCAGCAGGGCTAGCCAGCACTATTGGTCTTGCAGTTGGTTTCCTAGTTGTTGCTGGCGCCATTGGTTTGCTGGTGTTGCCAAAACTTTTAAAATGGATTGGAACTCGTGCGTCATCACCAGCAACTGTTGGGGTTATTGCAGCCGGCGTTACGTTTGCATTTTCTGCAGCGGCAAGTGGTGCGAAGTTAGCCCCAATTATTGGTGCTTTCGTAGCCGGCACTGCCCTGGCGCGCACAGAACATCATGATCGCATCGCACGCGATTTTGCAGTGGTAGGAAGCATCTTCATTCCCGTGTTCTTCATGCAGATTGGCATCGATACAGACGTCACCAAGTTCTTTAATGGGCACGTCCTACTTGTCGCCGCAATCTTGTCTGTTATTGCTGTGGCTGGAAAAATGCTGGCCGCTGTAGGCGCATTTGGAACCAACACAGACAAATTGGTCATCGGTTTTGGCATGGTTCCGCGCGGCGAAGTGGGATTGATCTTTGCATCAATTGGTGTGTCGGTCGGAGTTTTCAATGATGATCTGTACGCCGTTGTTCTTCTCGTAGTTCTCGTAACAACTGTCATCACGCCTCCACTTCTTCGCTGGCGAATTGCATCGAATGATGCTGCATCAGTTCTTGAATCTGCCGACTCCGACACAGACGAGCCCGTAGGCGGCTGGATTCGTCTCATCAACGGAGAAGTTCAACTGCACGGCCATCCTCCTGTGGCGCAAGTTCTTCCCCTTGCGCTAGAAGCATCACTTCATGCTGCGCATGCTCAGCCAGACTCCGCCTTGCTTGACTGGATGCACGCTCAACGAAACACACCTCTTTCGTGGGATTCGCACTCAACAGAACTTTTCCTTGACCTTCTTATGAGAGGCAATACACGTTCGTGGCGATTCCTGGAAGTCACCAGCGTTCTACAACGTGCACTTCCCGAAATTGAGAATGCAATTCACGCACGTCGCGGAGATGCATCCGAACTTGACCCCACACATTTGGCGCAAACTCCAATTCTTGAGTCTTTACGTAAGTCAACGAGTCGCCTTGCCCCATCCGATGCATCACTGTTGTTGGCAGCTTTAATCGCCGATTTCTCAGATAGTCACGATGTGTCAGGCATTCTCGATCGTTTGTCACTTGACAATTCAGTCCGCAACGACACGCTTGCCTTGTTGTCCGCATCTTCACTTCTCTACACCGCGTGCACCACTGAGCCGTACGAACCAAACAATCGTGTGCTGGCACAACTGGCCGGTTTTCTCGCCACCCCTCTTATGGTGGAACGGTGCCGACTTCTCACGGAGGCAAAGGGTGACCTGCAGGACTGGCAGTTCTCTGTATTGATTGACATCACCACAAGCGTGCAGGGGCTTCTTGCACATCCCGAACTCATTGAAGGATCAGAGGATTCGCTAGTTGAAGTTCGTCGTCGAGATGCCATTGCACTAACGGACAATGAACATGTGATTGAACGTTTGCGTCACGGTGCTGCTGTGTATCTATTGGCCCATGAACCAGAGATTCTTGTACGGCATGCAACGTTGGTGGAACCTGCACCAAGACCGCGCCATGTACGCGTTGGCGTTTACCCCACAGCAGTTCCAAACGAATGGGAAGTAGACATCGCTACACGCGACATGCGCGGCTTATTGGCAAGAATTTGTTCAGTCTTAGCTGAACGCGGTCTTGAAATTGTGAACGCAGATCTCGCTACGTGGCCAGATGGCGCAGTGCTTGACTCATTCGTTGTACGTAGTTCGCAACAACCTCATGCACCTCAACTTGCATTTGAACTCGAAAACCGTTTGCGTAAGCGCATCACAGACCCACGTCGACTCTTGCGAGGCAACGCAGCGGCCCTCACGTTCAACCTCGACAATGAGGCGCACCCGTGGCACAGCGTGGTCACCGTGTCTGGCCAGGATCAGCCCGGACTCATACAGGCTGTTGCGGCAGCCTTTGCAAAGGCAAACATCAACGTTCACCACGCCCGCATCACCACTAGAGATGGGAATGTGGCTGACCGTTTTGAAGTCTCCACACGACATGGGCGCAAAATCACCGATGGCGCACTTCAACGCGTGAATAGCTATTTGTCGTAGCCGTTTACACAGCGTTCACACACCTACGAAATCGCCACACTCCTGAAACAATTAGGCGACAGTTGTGAAATCTGAGCTCCGTACCTTGTGACCAGTTGCAATAGCGACTCTCGCAGAGTCACTTTCGAGTGACACAAACATAAGGAGTCAGAATCCAGTGAAGTTGATCACGGCAATCGTTAAGCCTTTCAAGGTGGACGATGTGAAAGACGCACTGAAGTCGGCAGGCGTGCAAGGCATGACCGTTTCGGAAGTCAAAGGGTTTGGCCGTCAAGGCGGACACACCGAGACATACCGCGGTAGTGAGTACGCAATCGATTTCGTGCCAAAAGTGAAAATGGAGCTCGTTGTAGACGAAGCCCAAGTGGACGCGGTTGTTGATGCAATTCGCGCCGCAGCAAATACAGGAAAGATCGGTGACGGCAAAGTGTGGGTCACCGACATCTCACGTCTCGTACGTATTCGAACAGGAGAAGAGGGCACCAATGCAATCTGAAGTACAAGTACTCGGCACACAGATCAACCTCTTGTGGGTTGTTATCGGCGCAATGCTGGTCATTTTCATGCAAGCGGGATTCGCGCTTGTTGAAACCGGCTTCTGTCGTGCAAAACACGCAGCACACGTTGTTGCAACAAACTTCGCCATCTTTGGCTTGGGATTCGTCGGATTCTTCTTCGTCGGATTCCCATTCGCATTTGGTGGGTTTAGCTTCGCTGGTATCGGCCTCGAACAACCAGTGGGTGAAGCACTCATTGGCAGTGGCAACTGGATCTTCTTGTTCCAAGGCGGATGGGCAATGTCATCTGGAACCATCACACCAGCACTGCTTGGTTTGTTCCTGTACATGGTTGCCTTCATGGACACTGTTGCAACCATTCCAACAGGTTCGATGGCAGAGCGTTGGAAGTGGAGCAGCTTCACCATTTGGGGCGTCTTTTGCGGCGCTATCTATTACCCATTGTTCGCAGCATGGACATGGGGCGGCGGCTGGTTGTCAAAGACATGGGACACCATGGGACTTGGCGCTGGTTACGTTGACTTCGCAGGATCCGGTGTTGTTCACGCAGTTGGCGGCGTAGCCGCACTTGCAGGCGCAATTGTTATTGGACCACGCATTGGCAAGTTCGGTGCAGATGGAAAGCCGCGTGCACTTCCTGGTCACCACATTCCAATGGCCATGTTGGGAACATTCATTCTGTTGTTCGGTTGGTTCGGCTTTAACGCTGCATCAACATTCGCAGCAACAGACGTTCAATTCGCAACAGTTGCAACCAACACTGCAATTGCTGGCGCATTCGGCGCAGTGACCGCGATGTTCTACATCACGAAGCGCACTGGCAAGCCAGATCCAGGCATGATGGCAAACGGCATGTTGGCCGGTCTTGTAGCAGTCACCGCACCATGTGCATTCATTGCTCCATGGGCTGCAGCTGTCATTGGAATCATCGCAGCAGTACTTGCAATCGAAACTGTGTTTGTCGTAGAGCGCAAGTTCAAGATTGACGATCCAGTGGGCGCAATTGCAGTTCACATGATGAACGGCATCTTTGGAACCTTGGCAGTGGGAATCTTCTCCAACGGCAGCTACGGCGCCGGCTGGAACGGATCTTCTTCAAAGGGTATTGAAGGAATCATCAAGGGTGATTGGGGCCAACTTGGTGCACAAGCACTCGGCGTGGTGGTCATCCTCGGCGTGATCTTCCCAATTGCCTACGGATTCTTCAAGATTCAGAACAAGCTCACCAAGGGTGGCATTCGTTCTGCAGAAGAAGATGAAATCGCAGGCCTCGACCTTCCAGAAATGGGAGTCCTTGCCTACCCAGAGTTCAGCGGCGGACGCCTCTAACAACTCCTTATCTGCGGACAGCCCGCGTCGCCACAACGAGGTGGTGGCGCGGGTTGTTTGCGTTATGCGTCCTTTCACCATTCGGAAACATTGACGAAACACTCCACTTTTAGCGTCTGCATCACTATCCCCCATCCCCTAGGAGATTCAGATGCTGTTTGCAGCAGATATCGATACCGGAGCCACCGCGTGGGTCTTAGTGTCCACGGCGCTTGTTGCGTTCATGACACCAGGCCTTGCCTTCTTCTACGGAGGAATGGTTCGATCAAAGAATGTTCTTGGCATGTTGATGCAGAACGTCTTTTCCATGGGACTCATCAGTGTGTTGTGGGCTGCAATTGGCTTCTCACTCGCATTCGGTGGCGACAACGCCTACATCGGCAACTTTGATTTCTTGTTCTTGAAAGATCTCGGCACCATCGCCGAACTTCCTGGTTACACCGGCGACTTCGGACTTGTTGTTCCCATCATGGTGTTCTTTGCATTCCAGATGATGTTCGCCGTGATTACGCCAGCACTCATCACTGGCGCAACAGCAGATCGTCTGAAGTTCTCCGCGTACGCCGTGTTGATTGGCGTGTGGGGCGTGATTGTGTATCCGACAGTTGCTCACTGGGTGTTTAGCCCGAACGGTTGGTTGTTCAAGCGCGGTGCACTTGACTTCGCTGGTGGCGCAGTTATTCACGTGAACGCTGGTGTTGCAGCACTTGCAGTGATTCTTGTTCTTGGAAATCGCAAAGGCTGGCCACGCGAAGCAATGCCACCACACAACTTGCCATTCACCATTCTTGGTACCGGCATCCTGTGGTTCGGATGGTTCGGCTTCAACGCCGGATCTGCACTTGGTGCAAACGGACTTGCTGCACAAGCACTCGTCAATACACACCTCGCAGCAGCTGCAGCCATGTGTGGTTGGTTGATTGTTGAAAAACTGCGCGCAGGTCATGCAACAACACTTGGTGCTGCATCTGGTGCAGTTGCCGGTCTTGTTGCCATCACACCATGTGCTGGATTCGTTGGCGGGTTTGCACCAGTCATCATTGGACTCATCGCCGGCGTTGTGTGTTACCTCGCATTGTCACTGAAGACAAAGTTCGGTTTCGACGACAGCCTCGACGTCATTGCGGTTCACCTTGTTGGCGGAATCCTGGGTGCAATCCTTCTTGGATTCTTCGCAGACACAAAGGTCAACTCCCTTGGCTTTGACGGAATCTTCTTCGGCGGCGGTGCCGACTTGTTGATTGATCAGTTGGTTGCACTTGGAGCCACCATCGTGTTCTCCTTCGTGGTGACCTGGATTATCGCAAAGGCAATCGATGCAACAATTGGCCTTCGCGTCAGCACAGAAGACGAACTCGTTGGTCTTGACCAAAGCCAGCATGCAGAATCTGCATATCAGTGACACGTGTACCCCAATAAGAAAGGCAGAATGAAGACATGAAGCTCGTGACAGCAATTATCAAACCCTTCAAGGTGGACGACGTGAAAGAAGCGCTGAAGGGTGCGGGCGTGCATGGCATGACCGTCTCTGAGGTAAAGGGTTTCGGGCGCCAAGGCGGCCACACAGAGACCTACCGCGGATCTGAGTACCAAATTGATTTCGTCCCCAAGATGAAGATGGAACTCGTGATTGACGATGCAGATGTCGACCGCGTGGTGGACGTGATTGTCAAAGCCGCCAGCACCGGCAAGATTGGCGATGGCAAGGTATGGGTCACCAATGTGGAGCAGATTGTTCGCATCCGTACAGGCGAACATGGAGCCGCAGCCATCTAAGCCCTAGTCTCGTTGTATGACGATGACACCAGATGCCCCTGCCAAGGCCGAACGTTGGACAGCCCAGTGGAAAGAGCTCTACGAAGAAGTCATTAACACTGGTCTGTGCACCGGTTGTGCTGGTTGCGTGGTGACGTGTCCGCACGATGTCATTGGGTACGAACACGAAGAAGGCAAGTACAAACCGTTCCATATTGAGGAAGAACTTGGCCTCGATAACTGCATCCATGGTGAAAAAGGATGCACCACATGTACGCGTGCATGTCCACGTTTCCGTACTTGGGAATCGGCAGCTAACAAGCATCTCTTTGGGCGCGATCGCGAAGACGATGAAATGGCCGGCATTTGGGAACAACTACTTCTCACTCGTGCAACCGACAAGACACAACACGAAAAGGGCCAAGACGGTGGATTCGTCACTGCCATGTTGTCGTGGTTGTTAGACAACAACTACATCGAAGGTGCTCTTGTCAGTGGCGTTGAAGATGACGACAAGTGGAAAGCAAAACCAGTTCTTGTTCAAACAAAAGAAGAAGTACTTGCTACCGCAGGCTCGCGTTACACGTATTGCGCAAACCCCTTGGCATTGCGCGACGCAAAAGAAAAGGGTCTCAGCAAACTTGCACTCGTTGGCATGGGTTGCCAGGTGTCATCGCCACCAGTGATGTGGGACCGTAAAGCTGGAAAAGTCTCAAAGCCATTCCAATTCAACATTGGACTTCTCTGCAGCAAGACATTCGACGACGCCATCTTCACCGAACTCTTCGAGCCAAAGTACGGCTTGAAGAAAGAAGACATGGTGAAGATGAACATCAAGGGCGCTTTCCAAATTTGGATGAAAGATGGTTCATTCCACGAAATCGATTTGAAGGAATGCCATCAGTGGACACGTGAAGGTTGCAAGAACTGTCCCGACTTCGCCGCTGAACACGCAGACATCTCCACCGGTGGAATTGGTAAAGACAACGACTGGACTCTCACCATTGTTCGCACCAAGGTGGGTGTTGAAGTCATTGAGCGAATGATCAAAGAAGGCATCATCGAAGCACGTCCTGCACAAGAAGACGAAGTGGCAATGAAGTTGTTGCGCACCTTGTCCATTGTCAGCCGTCGCCGCTGGCCAGATTGGGCCGAAACAACTGTGAAGGTTGGTACGCCTGCTTTGAAGAAGAAGGCACCTGCACCAGATGCCGCACCATCTGCCGATTCAGCGCCCGCTGCAGACGCGCCGGCACCAGAGGCACCGTCTGCCTAATTGCTGACACTTCTCGCCTGACTACTGTGTGAGGTAACTCGTTACGCAGAGGGGGCGTTATGGCGTTACATCCACAGGCTTTAGCAATTCTTGAGGTCATGGCATCACTGGGAGGCCCGGTGATTCATGAATCAACTCCAGAAGAGTTCCGTGCGTATTACGCATCGCGTTCTATTCCTGGCCCAGAGGTGATGCATGAGATCCGCGATCTCAGCGCAGGCGGAGTTCCTGCTCGTTTGTATCACCCCACCGACGCGCGTAACACCGGCTTGTTGGTGTACTACCACGGCGGTGGTTGGGTTATTGGCGGACTCGATTCACACGACGGCATCTGTCGTTCGCTTGCACAGCGCACTGGTCATGCCGTGTTGTCTATTGATTACCGCATGGGGCCAGAACATCCGTACCCCGCCGCAGTAGAAGACGCACTGTGTTCGCTTCGTTGGGCGTACGACAACGCAAGCGAGTTAGGAATCAACCCAGATCGCATCGCCGTTGGTGGCGATAGCGCAGGTGGCAACTTGGCCGCCATTGTTGCGCAACAACGTCCGGTTCCGTTGGTGTTCCAAATGTTGATCTACCCCGCAACAGACATGACGCAGTCATTTGATTCTCACAACGAGAACGAAGCAGGACCTGTTTTGACACGTCAAGCAATGGAGTGGTTTATTGGCCACTACATGCCAGCATCTACCGACAAGAAAGACCCACTTGCATCGCCATATTTCTCGCCCAATTCGTTGTTTGTGGGTGCACCACCGGCGTTGGTGATTACGGCAGAGCATGATCCATTGCGAGATGAAGGCGAAGCATACGGACGCAAGTTGATTGAGAACGGTGTACCCACCAGCATCATTCGTTACTACGGAATGTTCCACAGTTTCTTCAGCATGCATCACCTCATGGACGATGCAAACACTGCACACGAAGTGGCATCAACAATGCTGAAGAAAGCGTTTACCGCTTAAGACTTCTTGTCTTTCTTTGCAGCACGGGACGCAATCATGCGTTGATGCACCGACCGATACTCAGTTTGCGTTTCTTTTGGTAGACGTTGCAGACGAAGAGCCGTCAGCAAATAGACGTACGCATCATCGCGCGTCTCCACTGCGACAACGTCAACAATCTCAATGACGGTTTCATTAACGATGCGATACACAATTCGGTGTGTCGGCGGACTTCCGTAACCGAAATACACTTTTCGGCAGTCCGAGAGATCACCAAACTTTGGCAGGTTCTCAAGTGGTGCTCCGGTGACAGAACCCGTCTTCAAGTGACGAATCATTGTGTATGCAAGTTGACCAAGTTGATGATCGAGATCGTCAAGGCGTCCGATGTCCTTGTCGGCGTCGTCTGTAATACGAACTTCTCTCTGACGTTTACCCACGTTCAATCGATGTCTTCGAATCCGTACTTCTTGGCTATTTCTTCCAACGTGTATCGCACGCCGTTGTCAGTAGCAGCCCGTGCGCGAACACGAGCCGCGATGACCATGTCTTCAATGATTGGGTCAAGTTCTTCGATGATCTCGTACGGAACGATGGCAGCTTCAGGGACTCGCCGATTTCCGAACACAACAATTCCGGATGCAGCACCTTCTTTTCTGAAGATGGCGGTGATTTCGGTGAGGCACGCCCTGGCCTCACTAACAGGGAGAACTTCTTGACGCGGGATGACTGACATGGCGTCAGGATATGGGAAATCTTTAACTTGTACAACTACTTGTACAAGTTTTGTTACACGCTCAATCGGGTGGCGCGGGAGAAAACTGCGTCGAACATGGGCTCCGTAAGTTTCCCTGTGAACGTGTTTTGTTGGCTGGGATGAAATGAACAAATAATCACGGTGCCGTCTGGCGCAGTGACTTCAACACCGTGACCAAACTTTGGTCGTGGCTTC